>DATJNC010000112.1:0-19936 GCA_035508395.1 Terriglobales bacterium | reverse complement strand
GGGGGGAGGGGGTACCGTCCTCTCGAAGGCTCCCGACAGCGCCGGTCACCGACCCCGTAAAACTCCTCAGGTACAATGTCTGATTCCACCGTCCTATCCTTTTGGCCTGGATGGTTTCTGCGCTCCTCATGCGTTTCTTTTTCAAACCTTCCGCCCTGTCGCTGATCCTTGCCTCAAAGGGGTTAGGGCCGTATCTTCGTCAGCACTTTCTGGATAAGACTTTCCAGGGACTTTACCAGGTCAATGCCTTCGATCTGGCGCTGCTGATTCCTTATTTCATCGTGCTGATCATCCTGGCGGCATATGGTGGGCACCGTTACTGGCTGGTCTATCTTTATTACAAGAAGAAAAAGAACAAGACGACCGACCCGCCCGGCCATTTCGTCGATCTGCCGCGCATCACGGTGCAACTTCCGATCTTCAACGAACAGTATGTGGTCGATCGGCTGCTCGATTCGGTTTGCCGGCTCGACTATCCGAAGGAAAAACTGGACATCCAGCTGCTCGACGACTCCACCGACGAGACAACGGAGGTCGCGCGGGCTCTAGTCGAGCGTTACGCTGCGCTGGGCAACCCGGTTACCTACATTCACCGCGAGAATCGTCATGGATTCAAGGCCGGCGCTCTCGAAGCAGGACTGAAATCGGCCAAGGGCGAGTTCGTCGCAATTTTCGACGCTGACTTCGTTCCGCCACCCGATTTTCTGCGCAAGTGCATCGACCATTTCACCGATCCCAAGGTCGGAATGGTACAAACGCGGTGGACGCACATTAATCGGAATTATTCCTTGCTGACCGAAGTTGAAGCCATTCTGCTGGACGGCCATTTTGTGCTCGAACATTCAGGGCGGGCGCGCAGCGGAGTATTTTTCAATTTTAATGGCACGGCCGGCATGTGGCGGCGAAAGGCAATAGAAGAGGCGGGCGGTTGGGAGCACGACACCCTTACCGAAGACACCGATCTTTCATACCGCGCGCAGCTCAAGGGCTGGAAGTTCGTCTACCTGCAGGATGTCGAATGCCCGGCAGAGCTGCCCGTCGAGATGACCGCATTTAAGACGCAGCAAGCGCGGTGGGCGAAAGGTTTGATTCAGGTCTCGAAAAAGATTCTGCCCAGAATTCTTTCGAGTGACGTTTCGCGGCACCAGAAGATCGAGGCCTGGTATCACCTGACCGCGAATCTCAGTTACCCACTGATGATTGTTCTCTCGGTCTTGCTTCTCCCAGCGATGATCATCCGTTTCTACCAGGGCTGGTTTCAGATGCTTTATATCGACCTGCCCTTATTTATGGCTTCGACGTTTTCGATCTCCAGCTTTTATCTTGTGTCGCAAAGAGAACTTTTTCCGAAGTCGTGGTTTCGGTCGCTGCTCTTTCTGCCGTTGCTGATGGCACTCGGAATTGGGTTGACGATTACAAACACGCGCGCGGTCTTGGAAGCTTTGATTGGAAAGCAGACAGCATTTGCGCGCACCCCGAAGTACCGTGTGGAATCGAAGAAAGACAAGGTCGGCGGCGCGGCAAAATACCGCAAGCGTCTGGGGTGGATTCCTTGGGTCGAACTGGCGATCGGATCTTATTTTGCCCTGACCGTTTATTACGCCATCGAAAACGAGAATTACTTTACCGTTCCCTTCCTGCTGCTTTTTGTGGTCGGCTACTGGTGCACTGGGCTGATGTCGCTGTTGCAGGGACGGTTCGCGGGATTTTCTGTAAGCTCGGAAGCACATACCAAGCCGTTTCCAGTTGGCGTGTGATCTTGCCGCTGCCCTGTGACCTTCTCAGCGATCCTTCAGACCGGCAACGTTCTCACCGCGTTTTCGGCGCGAGCCTGAAGTCGATGGTAATCGTCGTCTCTCTCTGAATGGGCTTTCCATCGAGCACGAAGGGTTGGTAGCGCCAGTGCTTTACCGCTTCGACCGCCGACTGAGCCAGCATCGGTTGACCCTGCACTACCTTTAGCTCGCCGATCGATCCATCTTCCATCACCATCGCATCCACTACGACTCGGCCCTGAATTCGCTGGCTTTGAGCTGCATCGGGATAAATCGGCGCAACCCGGCTCAACAGTCGGCCGCCGGAGACGCCTTGCGAGATCGGCGCAACTAAGGTGGGCGGCGTTGCTTTAGCAGTCAGGACCCCATTCAAAGCCCAAGGATTCGCAGGCCCAAGGTTCGATGGTTGACCAGGAAATACGGGCGCGCCAGCGGGAGCAGCCAGCTCAGTTTCGGGGCTGTACTTGCCGTTATTGCTCGCGCTTCCCTCCGGGCTCTGATCTGCCCGTGAGTGGGATTGGTCAGACTTGGGAATGTTGGCGGCGTCAGCCTTTAAAGGTGGCACACCTTGAGAAGACTTGCTCGGCTGAATCACGTCGACCTTTGAAGCGGATCTCACCGCCGATCCGGGCGAGGGTTTGCCTCCCAGCGAGATCAGCACCTCGCCACCCGGATTCGGCTTCCAAACAGGGTCGTCGTCAGGAAGATGGGTTGAGGGATGAACGGTAATTCCGGCAGATGCAACAGGAGGCGCGGCGGCGTGCGCCTTGCGCGTGCCTTCGTTGGGACCGCGCCAACCCAACCATATAACAAAGGCGAGAAGTGCCAGCACCGCGACACTGATTGCTCCTACCACAAGCGGACGGTGGCGACGCCCGACGAAGGCGAGAGCAACATCCTCGACGCGATCGGAAGCGGGCAGGATGCCTACGGGCGCTGGCTTGGCCAGCGGCTCTTTGGCGGTGAGTCGAGTGGCGCCGTGTGGTTGCAAGGCGCGTGCTCGCTCGGCGAGCATCGCGAGGTTTTCGAGAAGTGCAAGATGATGCTGGGTGAAGGCCTCGGGCTCGGTGGAGAAGACTTCCAGGATTCCGTTGACGCCGCGCCAGCCCTGAATGGGCAAAACAGCAATGGAACGCAATCCGAGGCTGCGGCACACCTCCGCGTCGACCAGCGGGCTGTTTGCTGTATCCAAGCAATGCTGCGTTTTCCCGGTGCGAAGGCATTCGCCGGAGATGCCCGAATCGGTGCTCAACTGGGCGCCCAGGGGCGGAGCGGTTTCGCCACTGCGGCCGCGGCAAATCATGGCGCCATCCTTCCACATGGCGAGAGCGGCGCCGGACGCTCCGGTCAAACGACGCGCGCCATCGGCAATAGCAGCCAGCATCGGATCAAGGCGGTGCTCGCCCGAGGAAACCAGATTTTTTAGAGTGGAAAGCAGCAGGATTTCTTCGCGATTGGCGATGAGGTGGAGCGCCATTTCCTTCCGGGAGTCGTGACTCACGGTACTGTTCGTCACTTTTCCGAAAGAGCCTGGCTCTGACTCCGGTACAACCACGGCTTGCTCTCAGTTAGATGGATTGCCAGTCCCAGACCGGCAAACGCAGCGGCGCTTTTTGTGTAAATTGGGGCGAGTATGCGGCAACTTCCCGCGACTGTCAAGGTAAGTCCGGTGCTCCCGTGAATCGGAAGTGTCAACAAGATGAAAAGGATAAGTCGCAGGCTTAAAGAACCAAGGCAGAGGCATTCACAAAGCAATGTTGGGGACCAAACTAACCAACAATGAACGAACGGATGTGCATGCTACGCTGGTTAGGCTCTGGGTAGTGGCACGAACTCCGCAGGGAGCATTGCAGGGAACCAATCTCAAGAAGCTCTTGAAGACCGTCGAAGCACTGGCCGACCTGGGACCAGAGCTGACGGCAGACCGCGACTTCCGCCAGACCGCGCACACCATGTTGTCAGCCGTCATAGAGGCGGCGGGCGCGCGGGAAGGCGTGCTGTTTTCATTCGGCGAGCGTCCCTCGATGCTCACTTCGCTGGACGCGCAGGGATTCGCGCTGCTTCCCGACCCGGCTGTAATGCCACTCCTGCCCCGACACATTCATACCCTGAGCGCGGCGGTTGGGCCAGTTCTGCTGAACAGCTCCACGATCGACGTCTTTCTGAGTTCGAACGGCAATGTGGCGCCGGAGCTTTTTAAATGCATCTGCGCGCTGAAGGTTCGCGGAAAACTGGTTGGAGTCATTGCGTTGGGACGACGGCCGGGCGATGCGCTTTACGAAGAGGATGCCCTCGACGCGGTGGAGATGTTGGGCAACTACATGGCGCTGGCAATCCAGAATCACAGCCTGAGCCAGACCCTGGCGCAACGCGTTTCTGAAAACCTGCGACTGCTGGCCTCGCTTCATGGTTTCTACGACAACGCGCTCGAGGCATTCGCGACCGCGATCGACGTAAAACACGTCAATATCCACGGCCACTCGCTGCGGGTTGGCCGCTATGCGCAGGCCATCGGTGAGGCGATGGGGCTGGATCCGAACGAGGTCGCCTCGCTGCGATCGGCGGGATATTTGCACGATATTGGGAAGGTCGCGGTCGATAAGCGACTATTTGAGAAACCGTCATCGCTGGATGACGAGGAATCTCGGGCTATGCGCGACCATACGGTCGTCGGTCATCAGATCGTGAGTCACGTGCAATTTCCCTGGCCGAAGATTCCAGAAATCGTGCGCTGGCATCACGAACGCGGAGATGGTTCGGGCTATCCGGATGGGCTGCACGGCGAGGAGATGCCACAGTCGGTTCGGATCATCGCCCTAGCGGACACGTTCGATGCCATGACCAGCGAACGGCCGTATCGCAAAGGTATGTCGGTTGGCGGTGCGCTGCAGGAGTTGATTCGGATGACGCCGCAGAAATATGATGCCCAGGCGCTGCAGGCACTGTTAATCCAGATCCGGCGCGACGCGGTGGGCAGCAATCGAATTCCCATGCTTCAATCGGATACGCTAAATATGTCGGCCACTGAGGTGGACCAGTTAGCCGCGACGCTGCAGCACCGCATCTCGCAGGGGAAAATCTACCTTACGTAAAAGCCTGCGCGACCTCTCAGAAGCAACAGCCATTTGTTCCTTCCATTCGGACGTACGCGTCCAACGGCTTGCCGCTCAACGGTGTAAAATCAACCCTGATTTGCAAGCCCAATCACGTAAATTAGCGAACCAACAGAAATCGAATAATTTAGCGTGTCGCGTATCGAATCGGGTTCTTCTTCATCTAAAAAGAGAAAGACGGCACACGCTGATCCAAGGAGTGATGAATGGCTGTCAGTGACCAGGCGGTAGTCACGGGAAAGCAGCTCGAACAGTTGTCAATCAATACCATTCGAACGCTTTCGATGGATGCGGTACAAAAGGCGAACTCAGGGCATCCGGGAACGCCGATGGCTCTGGCGCCCGTCGCTTATTGCCTTTGGCAGCAGTTCTTGCGTTTTGATCCGGAAGATCCATGTTGGCCGAATCGCGACCGCTTCGTGCTCTCAAACGGACACGCGTCGATGCTCCTTTATTCTTTGCTCCATCTAACGGGCGTGCGCGAGGTAACCGCAGAAGGCAAGATTCTTTCCACCCCCGCTGTGTCGCTCGACGAGATCAAGAACTTTCGGCAGCTCGGAAGTAAGACCCCGGGGCATCCCGAGTATGGATTAACGACCGGCGTTGAAACCACCACTGGACCGCTTGGCCAAGGGGTCGCGAATAGCGTGGGAATGGCGATTGCCCAGAAGTGGCTGGCGGCGCATTTTAATCGTCCCGGGTTCGATATTTTCAACTACAACATCTGGGCTTTCTGCGGTGACGGCGACATGATGGAAGGAATTTCGTCGGAAGCCGCTTCGGTCGCCGGCCATCTGAAGCTGGGAAATCTCTGCTGGATTTACGACAACAACCAGATCACGATTGAAGGCAAGACGGAACTCGCCTTTGACGAGGACATCGGGGCGCGATTCAAAGCCTACGGATGGGATGTTTCGCATGTACACGATGCGAATGATCTGGATGCGCTTGCCAGTGCCTATCGTCATGCGCTCAGCGTGACCGATCGGCCGAAGTTCATTATCGTCGACAGCCACATTGGCTATGGCGCGCCGAACCGGCAGGACACGAAAGAAGCTCATGGCGAGCCGCTGGGTGAAGACGAAGTCAAACTGGCGAAGCGCTTTTATGGGTGGCCGGAGGATGCGCACTTCCTGGTGCCCGATGGAGTGCGCGAGAACTTCCGCGACGTGATGGGCAAGCGCGGCCACAAACTGAGCACCGACTGGCGCGCGCTGTATCAGAAATATTCGAAGCAGTATCCGGAGCTGGCGGATCAGTTTGAGCGCATGGAGCGGCGCGATCTACCCGATGGCTGGGACAAGGAGCTTCCGGCATTTGCCGCCGACGCGAAAGGGCTGGCAACGCGAGACTCGTCGTCGAAGGTTTTGAATGCGATTGCCAAGAATGATCTGTGGCTCATGGGCGGATCGGCCGATTTGTACCCCTCGACCAAGACACGTCTAACCTTCGACGGCGCGGGCGATTTCGAGGCGAAGCAATATAACGCGCGCAACTTCCACTTCGGCATTCGCGAACACGTGATGGGCGCCATCGTAAATGGGATGACGGTATCGTACCTGCGCGCCTACGGGTCGACATTTCTCATCTTCTCCGATTACATGAAGAACCCGATTCGGCTCTCGGCGCTGATGGAGATTCCCGCGATCTGGATTTACACGCATGATTCGATCGGCTTGGGAGAAGATGGACCGACGCATCAACCGATTGAACAGCTGCCCACGCTGCGCGCGGTGCCGGGATTGATCACCATGCGCCCGGCCGATGCGAACGAAGTTCTTGAGGCTTGGAAAATCATCATGAAGTTGAAGAAGGAGCCGGTGGCGCTGATTTTGACGCGGCAGGTGGTGCCGACCTTCGACCGCACGAAATACGGCTCAGCAGTGGGAGTGGCCCGCGGCGGATACATTCTTGCCGACGCCGAGAGCGGGAAGCCGCAGGTAATTCTGATAGCCACGGGGAGCGAGGTTTATCTCTGCGTCGCTGCTTATGAAAAGCTCAAGGCGGATGGCATTCGCGCCCGCGTCGTAAGTCTCCCATCGTGGGAGTTGTTCGAACATCAGGATCAGAGCTATCGCGATCAGGTTCTTCCGCCCGACGTGACCGCGCGCGTTGCCGTGGAGCAGGCCGCCGTGCTTGGGTGGTCCCGGTATGTTGGGCCGAAAGGCCGCGTGATCGGCATGCACACGTTTGGAGCTTCGGCTCCGATCAAGGATTTGCAAAAGAAGTTTGGATTTACTCCCGAGGCGATCGTACAGGCGGCTCGCGAGTTGGTCGGAAAGTAACAAATTATTAATCTGCGGCGGCTATTCTGGCCGCCTCTTGTAGTCAGGAGACGTTATGAATCCCGTTGGCACCCTCGAAACCGCAAAAGCCGCGAATCCATTGAAGCAACTTGAGACGTTCGGCCAGTCAATCTGGCTCGACTACATCCGCCGCGATTTGCTCAAAGGCGGCGAACTGCAACGTTTGATCGATGAGGATGGACTTCGGGGGATGACTTCGAACCCGTCGATTTTTGAAAAGGCGGTGGCCGATTCGACCCTCTACCAGGATTTTCTCAATTCGCTCGCGAACCGCAGGGATCTCGACGCGAAGGGGCGCTACGAATTGCTGGCGATCCGCGATATTCAGGATGCCGCTGATCTGCTGCGGTCGGTGTATCAGAGCACAAAGAAGCGTGATGGATACGTCAGCCTCGAAGTCTCACCTTATCTTGCCAACGATACGAATGGCACTCTCGAGGAGGCGCGCCGGCTTTGGAAGTCGGTGGGGCGCGACAACCTCATGATCAAGGTTCCAGGAACAGCGGCGGGCATACCAGCGTTCCGCCAGTTGATCAGTGAAGGCATCAACGTCAATGTAACGCTGCTGTTCGCGCAGGAAGTGTATGAGGAAGTCGCGGCGGCGTATATCGATGGTGTGGAGAAGTTCGCAGCCAGTGGGGGCGATGTCAGCAAAATCGCCAGCGTGGCCAGCTTTTTCATCAGCCGAATTGACACGCTCGTCGATTCGACTGCCGCAGACAAGTTGAAAACGGAATCGGATCCTGCACGCAAGGCGAAGCTCCAGAGTGTTCAGGGCAAGGTCGCGATTGCGAATGGCAAACTGACCTACCAGGCGTATGAACAGATTTTTTCTTCTCCGCGGTGGAAGGCGCTGGCGGCAAAAGGTGCGCAGACACAACGAGTGCTGTGGGCAAGCACGAGCACGAAGAATCCGAAGTATCGTGACGTGATCTACGTTGAAGACTTGATTGGTCCCGACACAGTCAATACGGTGCCCCCGGCGACGCTTGATGCTTTCCGCGACCATGGCAAGCCGCGGCAAAGCCTGACCGAGGATACCGATGGTGCGCGTAAGACGATGTCGGATCTCGCTGCGGCCGGCATCTCAATGAAGGAGATCACCGATAAACTGACCGTGGATGGCGTGAAGCTTTTTGCCGACGCCTTCGACAAGCTGCTCGAAGCGGTGGAAAAGAATTCGCCGCGTCCAGGAACTCCGAAGGTGAATCAGCAGAGCGCGAGTTTGCCCACCGATCTTGATACTGCCGTAAAAAAAAACCTTAACGACTGGCGGGCTCTGGGAAAAGTAAGGCTGCTGTGGCAGAAAGATGCCTCGCTCTGGACCAACGGAGATGAAGCTGCCTGGCTCGGCTGGCTTGCCGTTGTCGATGAGCAACTGGCGGATGCAAAGCGCCTGAAAGACTTCGCCGCCGAAGTAAAGGCCGCGGGCTTTTCCGACATCCTGCTTCTTGGCATGGGCGGATCGAGCTTGTGTCCGGAAGTTCTCTCGTTGACTTACCCACAAAGCGTCGGATTTCCTCGCCTACACATTCTCGACTCGACCGATCCCGCGCAGATCAAGAGTGTAGAAAGCAAGATCAATCTTGCCAAGACGCTCTTCATTGTCTCCAGTAAATCCGGCAGCACGCTCGAACCGAATATCTACAAGCAATATTTCTTCGAGCGCGTCAAGCAGACGATTGGCGCTGACAGGGCGGGGGAGCATTTCATCGCCATCACTGACCCGGGCTCGAAGATGCAGTTCGTCGCTGAGAAAGATCGCTTCCGCCACATTTTTTATGGAGTGCCCTCGATCGGCGGGCGCTATTCTGCGCTTTCGAACTTCGGCATGATTCCCGCCGCCGGCATGGGGCTCGACACCGACAAGTTTCTGGAGCGCACCAAGCAGATGGTCGACGCCTGCGCGCCCTCGACGCCTGTCGGAGAAAATCCTGGCGTTTTGCTCGGCATTATTCTCGGATCAGCGAACAAGCTGGGACGGGATAAGGTAACGCTGATCGCCTCGAATGGAATTGGTGACCTCGGGGCGTGGCTCGAGCAGTTATTAGCGGAATCAACGGGGAAAATCGGTAAAGGCATTATTCCTGTCGATCGGGAGGCGCTTGGCGCGCCTGAAGTCTACGGGCATGATCGGGTCTTCGCCTATCTGCGACTGGAAGGCGAGGCTGATCCGGGGCAAGATGCCCAAGTGGCGGCACTCGAAAGGGTCGGGCAGCCGGTTGTGCGTATTGCGATAGCGGATACGTACGACCTCGGTCAGGAATTTTTCCGCTGGGAAATTGCGACGGCCGTCGCCGGCTCCATTATCGGAATTAACGCGTTCAATCAGCCTGACGTCGAGGCCAGCAAGGTCGAAACCAGGAAGCTGACATCAGAGTACGAGAGCAAAGGCTCTTTGCCGGCGGAAAAACCGGTGCTCGAAGAGGCTGGATTCAAGCTGTTCACTGACGAGAAGAATGCCGCCGATCTGGCCAAGGTCGCAGGCTCGAGCCCGTCGTTGGCGAACTACTTGCGGGCGCATCTGGCGCGCATAAAACCTGGCGATTATTTTGCGGTGCTAGCCTATGTTGAGATGAATAACTCACATGAGGAGTTGTTGCAATCGCTGCGAACAAGCGTGCGCGACAAAAAGCGAGTCGCGACCTGTCTGGGTTTTGGACCTCGTTTTCTCCACTCCACTGGACAAGCGTACAAAGGCGGCCCGAACAGCGGAGTCTTCCTGCAAATCACCTGCGACGATGCGGCCGATCTTCCGGTTCCGGGACAGAAATATACCTTTGGGGTGGTGAAAGCAGCGCAAGCCCGTGGTGATTTTGCCGTGCTGGCCGAACGCAATCGTCGCGCCTTGCGCGTCCATTTGGGAAGCGATGTAACGGCCGGATTGAAAAAACTGGCAGAGCTTGTGGGGCAGGGGCTGTAGACGGGGTCGACACGACAAGCCGCGCTCGTAAAGGCGGCACTTGCACTCCAAATTCAGAGGAAGAAGATCTGCGCGACTGGTGCAAACTGCTCGTGCCGAACTATCGGACCAAGGAGCCACAATGCAATTAGGAATGGTAGGTCTGGGCCGCATGGGAGCGAACATGACGCGGCGCCTGATGCGCGGCGGCCACAAGCTTGTCGTATCGGATCTTAGTCCGTCTGCGGTGAAAGAGGTGGCCGGAGAAGGGGCAACGGGCTCCTCGTCGCTGGAGGATCTTGTCGCGAAGTTGGCCCCACCCCGCGCCGCGTGGGTCATGGTGCCGTCCGGTGATGCCACGGAGAAAACTGTCGAGACGCTGCTGTCACTGATGCAGAGTGGCGACACCATCATCGATGGCGGCAATTCGTTCTTCAAAGATGACGTCAGGCGTTCTAGGAAGTGCGCGATCAAGGGCGTGCACTATGTCGATGTGGGAACCAGCGGCGGTGTCTGGGGGCTTGAGCGCGGCTACTGCATGATGATTGGCGGCCCGAACGAAGCCGTGCAGCGGCTTGACCCGATCTTCAAAACTCTTGCTCCGGGGCGCGGTGACATACCGCGCACACCCGGGCGGGAAAAATTGGGAGGTACCTCTGAAGAGGGCTACATCCACTGCGGCCCTTCCGGTTCCGGCCATTTTGTGAAGATGGTTCACAACGGAATCGAGTACGGCATCATGCAGGCTTACGCGGAAGGTTTCGACATTTTCAAGAACGCCATCAGCAAAGACCTGCCAGCAGACATTCGCTACGATCTCAATCTGCCAGATATCGCGGAAGTGTGGCGGCGAGGCAGCGTGATCAGTTCCTGGCTGCTAGATCTGACCGCGATGGCGCTGGTCGAAAATCCCACACTCGCCGAATACAGCGGCTACGTGCAAGACTCGGGCGAAGGGCGTTGGACGATCCAGGCGGCGATTGAAGAAGCTGTGCCCGCAGAGGTGCTAACGGCAGCCTTGTTCGCGCGGTTCCGCTCGCGTCAGGAGCACACGTTTGCCGATAAGATGCTATCGGCCATGAGGCAGAAGTTTGGTGGCCACATAGAACCGAAGATCGCAGAAGAGCCCGCGGTAAAGGCGTCGTAAACCGCGCGCTGGTTCATCCGCTCAGGCTTGTAACTCGTAACTTACAGGCACTTAGTCTAATAAAGCGTAAGTCGAAGGTTTAAGTCCCAACCGCTTGAAAGAGGAACATAATGGCTCAAACAGAAGTCCTGCCCGCCGCTATCAAGCCCCGCGTCGGCCGCGTCGCCGATCCCTGCGTCATGGTGATCTTTGGCTTTTCCGGCGATCTCACGCGCCGCAAGCTGATCCCCGCACTCTATAACCTGGCCAGCCAAGGGCTGCTCTCGCGGGAATTCGCCATTGTCGGGCTCGGCCGCAGTCCCATGAGTGATGAGGATGCCCGAAAGAAAATGACGGAAGATTTCAAGCACTTCGCCAGTGGGCCGATCGACAATGACCTCTGGGACTGGTTCATCCGCCGGATCTACTATCGCGCGGGGGATTTCGATAACCCCGACACTTACGCACAAATTAAAGACGCCGTTGAAAAAGCTGATAAGGACCACGACAGTAAGGGTAACTATTTCTTTTATCTCGCTACGGCGCCTAATTATTTTGGCGATATCGTGACGCGTCTGTCGGGTGTCGGCTTGATGAAGGAAGACAACGGTCACTGGCGGCGGGTGATCATCGAAAAGCCGTTCGGCCACGATCTCGACTCCGCCAAGGCGCTCAACGAGCAACTCCTCAAAGTGGTCGCTGAACATCAGATATACCGCATCGATCACTATCTTGGGAAAGAGACGGTTCAGAACATCCTGGCCTTTCGTTTCGCCAACGGGATCTTTGAGCCGATCTGGAATCGCCGCTACATCGATCACATCCAGATTTCGGTCGCTGAAACCGTGGGAGTGGAAAAGCGGGGCGGCTATTACGATACCGCCGGTGCGCTCCGCGATATGGTGCCCAACCACATCATGCAGCTCATTACGCTGACGGCGATGGAACCACCCGTATCGTTCGAAGCCGATGCGGTGCGCGACGAGCAGGCGAAGATTCTGCACGCCATTCAGCCATTCAGCTCCGAAGACGTGCTCAGCAAGACGGTTCGCGGCCAGTATGGCGAAGGCGTTGTCGACGGCAAGCGTGTGCCGGCCTATCGTTCCGAAGAGGGAGTACCTGCGGATTCACGCACCGAGACGTTCGTTGCCATGCGGCTGTTGATTGACAATTGGCGTTGGGCCAGCGTTCCTTTTTACCTGCGCACGGGGAAGCGTCTGCCGAGCCGCAATACGCATGTTGTTATTCAATTCCGTCGGGCGCCATTCATGCTGTTTCGCGATACGCCGGTCGAGAACATGATGCCCAACCAACTTGTTCTCCACATCCAGCCAGAAGAGGGCATCTCGCTCCGTTTCGCGGCGAAGACTCCAGGACCCGCCATGCAATTGGGCGAGGTCAACATGGATTTTGAATACTCCGACTATTTCGGCCAAACGCCTTCAACCGGGTACGAGCGCCTGCTCCACGATTGCATGATCGGAGACGCAACCCTGTTTCAGCGTGCCGATATGGTCGAGGCGGGATGGAGTATCGTCAATCCTGTTCTCGATGTCTGGAAGGCGCTGCCACCGCGGAATTTTCCGAACTATCCAGCGGGAACCTGGGGCCCGAAGGAAGCTGAGGAACTCATTGAGCGCGATGGCCGGCGCTGGAGAGATTTTGAAAAGTAAACTGGGCGGAGATCGAGCTGTTTAGCTTGCCGTTTCGTTTGAGAATCTCGTCTTGCAGAAACCTGTCTTTGTTAGTGCGGACGAGGTCTTCCCAGCAAAGTCATTCGGCGCGCAGCCGGGACCCTTAGCAAGCCCGGTTTTGGCTTGCTGGGGCGAGAAGCCGAACCCTCAGAGAGCGTGAGTTTCGCTGGCCGGGTGAGAAACGAGGAATCAGCCTTCATGGCGGCAAATCCTACGATCGAAGTTCTTCCAACTCCAGCTGACCTGTTCCTGGCTGCGGCTGAAGAGTTCGTGCGTGTCGGAAACACTGCGATCGCGGCACGAGGCCGCTTCACCGTGGCTCTTTCCGGCGGTTCGACTCCCAAGAGCCTCTACTCTCTGCTGGCAACCAATCACGCGGATTTCACATGGAATCGAACGTTTCTTTTCTTCGGCGATGAGCGCCACGTTCCTCCCGACCACCCTGACAGCAATTACCGCATGGTGAACGAATCGCTGCTGAAGAAGATCGCCATACCCTCGGAAAATGTTTTCCGCGTGAAGGCTGAAAATCCAGATGCCGCGCGGGCAGCTTCAGAGTACGAAGCTCAGCTCATTCGATTCTTCGCTCTCAAGCCAAATGAATTTCCACGTTTCGACCTGATTTTCTTAGGCCTCGGTCCGGACGGTCACACAGCATCTTTGTTTCCGGGCTCGGAAGGTCTCAAAGAAAAATCGAAGATGGTGATCGCGAATTGGGTGGAAAAATTCAAGACTGATCGCATCAGCTTCACCTACCCGGTGCTGGATAACTCTGCCGAGGTGATTTTTCTCGCCAGCGGACCCGACAAAGCCGACATGGTGAAGCAGGTTCTCGAAGGCGATACTCAGCCGCCACCCCCCGCCCAACAAGTCCAGCTTGAAAATGGCGAATTGTTATGGATGCTGGATCAGGCGGCGGCCTCAAAACTCAGACGCTGAGTTGTCGACGGCACGCAATAAAGAAACGCGCCCTTCCGTGAGCCGCAAAGCACCTCTAATTCTTAACGGGCATATTGAGCAGGATGTTTAGCGGCGGTACGTGTTCCGGTTTGACGTAACGGTTCACCAGGAATTGCTTTCCATCTTTGGCCGCGTCATAGGTAAAGAAGTCGGTGCTGGAAATCGGGGCTCGTCCGTGGACCTGGAAGAGCGGTGATGGCGTTCCCGTAGCGAAAACGTCTCGAGCGTTGACAGAAACTGACTCCAGCACGCCGCTGGATGCGATGTAGAAAAGTTCTTTGCCATCTCCGCGCCAGCGCGGCTCCGTGCCGCCCCCGCGCGATACCTGCCACTTCCCGGCCGCACCGGGGAAAGAAGTAACGTAGATTTCCCACTGACCTGTTTCGTCGGAAGCGTAGGCCATCCATTTTCCATCCGGCGAGATCTGGCCATCGATCTCATTGGGTTTTCCGCTCAACAATGGTGTTTCTTTTCCGTCAGCGACTGAGACCTCGACCAAATAGGGGTGATTGATAGTCCAATGCGTGGCTACAATGTGCAGACCATCGGGCGACCACGAGTTCGGAATAAAGTCGTCGGACACATTTCCCTGATAGATCTTCCTTTCCCGTTCGAGATTGTTCGAGGGTTTTTCGAACAAGGCGCAGCCCTCTTGGGGAACCGAACGCCAGGCGACCATCCTCCCATCGGGCGACCAAATGCCAGTTACCTCTTCGGAGGGATCAAAAGTAAAACGTGTGTTGCCTGCGCCGGTCGTGCTTTCGAGCCAGATATCTACGTTGTCGGTTTTCAAGTCGGCGATATCGACGGCAACGCGAGTGCCATCCGGTGAGAGGGTGGGATTCGCGACCACGGCTGGTTCACCTACCTGCGACAAAATTTTTCCCGACCGGTCTACCCAGGTAAGTGCAGAAAGTGCCGCCCCCACGCCCGTGTTGTAGATGACGGTGCCATCGCCTCCCACCGTCAGTGCTGCCCAGAATGTGGAAGGCTGATATCCGACCGAATTGGCGATGACCACGCTCTTCCCTGTTAATTTGCCGGAGCTGCTGTCAAAATCGGCACTCACCAATTGCCGTTCATCATTCGTGTAATACAAATGCCCGGAGTCGTATCCGAAGCTGGAATGGCATAACTGAATGAGGGTTGCCTGTTCGACATCGAGAGAGCCAAGATAAATTCCGCTCACCTTGTCGTCATCTCGTCTTTGCGCGAAGGTTCCCGCAAAAAACAAAAAGTGTTTTCCATCGGGCAGGAACACCGGCCATCGGTGCGTCTGTTCCTCTTTTCTATTTTTCAGCAGGCCCTCGGTGACGGCCGCTTTATCGGTGCCATCGGAATTCACCCGCCATATCCCGCCGCTCGGATCAGGGGAGTAAATGATCACGTTCTGGCTTCCCCAACTGCCACCACGTCCCGCCAGCGCGCTGGCCAGAACTTGTGGCGCACCTCCAGCGATTGCGATCTTTTCTAGCTTGCCGTTAGCGAAGAATCCGATGTAGGTGCCATCGGGAGACCAGAAGGGATAGCTTGCCCCTTGCGTACCAGCAATCGGCGTAACGTTGGGCGCGCCTACGCGCTGCAGGAAGAGCATGGGCAGGTCGGAACTCTCCTCCGGCGAAACAAAGACCAGCATCGAGCCGTCGCGCGAGAGCGCCATGTGGCTGATGCTCATTTCGTCCGGAACCTCGAGCGCAAACTCCACGCGTTTTGTCGGCCCTGGACGCCGCGCGATGACCCACGTCGCCACGGCAACGGCGGCCAGCGCCACAGCCACTGCAATCCACGACAGAATGGAACGGCGACTGGGAACAGCCGCAGCGGCAACCCGAGCTGCGCCGCTGGCTTCGGTACCAGATAGCGCACTTAAGGCGAAGGACAGATCCCGCGCCGAGTGAAAGCGCTGCTCCGGGCTTTTCTCGAGACAGCGCCGGACGATGCGATCCAATGTGGGAGCAACCGGCCGCGTGGGATCGGACAATTCTTGTGGATCATCCTTTAGCACGGCGGTCATGGTCTCGGCCGTGGTATCGCGGCGAAAAGCCTGCGCGCCCGACAACATTTCATACAGCACTGCACCAAACGCGAAGATGTCGGTACGGGCATCGACGGCACCCCCGCGCACCTGTTCGGGCGCCATGTAACTGGCTGTGCCCATCACCATTCCGACCGCCGTGTGCGGGCTCGTCACCGTAACTTCGTCTGAACCCGAGCCAGCGCTTTGGGCAAGTTTCGCTAAGCCAAAATCGAGGATTTTGATTCGTCCATCTTTGGTGACGAAGACATTCTCAGGCTTGAGATCGCGGTGGACGATTCCCTTGTCGTGCGCTGCGGCCAAACCGTGCGCGATTTGCACTCCGTAGTCGATCGCCTTGCGTTGCGGCAAAGGCCCTTGATCCAGGATGGCGCGTAAGCTTTCTCCCTCCAAAAGCTCGGACACGAGGAACGGCGTTCCATTGTGCTCACCGAAATCAAATACCGCGAGAATGTTGGGATGATTGAGCGCCGCCACCGCGCGTGCTTCCTGCTCGAAACGATGCAGACGATCGGCGTCGAGAGCGAGGGATTCGGGCAGAATCTTCAGCGCAACGTCGCGCCCTAACCGCGCGTCGCGCGCACGATACACCTCACCCATCCCACCCGCGCCAAGCGGAGAGAGGATTTCGTAGGGACCGAGTTTTGTGCCTGAAGCGAGAGCCATCCGTTCGCGAAATTATAGAGCATCTGGAGATGACCGTTGGAGAAGGAACGCCTCACTGCTTTTCTTTTTCTGTTTCTCCGAAGGCAAATTTGCCAAGGTAGATCGGATGTGACGTTGGCGGCGTTTTGCTCGTAATGTCGATCGGATAGGGAGAATCTCCCAAGGTTGGGAACCCCCAGACCTTCCCGTTTCGCATATCGATCACCATTTTTCCCAAAACCTGCTGGCTTGCATCTGGCGAACGAAGCATCTGGTAACCGGGCTCGATATAGAAAGGATACGGACCAGCGGATTGGGCTTCGACTACTGCTGGAAGTGCTACGGGTCGGAATGCCACAACCATCAGACAAACCGCTATAACGATGAGTGCCACTCGCGTGACAAGATCAATTTTCAAGCTAGCCTCCTTGGATCGGCGGCGGCGTTCCGCCGCCGTGATGCGCAGCATAGCAGAGTCTTTTTGTGCTGGCGCGAAGCGAGCCGAAATGCAACGGAGAAGAAAAACTACCTTGGTTGCAAACCGATTCAGAGGAGAGGGGAAAGGGGACAGTGCGAAGTCGACGCGCAAGTGAGAAAGTGGAATAAGAGCGGAATTATGCAGCGCTGCGCCAGTCGCCAATTTCGCGCAAGCCCTCGGCGCGGGAATGCTCAAAGAGCCGGACCTTATGGCGGCTGTGCTCGAACTCGTGAATGTCAGCCCAAACTTCCGCCTGCCACGAGACTTCGTGTGTCGCGGCTTCGCCGCACGTCGCGCACCGCGTGTGGAAAGTCACGCCTGGGCGCGGACCGGTTGGTGACTCCTGCAGCTCTATAAATACGCAGCGGACTTCCTCGATCTCGTCGTCAGGACCCACAAGGTGCTCGTAGCGCAAAAGGTATCCAAACCCTAGTTTGCGCGCCTCGGATTCAGCTTCCTCGCGAGTGTGAAATGGCCCGTACTCGGCTCGCAACTGCTCGGTCGAGTCGCAGGCCATCCAGAAAATGTCTTTATATGCCATACCAACCTCTGTCCAGCCCGCCCTGGGAGTTCCTGCCGCGATCCAAATATCTGAAGATCTGAAGTTAGGGCGGTAAAACGATGGATCGTTCGCGCAAGGTCGAACGAATCCGCAGGTAACCCAGCAATTTGATTACCGAGATTCCGAAACCACCATCAAAGCGGTTCGAACGAACGCTAAACCCTTCTCAAGACGGTTATTGCGATGAAAACGTGTAACTTAATTCCATGAATCCGCAAGTCGGAGGCGACTCGTTTGCGAGGAACCGGCGGACCGGGTGTGAAATCCATTGCTATTGCGGACCGCAATTCTTGTCGAATTCCGCACCGGTCACCGGCTATCGAGGAGGCTTGTCTTGCTTGCCGCACGGTCTTCCTCCCAGGGATCTCTCCAGCGGACCATGCTCTCCGAACAATACCCACGGTCCCTGTGGCGCTGTTTCGGAAATATGCAACCCCACGGGTCGTATCCCCGGCCGTCCAGAGAAAAATTTAGACAGCTCCGCTACTCGCGGCCGCTACTCTCGTTTCGAGATCGGGGCCAGGTTCGTTCTGACCCGGACCGTTCCATGCCTCTCCGCCTGCGGAGGCTCCGGCCTTCGGCTGCCAGGTCGCTCCGCCATGACTGGCCACGTATAGGGCAAGCTCCAGACGCGTCCAGACACCTAGTTTGTCGAAGGTCGTGCGCAGATAGTTCTTCACGACTTGCTCGCTGGTATGCAGAACGCCTGCGATGTCTTTGTTGGTCAGGCCCTGCCAAACCAGTGTGGCGACCTGAATCTCCTTTGCGCTTAATCGATCGCGTGGCTGCATGGTTGCACCTGCTCCTTAATGAACATAGCGGTGGCGAGCTTCACTCGCTTCCGGCCTTCCTTAATGCCCGCGCGCAAGAACAATGTGCGCAGATGCTGCTTTACGGTGCGAGGGCTGATATTCAAATGGCTGGCGATCTCTTTGTTGCTGCATCCCTGTACAAGCAGGTGCAACACTTCTTTATCTCGCGGCGTGATCTTGATTTGATCCAGATTAATCATTGCCTTTTGTCTGCTCCTTCAGTTCAAGCTTGGGGGCGCGACCCGCTGATCTCAGAAGCAACTCTTTCGCCAAGTATTCGCCACGAGAAATCGTATTCCATTACTTATACTTACGAGATCTGCTTCTGGAATTTCCACCAACTCTCAGCAAAAGCTCATGAACCGTTTCCCACTTTGGAGTCCTGTTTGAGGAGGCTGGGAGCCCAGCTCTTCCAGGCAGTAATCAGCCTTAAGTAACTTCCCTTCGGGCAATGCTTCAGTACCCGGCATCGGTTTTTTCCTCATTTTCAGCCGCTTGGAGTTGCACTACAATACATGCAGTCCAGTCCCTGCCCCGCGGGTTTATGGCCTCGAACCGGTCGAATCTGGCGCTCGACGAGCAATCCTTTCAGGGCTTGCTGGCGGCCGCTTTCACGATTCAAGAGCACAATGATCGTGCCAGTGCCGGGCGGCAATTTCAGGAAACTGAGGGCAGTGCACTTCCCAAACCAGAGTGGCCAAAATGCGGCCACTGCGGCGCTCAGCTGCCTTCGGCGGATGCTTCCTGCCCAGCTTGCAGTGACGCGACGCTCCGGCCGGGTGAGCGCTTGCAGCGTAACTGGGCTTCAATGTGGTTGAAGAGCCAGGATTTCCATTTGTCTTCTGCGCCTGCCACAGAGGAAGGTGGTGTGCCGCTCTCTCCCGCCGATCCCGGTCGCGCTCGTTCTAAGCCAGCGGAACCAGTCGGGACCGTGCCTGGAATAAAGACTCAACCGCGGCCAGTCGACCAGACATATCCCCAATCGGGGAACAACAACCACGGCAACGCTCCGAATGAAGGCTCGTATCAGGATTCGCCCGGCAATGATTCGGATCGTGCTCTTGATGAAGCCGAACCCTTGCCGATGGCCGCCTGGCCTGTCGGAGCGGAAACAGCGGAAAATGCTCAGTCAGACGACCACTCGAATACGCACTTCGAAAGCGAGTCCGGCGATGCTCTCACGATCGTCGAAGAACAACTGCCGGAAGGCGAGGATTTTCCCGAGGGCTCCGAGCCGATCGAGACTGCTGACCTGGAGCCTCGGGGTCTACGCGTCAGGCTGCGTTTTCAGCGCGCGGATCTGTACCTGGGATTGGCGGTGCTGGTCTTGGCGGCTGCACTGTTTTGGCCTTCGGGCGCTTCCCGAGATCCCAAGATACCGACATGGGAGAGAATCATGATTGCAATCGGAATCGCCGAGGAAGCCCCGCCCGCTGTTCATTACCACGGCGATCCGGACCTGAAAGTCTGGGTCGATACTCATACCGCCCTTTATTACTGTCCCGGGGATGAACTTTACGGAAAATCT
>DATJNC010000111.1:0-15297 GCA_035508395.1 Terriglobales bacterium | reverse complement strand
GGCAAGCCGCGTCAAGCGGATTCTTGATTGCGCTTCTTGAATCGGAACTCATGTTTCTTCATATTGACCCGCGCTCCGCGAAACGTCACCCCTTCCATCTGCAGGCGGAATCTTTGCTCCGCGCCGCTTTCGCCGGGCAGTTTGATTGCTCCCCCGGAACCGACCACCCGCTGCCAGGGCAAGCCAGGAACCTGCCGCAGAATCCGAACCACCTGCCGTGCCGCCCCTATCCAACCAGCCGCCTTGGCGATTGCTCCGTAAGTTGAAACGGTTCCCTTTGGCAAAGAGCGGATGACGCGGACAACTTCTGCTCGCCGATCAGGCGCGGTTTTGCTGCGAGCGTGATGGATGGATTTCGTTTTTCGCGCTGCCATAGATCGAATCATACTGCGGACCGAACGCGCGTCCCTGCGGCGCGATAACGCCGCCGAATGTCGCTTCGTGATAACCTACATTCATTCCATACAAAACTTTACACAAGGCTGTGAAACCTGCAGCTACGATGAACACATCGCACGAAATTGCTGACAATCAAACTGTCTTCCGGAGAAACTGAATGCCCCGTTCTGTGAAAGTCCTGTTTTCCGCCGTTGCCCTCGTCGGTATTGCGGCGTTCGCCGCCAGCTGCGGCTCCAACAATGCGGATTTTCGAGTCTTTAATGCCATTGCAACCTCGCCCAACAATATCCTGGGCTCCGCCTTTGACGTCTGGATCAACGGCAGCTTGTTGTACTCGAACCTTAATTTCGGCGGAACGCAACCCAATACAGGATACAAATCGATCACCTCCGGCAGCGACACTATGGAGGTTTTCCAGACCGGAACCTCCACCAATCCCTACATCAACAGCCCGCTGAATCTCGGCGGTTCGAATACCTACACCGTGGTGCTGACTGGAACTTCGCCCACCTCGACATCCGGCCAGAGCAATGGCTACGCCGCCTCGGTGAAACAGGATACGAACACCGCCCCAACCACCGGCAACGTGAACATCCGTATCATCAACGCAGCAATTAACGCGTCGGCAACCGTCGGCGGCGGCTTTGACGTCTACATCCTGCCTCCCGGCACCACTCCCAGCACCCCGGGTGTAACGCCGCAAGTGTCGAAGCTCACCCCAATCAACGCAAGCCCCTATGTCGGCGTTTCTACCAGCGGAAGCCTCACGGTATACGTCACCGCGCCAGGCAGCCGGACACAAATTAACAATGAGCCGCTTTCGGGGCTGACCGCCACGGTCTCGATTCGAACCATTATCATCACCGATTCCGGCGGCGCGGCGTACCCGCCGCTCTTGTACACACTGACCGACGTGCAGTAAGTCTGTAGGACGACCGCGCCCCAGGTTGGCGTGCCTGCGTATGCGCCAACCTGGGATTTAACGGTCCTTTCGAGCCGCGCTTGCACTCACTTCCGTCAGCCTTTCCCATCACACAAAATTCACATAAGCGTAACGGGCCAACGGTTACGATATTGAATTCATCCGGTCACATACGCGGCGTAGAGACGCAGCCTGCTGCATCTCTCACGAGCGTACAAGCCCACCGGACTCGCCGTACAAGCGTTGTTCTTCGGAGAGCCTTATGTATCGCCTGCTTGGAGTTCTGGCATTCGTCATTGTGATCACTGCCACCGGCTTGTTGGGCGCCGGCTGCGGCGCAAGCCACAACACGGCTCAGCTCCGGGTCGTGCAGGCCATCCCCAACGCTCCCGACAGTCTCAATGTTTCCGTGAACGGAAAAAACGCGTTTACGGATCTCAGCTTTGGGAACGCGGCGCCGGTCTCGGGATACCAATCCACTTCGGCGGGAAGCGACCAACTGGCTGTGTCTCTCACAGGCAGCACCACGCCGCTAATCAACGGTAAGACTCTGAGCCTTGCTTCCACGTCCCAGTCGACGCTCCTGTTGACCGGACTTTATGCTTCCGCCACTGAGATCACCATCCTCGACAACAACACGGCCCCTCTGCCCGGGCAGGTGGAGCTGCGCGTGATCGATGCGTCCCCCAGCGCTCCAGGCAGCCTGGATGTCTACATGGCCGCGCCTGGAACCGACATCACACAGCTAGCGCCAGTGACTTCTGGGTTGCAGTTTGGGCAGGCGAGCATCTACGTACCATTTAATACGGTGAGCAGCACCGATCTCGCCAGAATCATGGTGATCGTGACCCCAGCAGGCAGTAAGACGCAGCTTCTGAACCAGATTTACACGCCCTACGACGGGCAGATCCGCTCCCTGGTTTTGGTGGATAATCCTCCGCCGAACGGCGGTACCATGTCGTACGTCCCCATCGAGTTGAACGATCTCAACTGATAACCACGCAACGTGGCGGTCGCATCATCGGCTGATCTGAACCACTTCATGCTGCCGTCTGCGCGAACGACTTGGCAGCCTTCACTTCATCGTCATACACATCAAAAATCGTAAACAGCTTCGTAATCTGCAAAAGATCGCCGACTCGTTGACTGAGTTTTGCCAGCTTCACCGCGCCTCCGGCATTCCGGGCCGTCGTGTAAAGCGAGACCAGTGTGCCGAGGCCACCGCTATCGACGTGCGTGACGTCATGCATGTTGAGCACAACCCTCGGAGACTGCGCGAGCAGCTTCTTGACGATATCGCGCAAGCTCGCCGATTCTTCGCCGAAGACGATGCGCCCGCTGCAATCCACTACCATGACGCCATCGACGGTGCGGGTGCTCATTCTTAGTTGCATAGTCAGACCTCTCAATCGGGCCGCCGCATGACCGCAATAACAATAAACTGATGCATGAGGGTACTCCCGCAAAGGCGCATGCGCAAGGAGATCGGATCATCGGGTGATCCTGTGATCTGAGGTCTTCGAGCGGTCAGTTGAAGGACGTTCAGATGCAAAATCCCATTGGCGTCCTCGTCCCATATGGTCTCAGATCATCCGATGACCCGATCACCGATCATTCGATCAACCTTACCCCGACTCGGGCAGCCCGCCACCGCTACTTCACTTTCCCCCGGGAAAGACGTTCCCCGCTCCACGGTATAATCAGACATTCGGCATGAGCTATCAGGTCCTGGCGCGCAAATACCGTCCCCAAAAATTCTCTGACGTCATCGGCCAGGAGCACGTCACCCGCACGCTGCAGAATGCCATCGAGCAGGACCGGATCGCCCACGGCTACATTTTTAGCGGGCATCGCGGCATCGGCAAAACCACCGTGGCCCGCATCCTGGCCATGGCACTGAATTGCCGCTCTGGGGCGAAGCCGGTTCTCGAGCCCTGCGGCGTCTGCGACTCGTGCCTTGAAATCCGAGCCGGCAATTCGGTGGATGTCATCGAAATCGACGCGGCCACCAATCGCGGCATCGATGAAATTCGAGAACTGCGCGATGCCGCGCGCTATCGCCCCGCGCGTGACCGCTTCAAGATTTACATTCTCGACGAAGCCCACCAGATTACCGACGCCGCCTTCAACGCTCTGCTGAAAACTCTGGAAGAGCCACCCGGCCATGTGATCTTCATGATGGCCACGACGCAGCCGGAGGACATTCCCCAGACCATCCGGTCGCGCTGCCAGCATTTCAGTTTTCGCGCGGTCAAATTTGAGGACATCCTGCAGCAGCTCCGCGACCTTGCGGCTCGCGAGAAAATCGCCGCCGACGAGGATGCCCTGGCCTTGCTGGCTGAAGCGGGCGACGGATCGATGCGTGACGCGCTCTCGATCCTGGATCAGGCGATCGCCTCGACGCCTGGGCATCTGACGCTCGAAGCGGTTCGCGGCTTGATTGGCGCGGCACCGGCGCACGCTCTCGAAACCGTGATGCAGGCTGTAGCCGAGAGTGCCAGCGACAAGGTCCTGGTGCTGGTGGACGAACTGCTTGGCGAGGGTCATAGTCCCACGCACTTTGCCCGTCAGCTGGTCCGATTCCTGCGCAATGTGACGGTCGCCAAAATCGCCGGGAACGATTCGCCGCTTTTGCAGGTCTCGTCGGACGAGCGGGCGCGTGTCGCCCGAATCGCCGAACTCTTCACGGAAGAGGAACTGGCGCGGCACCTTCAGATCATGCTGCGGACCCACGGCGAACTGGGATACCGGCAGGAGCAGCGTTTCCACCTGGAACTTGGGCTCCTGAAGATGGCGCACGCGCAGCGCTTGTTGCCGATCGAGGAGCTGCTGAGCGAAGCCGCAGGAACACAATCAGCCCGAACAACTCCCTCGGCGCGGAATTTGCCAGCCCCCGGCGGTCGGCCGGTGCTCGCTTCTTCTTCGGGTTCAGGCTCGGCGGGTTCAGAGAACCGACGAAGCGAAGCACCCCGACCGACACCGATCTCGCCCTTCGCTGCCGACTCCGCGCGAAAGAGCGGACCCAAGGCGGAAGTGGCAAGCGAGGCAGCAATCGGGGTGCGATCGTCGAGTGCGCCGGCGAAAAATGTGGTGATCTTCGGATCGACTGCGCCGGTGGTTGAGGAAGTGGAAGCCGCGGTCCCGGTTGACGATGTTACTGAGACTCTACCGGCGCGCGCTGACGCCGCCACTGAAGAGGCACGCCCCGAGGCTACGGCCGAGTCTTTGCGCACTGCAATTCTCTCCGTCCTGGGCGAGCAACCAGCGCTGGTCTCGATGCTCGAGGCCGCAGAATGGGCATTGGAAGGAAATTCGCTGATAGCCAGAGTTGCCTCATCGAGCGCGCTCATCGATATGACTTTCACCGCCGAAGCGCGACGGATGGCAGTAGCCGCCGCCAGCGGAGCGGCGGGACGGCCGATCAAGGTGCAGGTCTTGCCTGGCGGCACCGGCCAGGCAGAAAAAAATGTAAGGCGCCCGGCAGCCAATGGCAGTGCTCGCAGCCGGGCCGAGCAGGATCCCGTCGTCCGGAGAATGCAAGAGAAATTTGGTGCGGAGATTAGAACCGTGATCGACTATCGCGAGAAAGGATGAAGATCAATTTGTAATTGGTAATTTGTGATTTGTAATTGCTGACTTATGGTCGGGCGTACGGAAAGCACCTAGTCGGAAATAGCCATTCAAGTCAATTGCAAATTACCGATCGCAAATCAACAGATCTTTACTTATGTCTGGTTTCAACTTGCAAGAACTGATGTCACAGGCCAAGCAGCAGGCCGAAGTGCTGCAGAAGAAGATGGAGCAGACCATCGTCGAGGCGTCTGCGGGCGGCGGCACGGTGACCGTCAAGATGGACGGCCGCAAGCAGGTGCTGGCGATCAGGATCGATCCAGAGGCCGTGAAAGCGGGCGACGTCGAGATGCTTCAGGATCTCGTCATGGCAGCCGTGAACGAAGCTGCGCGCCGCGTCGATGAGGCGGTCAAGTCAAGCTTGGGCGGAATGCTGGGCGGCCTTAGCGGGCTTTTGTAATTTGGTAATCGGGTAATTTAAAGACTTGGAAGCCGTATCCCTGAGACTTCGAATATGCTCGCCTGAAATTCACTTAGGAACTGGGAACTGAGAACTGCATGTCGAAGTTTGCTGAGCCGATGACTCGGCTGATTGACGAATTGAAGAAGCTGCCCGGCGTTGGGAGCAAGAGCGCGCAGCGCCTCGCCTTTCACATCCTGCGCTCGAGCGAAGAGGACGCCGACTGTCTCGCCTCCGCCATTCGCGACGTGAAGGCCAGGTTGCGCCTCTGCTCTGTCTGTAACAACATCACCGACGACGATCCCTGTATTTACTGCTCCAGCGCAACCCGCAATCAAAAGCTAGTGTGCGTGGTCGAGGAGCCGACCAATATTGCGGCGGTCGAAAAAACGCGGCATTTCAATGGCGTCTATCACGTGTTGCACGGTTCGCTATCGCCGATTCATGGAGTTGGACCGGAGCAGCTTCGCATTGGCAACCTGCTCAGCCGCGTGAGCCATGGGGATATCGAGGAAGTGATCTTGGCCACGAATCCCACGGTGGAAGGGGAGGCGACCGCGACCTACCTCGCTCAGCAGTTGAAGCGCGCCGGCCTGCGGGTTACCCGCATCGCCATGGGGGTGCCGGTGGGAAGCGATATCGAGTACACCGACGAGATCACCATGCTCAAAGCCATGGAAGGCCGACGGGAAATATAGGCAACCCTACGATTCCTGGCCCAAAGGTGTGATTACCTATGGTCACTAGCTGAGGGATACGCCCAATCGTATAATTTTCTCCAAATTACTGTTCATTTTGGGGGACCGAGCCTATGGTGCCTGTCTATCGTCGCATCAATCAGATAGGTTTCTTAGCCATCATATTTTCCGCCTTGACTGTGGCGGCGATGGCGCAGGATTCAGATTCGCTCTCCGGCTCTCCAACCCCCGGCGTCAATCGACCGATCGTCAGCGTGGTTCAGGATTGGAGCACCAAGCGAGTCATCTATACCCGCAACGGCTCGGTTGACGACATGCTGAAGGTGCGCAACGATCCGCGTTTCCTCAACAGCTTTCTTTTGCACAATGTTCATCCGGCAGCCGCTGCAGCGATGGATGGCGAGCTGCCGGAATTTCGCGGCGAAAACCCGCCGGTCATCGATCCGAACCTTCCCGTCAAACCGGGGCCCAAGATGAAGGTCGACTGGGCGGTCTCGCTCGGGCCGACCTATGGAATGGCGATTGGCGAGAGTCCCGCCAAGTTTTCCTTCAACCCGAATGCAGTGCCGGTGTGCTCCAATCTGACGGCCAAACCGCCGGTCGTGGGCGACTTTGTCGTCTACTCCGTGAAAGCCGCTCCGAGCGTGGGCCACCAAGCTAACCTTGTCGGCTTGACCAATCTTTATTCCAATTCCGCTGGAACGGGATTTTGCTCCGGGACCGGTACCACCGGCCAGGGTCCTTCGGTTTTGTTTTCCTACGCAATAGGGACGGGTGCCTCCTACTTGTCGCCGGCACTTTCGCTCGATGGAACAAAGGTCGCCTGGATAGAGACCACCTCGTCGAATCATGCCGTTCTTCACGTCACCACCTGGGCCGCGAACGAAGGGACGAACGCGACCACGGGTGCGGTTGCGGTCGACACTGAAAATGGAACCTGCGTCAGCGGCAAATCGTGCGACGTCTCCATCGACTACACCAGTTCGGCCTACTCAGGCTGCACGGCCAGTATCGATTCGAACACCAACTCCGAAATCTACGTCGACTACGCCAGCGGCAACGCCTTCGTCGGCGCCGACAATGGAATTCTTTATCACGTGAAAAGCATCTTCGGCGGGGCGCCCAGCATTGATTTCTGCATCTCGGTGAACTCGGGCGCGGGCATTGGCCTGGGCGGCGGAGTCTACGACACGCAGGTCAGCCCGCCGGTTTTCTATATTTCTGATTCCAAGAAGCTCTACGTTTACGAGGTCAATGCAACGAGTTTCACGCTGAGCACTTCTTACACTTACGCGCTCGCGACGCAGTGTAACGGCGGAACCTGTCCGCTGACCGGCCCGGGTCCGGTGCTGGATGCTTTCAATCACTTCATCTACGTCTTTTCCGCGGATGATAACGCGAGCCACACCTCGGTTACGCAGATCTCCACCAAACCATTTGGCTCGACCGTCGCGGTGACGCCTTTGGGCCCGGCCAGCACGAACTCCTGGCCAGTCCTGTTCTATGGAGCCTACGACAACAATTATTTCAACAACGGCCCGGCCCACGCGAATTCGACCTTGTATAGTTGCGGTGCCGATTCAACCACCGCCAACGCTCAGGATCTCTTCGCCATCAACTTCAACACAAGCACCGGCGTCATGAACACGACTCCGCTGATGTCCGCCAACAAGAACGTGAATCCCGGCGGGCACAACGGTACATGCTCGCCCATCACCGAGTTTTTCGATGGAACGACTGATCGGATTTTCGTCGGCGAGGGTGAGCACCTCGCCACCAGCGGCGCCAACTCCATCCAAATGTGGACTGTGACTACACCGCTGACAAGCCCTACTGCTACTCCTACACAGCAACTTACCACCTACGCCGGTGGCTCCAGCGGCATCATTGTGGACAACAACGCGAGTCCCACGAAGTATCCGCAAGCGGAGAGCATATACTTCACCACGCTTTCGGAAGGCACTACTTTTACCACCTGCGGCGCCAGCCTATATTGCGCGGTGAAGCTCACGCAAAGCGCGCTGCAATAGGATAGGCCTGCCGGGCGTTTTTGGTTTTCCTGGGGTACTTCCATGCCGCCCAGCTTCGGTTCGGCTCCGCCGCGTGTTGGCGGCCACGACATCGCTTCGTCAGGAGTTCTTGCGATTCAGGTGACACGACCCGAAGCTGCTGATCTTCCCGCAGGTCAGGGCCTGCGTCTCAAACACTCGCTCGAACTGGAATGATGGCTTGCTATAAGGCTTCTTGAGTTTGGGCTTCGGCTTACGTTCTTGCTCTCCAGTTTTTACCGGACGTTCATTTTCCATTCAGGCTCGGGCTCCCGAATCCCCTTTGCATGGTGATGACATTTTCGAGAATTATACCTGCGCGCAATGTTTGTACGAGGAGAATCACTCATGAAAGTGATGGCCCAAACATCCGACTCCGCTACCGGAATGACTCAGGCACGAATGGGCCACGCCAACTTGGCGGCGCATAAACTTATTTCTTGCAAGCCGCCGGACCAACGCACTCGCCGACCAGCCTCCGAGAATTAGGATTAACAATGATTCGTTGGCGGCGAAATCTTCAATATCTACCGACAACGCGCAGAGTGCGCAATGGTTTGAACTAGTTCTGTAAGAAAGGGCACCAGCACCCCCGCAATGGTCGAGTGCGACATACCGTAACTTTATTGTTATAAATGAGATACAGTCAATAACCAAACCTTTAATTCTACTCTTCTACTGGCCGATAAACTGCTCTAGTTTGGGGTGCCGTATCCTCGCTCCTTTGACGTTTGCTGGCGCGAGATGCATGCGCGGACCGCAAATCGCGACCGCAACAATCTCAGAGACCAGCCGCGTCGCTACGACGTAAACGCGTCCAAGCGACGCTCTCGAAACCGGGCTCCAAAACGGGTCCGGTTTCTTTTTTGAAACGCTGGATTCCGGGACACTAATTCTTTTTGACGTCCCCGCTTGATCGTAGGGAAACAAACGCAACGGCGCGAGATTACCTCCTGCTTAGTCGACCCCAACCGATTCCAGGAACACATTGCCTTCTTTTTCGGACGCGACCAAACCCTCCGGCAGTGCGCCGCGATTGTATTCCGCCATGCGGTTTTTCCATTTGAGAAAGTCAGTGATGCTTTGCGGCTCAATGCGCACTTCGACTCGCCGCAGGCTGGCGAGCAGCAGGTTCATTTCATTCTGAAAGCCGGCGCTTGATCGCAGGTTCTTTGCTGAGCGCTTCACGACGTCGATTTCACGTCCCTTCGCTTCGAGCAGGCCCCATCCAGCGGGCAGTTCCGAGAGACCAATCATTCCCGCCGGCGCCAGATAATACCTCTCGTCCCCAACACCAATTGCAGGATCCTGACGCCAAGGCTTGACTCGATCCGCGAGAAAATCCGGGCGCGATGCTTTGCACTCCACAACCACCGAGTGGCATCTTCCCTTCCAGCCGATCGCATCGGGCATTTCGCCGCTCGCACAGGCTTGTTCCGAGAGCACGACTCCACACCGATATCGCCGCAGCCAGCCAACCGCCATTTCCACCAGTTTTGCGTGAGTCACTCCAATAGCTTGCAGAGGAATTCCGAATGTGAGAAGTGACAGACCGGTTACCGGTTAGTGATCTACCGGTCATACGACAGAGCAATTCGTAAAATAACTGTTCGCGGAAATCTTCTAGCTTGGCCTGCCATACCGCCGCGGCGCCACGCGCAGTGTGCGCACCATGATCGCCCGATGGATAACGGTCTCGAGCAGATGTCGCGAGGCCGCGACCTCTTCTGCGCTGCGATCCAGTGGCGAATACCCAGCAGCATGCACCAGCAAAAGGTGGTCGCGCGATTCGATCGTGATTTTAGGACGAGTTCCGTCGTGCGTATCGAGCGCCTTAGCCAGTCGCAGCACCCCAGCCAGTTCGAGCGCGAGATGACGATCGGGCAGTTCCAGACGCTGCATGATCTTTCGCCGGGGAGTCGGAAGCGCCCCGCGATGGTAACGCGCCACCACTGCGGCCAACTCGAGTTCTCGCGCACTCCAGCCCAGCGGACGTGACAGCTTCATAATCATGCGGAACGATTTTTTCTGATGATTCTGGTTACCCTTTGCCCGGCCCACATCGTGCATGAAAGCTGCCGCCTCGAGCACGTCGCGCGAATCGCGTTCCCGCCCTTCGCCCAGCAGGTGAGCAGCGCGAAGTCCGTCGTATAAATGCACCGACAACTGTGCCACGCGCTGGGCATGGGAGAAATCCGGATCTATGTAACCGGCCCAGACGCGCAGGCGGTTCAACGCAGCCGCGCGCAACTCCGGACCGGAAGGAAGCGCCCCGCGCCAGACGCGCCACAGCGACTGTTTGCCGATCATCAATTCTCGATAGCGCTCCACGCGTTGATTGCGCTCGTGATTCAGCTTCTCTCGCCAACGCGCGCGAGTCTCCGGGTCGGGGAAAGCCATGATCTCAAGAGCCGTCGCCCATAGCACGTCGAGATCGTGCACTTCGCCCAACAGATCTTGCAGCTCCTTCAGCTTCTCGCCCCAAAGCCCGTGCTGAACCGGCAGGAAATTTTCAACCGTGTAGCGGAACCGCTTGATGCCGATACGCAGCTCGTGCAGCGCTACCTGCGAGCGGGTGCGCACTGCCCGCTTGTGCAGTTCGTAGGCGGCCGTCCATTTCTCTAGCGCCAGGTGCAGATAAACCGGATTGCCAGGCCGCAACCGGGAAGCACGCCGGGGCAGAACGCGGCTCCACTGGCTCCAGCGCTTGCGATCAAACTGATTGAGATCTTTCCAGGCAAGCTGCTTGCACTCGGTTTCGCGCGCTTCAACGTGGTTGAGGAGCTTGACCACGACCGGATCGTCCGGATCCCCCAGCTTCTCAATCCATTCCTTCATCACCTGCATATCGCGCAGGTCTCCGAGCGCCTGAAAGAGCTTCTTGCCTGCCTTCTTCATGTCTTTCCAGGAGCGGTCGGGATCCATCGCCATTAATCCATCGGCGAGCGAACGGCAGCGGCGCAAAGCGACGCGCAGGTCATGGACAGGGTCGGCTTCAAAGCCCGCAGCGGCGCGATCGCATTCTTCCAACACGCGCTCCATCCAGAAAGCCAGGCCGAGTTTCGCTTTCTTTGGTTTTTGCTTCGGCGCGGTCCTCGCCCGAGCTGGCACCAGCGCGAGATTTGTGGCGGGTACTGCACCCATTAGGAAAAAGCCTTGTTACCCGCATCATAGTCGCAAACATGCACAGGAAACGCAACCTTTGGCCGAAAAACAGCAGCAAAAAAGCCAGCATCTCGATCGACGCTGGCCCTGATGTGCATGAACTGTTCTGAGGCGAAACTCTGGTTTATCCGACCGATTGCGTGCTCAGCACCTTTTCCCGCTCTTCGGCATCTTCACGTTCTTCCCGAGGAGTCGACGGCAATGCGAACTCGAGCACTTCCTCGATCGTTTTCACGTAGTGTACGTTCAAGTCCTGCAGCTGTTCGGGCGTGAGGTCCTCCTCCACGTTCGTCCGATTGTCGGCCGGAAGAATCACGTCATGCACGCCGGCGCGCTTCGCCGCCAGCACTTTCTCTTTGATTCCGCCAACCGGCAACACATTGCCGCTTAGCGTAATCTCGCCCGTCATCGCTGTCAGTGGACGAACCTGCTTGCCCGTGAGCAGCGAAACCAGCGCAGTCACAATCGTCACGCCCGCCGAGGGACCATCTTTCGGAATCGCACCCGCCGGAACGTGAATGTGAATGTCGTGCTCGGAGAAAAACTGTTCGTCAATGCCCAACAACTTGGCATTCGATCGTACCCAGCTCAACGCCGCCTGCATCGACTCCCGCATCACGTCCTGAATCTGGCCCGTGATGGTGAGCCCGCCCTTGCCCTTCATCTGATTGGCTTCGACGAAAAGCACATCGCCGCCAGCAGGAGTCCAGGCCAGGCCGACAACCACGCCGGCCCGCTTCGTGCGCTCGGCGATCTCGCCCTCGCTGCGAATCTTGATGCCGCCCAGAAATTCATTCACCACTTGCGTGGTGACGATCAGCTTCTCGGTCTTCCCTTCCGCCAGCCGTCGCGCCTGTTTGCGGCAGATCGTTCCGATCGTGCGTTCGAGGTTGCGAACGCCCGCTTCGCGCGTGTAGTGGCGGATGATGTAGCTGACCGTCTCTTCGGGAAACTCGATCTGGTCCTTAGTGATTCCGTTTTCGTCGATCTGCCGCGGAATCAGATACTGAAACGCGATGTGAATCTTTTCTTCTTCGGTGTAGCCTTGCAGCTCGATGATCTCCATGCGATCGCGCAGCGGCTCCGCGATGGGATCGAGCATATTGGCCGTCGTGATGAAGAGCACCTTCGACAAATCAAACGTCACGTCGAGATAGTTGTCGCGGAAGGTCGAGTTCTGCTCCGGATCGAGCGCTTCAAGCAGCGCCGAACCCGGATCGCCGCGAAAGTCGCGTCCGACCTTGTCGATTTCGTCGAGCATGAACACCGGATCTTTCGTTTCCGCGCGGCGAATGCCCTGAATGATCTGCCCCGGCAATGCGCCGATGTACGTGCGCCGATGCCCGCGGATTTCCGCCTCGTCGTGCACGCCGCCGAGCGATAGACGAACGAACTTTCGTCCAAGCGCTCGCGCAATCGACTTGCCCAGAGAGGTCTTCCCCACTCCAGGAGGTCCGACAAAACACAGAATCGGCCCCTTCATATTCGGTTTAAGCCGCCGCACCGATAAATAGTCGAGAATGCGGTCTTTGACCTTCTTCAAATCGTAGTGGTCGGCATCAAGAATCTCTTTCGCCTTCGGAATCTCGATCTCCTGCCCGGACGTCTTGTTCCATGGGAGCACCGCCAGCCACTCGATGTAGTTTCTCGTGACCGAGTAGTCCGCCGCCATCGGCGACATGCGCGAGAGTCGGCCGAGTTCTTTCAGCGCCTCTTTCTTCACATCGTCGGGCATGCCTGCCGCTTCGATCTTTTGCCTAAGTTCTTCGGTATCGCGCTGGCCCTCGTCCTGCTCGCCCAGTTCCTTCTGAATCGCCTTCATCTGCTCGCGCAGATAGTATTCGCGCTGGGTCTGCTGTACCCGGTCCTGGACTTCCGACTGGATCTTGTTGCGCAGCTGCTGGACCTCAAGTTCCTTCGCCAGGTGTTGATTGATCTTTTCCAGCCGTACCCGGACATCGGTCGTCTCCAGCGTGTCCTGCTTGTCCGCCGTCGAAAGCGACGGCAGCGACGACGCAATAAAGTCCACCAGTCGCCCCGGCTCTTCGATGTTCATCGCCACGGTAGAAAGCTCGTCCGATAGCGTCGGCGAGCCGGCCACGATCTGCTGGAACAGCGTCAGCACGTTCCGCTGCAATGCTTCAATTTCCGAATCCTTTGGCGGAATCGTCTCAGGCACTGAAACCACCTGCGCCCGCATAAAGGGGGAGAGCTGGGCAAAATCGGCAAGCCGCACACGCTCGAGGCCCTCGGCAAAAACAAAGAGGCTCTGGTTGGGCATCTTTACGACTTTATGCACCACCGCCAGCGTGCCAACCGAATAAAGGTCAGTGGGTTGAGGCGTATCGACGCGCGCCTCGCGCTGCGCCACAACCACGATAGTTTTGTCATCGCCCAGCGAATTGATCAGCTGGACGGAACTTTCCCGCCCCACCGTCAGCGGTAGCACGGCGTGAGGAAACAGGACCGTGTCGCGGACCGGCAAAATCGGCAGCGAACGCCCCGACATTTCATACGAAAGAGGAGTACTGGTATCGCTCATGACGTTCCTTGAGTGTATTTCGCTCAACTTTTGATGAGTCAGACCTTCAAAAAGATGCAACCCATGCCAGGCCGTTGAATTTTAAACCGTCTTGAGGGTTTTGCAAGGGTCGGAAAGGCTATGGCCCCACGCCAGTAACTGGAGGCGTCGCCTTCTTCACCACCTCACGCCCAACTTCGCAGGACGCGGCGAAGAAATACGACGCCTCGGGGGTTTCTAGAACTCCTAAATTTGCCATGCCCTCGCTCGCCGAAAGCCTAGCGGCCTCGCGCCAGGCGCGGGTAGGCGATTCAGAACACGTGCTTCGCGCGATCGCCCTTGAAGATCAGTTCGTGCAACACGCGCTCATTGGCAGCATTCAGCTCGTAGATCTTCTGGTTGTCGGCAGCCTTGTCGGCTAACGGTACCAACGTGCATTTGGCGCGCACTTCAACCGGCTTCTTTACGCCAACTTGCCGAAATACCATGATGTGTTCGGAACCTTCCATGACGTGCCGGATCTCATAGTTCCCCGAGGGAAGCAAAGTATCAGCCACTCTCGTCTTTTCGACAAAGTTGATTTTGTAGACGTCGGCGACGCCAAACTGATTCTGACCCGCGAAAGCTACCGCACTGATTAAGACAATGCAAAACGCAACAGCGAGTACAGACTTGACCAAGCGCATACTGGTTCTCCTCAACTTCAACCTACGCTGGCCATTCCTCCTCCGCTGTGCACCTGCTCACACGCAATTGTGACGAAAGACATGAATCCGGGTAACGGTTGGTAGTGTCCTTCCAACCTGCCTCGCAGTCACGCGGAAACTGGCAACAGAACCCGGAGTTTCCGCTATCCAAGAGCCGGAAAACACACCGTGACTCTTTTCAACTCTCGCGCTACTCGCATGTTGGCTTTGCAGATTCCTCTCCCTCTCGCGGAACTCGCGCTGCTTGTGCTGTGTTGGACCGGCTGCGGAGGAAGCAGTTCCCATTCTTCCACCACACCTTCAAACCCAGCGCTCCCGGCTCCTGCGCACGTGGTCATCGTGATGGAAGAGAACCACAGCTACTCCGAGATCATCGGTTCTTCCGATGCCCCTTATATCAATTCGCTCGCTGCGCAAGGTGCATCTTTCACCCAGTCATTTGCCATCGCGCACCCGAGCGAGCCCAACTATCTCGCTTTGTTCTCCGGATCGACGCAGGGGATAACCGGAGACGTCTGCCCGCTCAGCTTCGCCGGAGCGACTCTCGGAAGCGAGTTGCTGGCGGCAGGAAAAAGTTTCACCGGTTATGCCGACGGCCTGGCCGCCGCCGGCTCAACGGTGTGCTCGGCCGGAGAATACGATCGCAACCACGTTCCCTGGACCAACTTTTCTGAAGACAGCTCGAGCGACAGTCAGCCGTTCACCAGCTTTCCAACCAACTTCGCTGACTTGCCGACCGTCGCTTTCGTGGTCCCTGACCTGCTCAATGACATGCACGATGGAACAGTCGCGCAGGGAGACGCATGG
>DATJNC010000110.1:0-35640 GCA_035508395.1 Terriglobales bacterium | reverse complement strand
GTAGTCCAAACAGTTCGGTCTAGAATAACGGCACTGCCGTCGCAACATAGCAAAGCGACATGAGGGCAATTTTTCAGTGGAAGATCGGGACTCGCGTGCTGGAACTGGGGCGGCGCACGCTCATTATGGGCATCGTGAACGTGACGCCGGATTCGTTTTCCGACGGCGGCCAATATATCGACGCGAGCAAGGCGGTGGCTCACGCGGAAAAGCTGCTCGATGAGGGGGCGGCGATCATCGATGTTGGCGGCGAGTCGACGCGACCGGGGACGGTCACCGACGGAAAAGGGACGGCGGGCCGTGGCGCGGTCTCCGAGGAAGAAGAGAAGAAACGAGTGCTGCCGGTGATTCGCGATTTGAAGAAACGGCGTCCGGAGTCGGTGGTCAGCGTCGACACGTATAAAGCAGGCGTAGCCAGGGCGGCGATAGGGGAAGGCGCGGAGATTGTCAACGACATCAGCGGATTCCGCTGGGATTCGAAGATAGCGAAGACGATCGCCGAGTTGAAGGTGGGGGCGGTGCTGATGCACTCACGCGGGAAGCCGGAGGAGTGGAAGAATCTGCCGCCAATTGGCGACCCGGTGTTAACCGTGAAGCGAGAGCTGCGGCAGTGGGCCGAGGCGGCGACGCTGGCCGGGATCAAACGCGATTATCTGGTGCTCGATCCGGGATTTGGATTTGGGAAGAAGATGGAAGAGAACTATCCCTTGCTGGCGCACTTTGCCGAGTTGCAGCTGATGGGTTTTCCCTTACTGGCGGGTGTTTCACGCAAGTCATTTCTGGGCCGGGCGCTGGCTCATGATGGCAAAGACGCGGTAGTGGAAGAGCGAGGGTTTGGGACACTGGCGGCAGAGACGATTCTCATTCTGAAAGGCGCGCATATTCTTCGGACGCACGACGTGCGGCAGGCGGTCGAGGCGGCGCGCGTCGCGGACACGATTGTGGCCAGCGGAGGATGAGAAACCCAAGTCAGAAGTAAGAAGTCAGATTGAAGAAGTTGAGGCGTTTTGCGGGCGTGGGTCGTTCGAGCGAAGCGACACGAGTGCTATAGGGCAGAGACGAGAAGCTCAAACTCCAGGGCGCACAGGGTTTCACAGCTTTGCTTTTACTTTTTCAATCTGACTTGTTACTTCTGACTTTTGTTTTAGGCGTGGGCAAGCTCGGCGGCGGCGCTGGTGGGTTTATACGCGGGTAGGCGAATTTCAAAAGACGCTCCGCCTTCGGGGCGATTGAAGCAGGTGATCTGGCCTTTGTGGTCGAGGATCACGCCATAGGTGGCGCTGAGTCCGAGACCGGTGCCCTTGCCGACCGGCTTGGTGGTGTAGAAAGGATCGAAGACGCGCTCGGGGTTCCGCACTCCGGGGCCGTTGTCGGCGAACTGAACCACCACTTCGTCGGACTCCTTCCAGGAAGAAATTTGCAGCTTTCCGCCGCCCATTTCCTGCAAGGCATCGACGGCATTTTCGACGATCTGGACGAAAGCCTGTAGCAGCTGGTTCGAATTGCCCAGCACGCGCGGCACGGGACCGCCGCTCTCGACGGTAAGAATAATGTTGCGGTTTTCGAGCTTGAATCCCTCCATCTGAATTGCCCGCTGCAACAGCGGCTTCAGTTCGAGTGGGACTTTTTCTCCCGGGGTCTGCTGGGCGAAGCTCAACAGGTCGTTCACAAGTTCGCGAGTGCGGCGGGCCTGCTGTCCGATCTTTTGGGCGTTGGCGAGTTGTTCGCGGGTCAGATTGCTGCTGGCCGCCATCTGTTCGGAGCTATCGAGAATCGCGGAAAGAGGATATTCGAGTTCGTTTGCGGCCAGAGCCACCAACTCGCCAAGTGAGGCCAGCTTAGCTTGCTGCACCACGCGACTCTGCAGCCGTTTCAGATTATCGAAACTCTTGCGAGAGCGGTTGAGCAGGTGCAGCAGGCGATGGTCGAGCAGATATTGTTTGAGGAAGACGAAGAAAGCCAGAATCGCCACCCCGCTCATTGCCACCGTAAAGCGAAGCCAGGAGAGATACGGCGGATCGTTACTGAGAAAGAGAGCCCAATATCCCATAGCAGGAAGCGAAAGCAATGCCAGTTGGGCCAGTAACGGAGCGAAGGGACGAGACTGGGCGGGAATGGGCCCCAATTCCTCCATTTGTTTGAGCGACCGGCGGCCGCTCCAGGCGACCCAGAAAAATGCAAAGATCGAGATCAGAAACGGAACGTCGTAGATGCCGCCGGTGCGATACACGCCGCGCGCGATGGCCGCATTCAAAGTCTGAGAGGCGAAGGTGTAAAGCACGCTGGCGATGGCGATATTTCCGTAGAATCGGCGCCACACTCCCGAGGCCGAGAAATAGGCCGATGTCGACGCCCCAATCAGGATCAGGTTTTCGCCGAGATACAAAAGATCCCAGCGCAGGGTATAGACGGCCACCTCGGTAAAAACGAATTCCTGCGGGAAGACAAAAAAGGCGTACACGATTACCCACCAGACCAGGAGGATGAGGACGTTCAGCCCGCTCATCAGTGTGCCTTCTTTTTCGTCGGCCTCATTGGGGCGAATGGCGATGGCGCCCATGATTGGGACGACATGGAGAAAGAGAACCACGTCTCCAAGAAAAGGATCGGGGAGTGGCTTGCGCGCGATCAGTTCATACCAGGCCCAGCCCGCCTGATTCAAGGTCCACATGGCGAAGCCGGCGGTCATCAGGCTCCAGAACATGCGCATGTGGCCGCGGCAATCGAGCGCGTTCTTGAGAGAAACCACGGCCGCGGCGCCGAGGATCACGAGCGGGAGCAAGTCTCCGACGATTAAACGCGGGAGCGGGCTCGTAAACAGGACAGGGATCAGCGCGAAAACAACCAGGATCGACAGGCCGCTAAGAAACGCCGGGATGTGCCAGCGAGACACTCACCGCACATCATAGGATTATTCGAACGTTATGTTTAGATCACCGAGTGGTTACCGTCGGTTACTAGAGTAACGATTCGTAATTGTCAGATTGGACTAGTCAAACTGCTTATTGGGGCGACGGCCTGCCCGCTTGCGGTATCCTGCCCTCCAGTGACCGCCATCACAATGGAATGTGACCCTGCCGACCGTGGCGGGGCTATGCGCCGCTGATAGAATCCGTCTCATGGCATTCCCAGCAAATCGCATGCGACGGTTGCGCCGGAGCGAGACCCTGCGCTCGATGGTGCGCGAGACCCGGCTTACTCCCGAGGCGCTTGTTTATCCCCTGTTTGTGTGCCCCGGCAAGGGGGTCCGGAAAGAGGTGCGCTCGATGCCGGGCGTGTTCAATCTTTCGGTGGATGAGGCGGTGAAAGAGGTGCGGGAGGTGCGGGGCCTGGGTGTGCCCTCGGTGATTCTGTTCGGTCTGCCGGAGAAAAAAGACGAAGTTGCAACCGGCGCGTGGGCCGAAGACGGTATCGTGCAGAAAGCGGCGCGCGCCATCAAGAGTGAAGTGCGGGATGTGGTGCTGATGGGCGATGTTTGCCTCTGCGAGTACATGTCGCACGGGCATTGCGGAATTGTGAGAGCGGACCGGCAATCGTTGGGTGCGGCGGCAGCTGTTCCTCCGGTGACGGCGGAATACGAGATTGTGAACGACGCTTCGCTCGAACTTCTGGCGCGTACTTCGGTCTCGCTGGCGCGCGCGGGAGTCGACATCATTGCGCCCTCGGACATGATGGACGGCCGCGTCGCGGCGATTCGCGCGGCGCTCGATAAATCCGGGTTGGAAAACACGCCGATCCTTTCTTATGCCGCGAAATTCGCTTCGGGGTTCTATGGGCCATTCCGCGAGGCCGCGGATTCGACTCCGCAATTTGGCGATCGGCGATCGTATCAGATGGACCCGGGCAACATACGCGAGGCGATGCGCGAGATTGAACTCGATATCGAAGAGGGTGCGGATATGATCATGGTGAAGCCCGCGCTTCCATATCTCGACGTGATCGCCGCCGCGCGCGATCGCTTTGACCTGCCGCTGGCCGCTTACCAGGTGTCGGGCGAGTACGCCATGATCGAAGCGGCTGCGCGCAACAATTGGATCGACCGCGAGCGTGTCATGATGGAGTCGTTGCTTAGTATCCGGCGCGCCGGGGCAAGCATCATTTTGACCTATTTTGCCAAAGACGCCGCCAGACTGTTGACATAGCTAAGTTATTGATCCGCCGGATGTTGCTATGTGCGCGCTTCGGGCCGTCGGGCACCGTGTTCACATTCTTGACACGCTATTTAGTGTAAAATCCGCCATTCCCGGAGTCGACCTTGCCGGAGTACGCGGATCTATCTCCGATTCAATTGGTCAGAGAGTGTGCAGGCTCAAAAGACCCTGAGCTGTGGGCGGAATTCATTCTGCGCTTTCAGCCAGTGATTGCCGCCGCTGTGGTGCGCACGGCGCGTCCGTTTGGCGATGCTCCACGGCAGTTGCTCGATGACCTGGTTCAGGATACCTATCTCAAACTGTGCGAGAACGACAGCCGGTTGCTGCGCTCATTTCGACCCAGAGGCGAGAACTCGATTTATGGGTATTTGAAAGTCGTCGCTCGAAATATCGTGTGCGATCATTTCAAATCCGAATTGGCGGGAAAGAGAGGCGCGGGCCAGATTGACGCCATCGAGGACTCGATTCAGATCGATCCCAGGACGAAGGGATCGGAGGCAGAGGAGTCGATTCACCGCAATCTCCAACTCGATGAAATCAATAGGCTCCTTCTGAAGGTTACAGCCGGGAAAGATCAGCAACGGAAATGCATGATTTTCTGGCTGCGCCATCGGCAGGGGCTAACGGCAACCGAGATCGCGGCTTTGCCTTTTGTGGGGCTTTCGACGGAGGGGGTAGAGAGCGTTTTGTTGAGGCTGACAGTCATGGTACGGACCCAAATTGGGAAGAACAAACGGGCGGATTTGGCTTGAATACTATTCAAGCTAAAAATCGTTCTCTAGTGTTGGAGAGATAGTTTGCAAGAGTCCAACGAACATCTTGAGCGGTCGACGCTGAGCAAGCTCCTCGATGAGCTAAGGCAGCAACAGGACGGCAAGGAACTGGATTTGTCCCAAATCCATCCTCATTTGACTCAATGTACGTCTTGCTGCGACCAGCTTGAGGCGCTGGCGGTAGAGGGTGGCTGGACCGATTTGCGCGTCCGCCAGATAGGCTCCCGCAAAACAGATTGCCCCAAAGATGAAATTTGGGACCAGGTGGCCGGGGGGCTGGTCGAAGCCAGCGAGACACTGGTTTATATCGATCACGCCAGCAGGTGCGATCACTGTGGCCCGCTATTGCGGAAGGCGGTCGAGGCATTCGTCGATCCGAATCTCGATTTGACAAAGGAATTATCGGAAGCGGAACGCGCCCAGGTCGCAAATCTCGAGAGCAATCATCCGGAATGGCAAATGAGGCTTGCCCAGCGAATCAGCGGAACGGTTCGCTCCGGCCAGTCGGGAATGCCGTGGTGGCGGCGCTGGTCTCTGGCGCCAGTGCTGGCGGGAGCGACGATCACGGCTGTGTTGGTGGCGGGCCTTTTGTGGTGGCGATGGGAAATGCGCGCCACACCGGAGGCTGCCAACCAATTGCTGGCGCGTGCCTACACCAGCCAACGGACTCTCGAGTTACGAGTTCCCGGCGCCGCTTATGGACCGCTGCGGGTACAGCGCGGTCCGGCGGAATCGTTCACAGCACGGCCCGCGCCCCTATTGAGAGCGGAGGCTTTGATCGCCAGCCGGTTGGCGGCGCATCCGGACGACCCCTCATGGCTGCAGGCGGCGGGAAGGGCCGACGTGCTTGAGGGCAAGTACGACGCGGCGGTCGAAGCCTTGCAGCGGGCACTCGAATTACAACCACACTCCGCGGATGTTATGTTCGAGCTGGCCATCGCACATTTTCAGCGCGCGCAGTCGGAGGACCGGCAGGAAGATTACGCCGCCGCCTATGAATTTCTGAGCGATGTCCTGTCGCAACAGCCCCAAAACGCGACGGCTTTGTTCAATCGCGCGATTGTCGCCGAACACCAGTTCCTCTACCAGCAAGCTTTGGACGACTGGGAACACTATCTGAAGCTGGATTCGACGTCGCAATGGGCGGAAGAGGCGCGCAATCGTGCAGATGCGGTCCGGGCCAAATTGAAGGAACATGAGAGCGGAGCCAAACCGCTGCTCACTCCTGAGCAGATTGTTGGGGCGGCGTCGTCTACTACGGGCGAGGATGCCGGGGCCACGAATAGCGATGTTGACCGCCGCGTGGAGCAATATCTGGATGCAGCTGTGAGGTCGTGGCTCCCGCAGGCATATCCTGAACGAGGGGAAGGCGATCGCAACGCTCGACGCGCGCTTTTTTTTTTGGCGGGGCTGACCGCACAAAATCACAAAGATCGATGGCTCTCTGATCTACTCGCAGGTTCTTCTGATCCCGGATTTCCGCGCGCCGCCGCGGCTCTCGCTCGCGCTTCACTCGCCAATTCGTCAAGCAGTTATACGACAGCACTCGAACAGGCTCAGACGGCACAGCGTCTGTTTCGCGAATCCGGCAATCAAGCAGGGAATGTACGCATACAATTCGAAGAGGCGTATGCCGAGCAGCGAATCCACGAAGCGGACGCATGCCGCGGCCACGCCAATTCGTCCCTACCCGAAGCTGATCGTCACAATTACGCCTGGCTTCAGGCGCAACTCAGGCTAGAGAAGGCCGTTTGTTCTCTGTTAGGCGAAGATGACTGGGGCGGGGATGAGCGAATCAGTCGACAAGCGCTCGACCTGGCTCAAAGAAGCCGATATGACGGGCTCTATATCCGCGCGATTTATTTTCTGGCGGATGATCAAGTGCAAAATGGCGATTTGGCATCGGGACTGAGGTCGGCCGCCCTGGGTTTGCAACGTTATTGGTCGGGCCAGATCTCGCCGGCATCTGCCTACAATCTCTACGACCTGCTCGGATCGATTCCGGAGCATATCGCTTCGAGACCCCATCTTGTAACGGCCACATGGCGTGAGGCGACAATGCTGGCCGATTCAATCCCTGATCGCTTGGTTCAAGCATGGGCTCATAGCGCCGCTGCGCGCGCCGCCATTTCGGTTGATCAACCTGACCTCGCGCGTCGCGAGTATGCCGAAGCCACCCGTTTGTTCGCCCTTGCACCCAAAACTGATGCGGTCCGCAATGCGACCCTCTGGAATGACATCGATACGGCCAGGATTGAGTCGCATCTCGGCGAGTTCGACTCTGGGATTGCGCGCCTTACCCGCATCCAGTATCAGATTGGGTCACGGCGGGACTGGTATGTGGAGGAGGAGTTCTACACAACGCTGGGCGAACTCGAATTGCGCGGTCATAATCCGGCGCTGGCCGAGCAGGATTTTCGGCCTGCCCTGGAATCGGCCGAGCGCAGATTGACTTCTTTGAACTCCGAAGCCGACCGCATCAACTGGAGCAGGGAAGCGGCGCCCGTGTATTTGGGAATGGCGGAGGCCGAACTTGTACAAGGCCGGACGCAAGAATCACTCGAGTATTTTGAATGGTATCTCGGTGCCGCCAGCCGTTCGGAAAAAGGAAGTCAGACCAGTGGAGCGCCCGACCCGACCTGGCTCGCTTCGCGTCTGCCGCTGATCTCGAACAGGACCGTGGTTGCTTACGCCGCCTTGCCCGATGGCATTGCCATCTGGTCGTATGACAATCGCGGCGTCAACGCACACTGGTTCCCCCAATCGAATCAGAGCCTGGAAGAGCTGGCGGGCCGCTTCTACGACCTGGCCTCGGATCCGAAATCAGAACGCAGCGCGCTCCGCCGCGACGGTCAGAGCCTGTACGGCGCGCTGATTGCTCCGGTCGAGTCGCAGCTTGACCCGGGCCGACCGCTGGTGATTGAGGCCGATGGCTGGCTCGCGCGAGTGCCGTTTGAGGCCCTCATCGATTCCAACGGCCACTATCTGATCGAGCGAGTGCCCATCGTCCGCTCTCTTGGACTGAATACCGATGCAACGCTCCGCGAAGACGTGCCTATATCGCATGATCTGCATGCGCTGGTTCTCGCCAGCACCGCGGCGTCGCAAGATGCGGGACTTGTTCCTTTGCCGGATGTGGCCGCTGAAGCCGACGCGGTCGCCCGCAATTTTCATTCATCCGTTGTGCTCAAGGCGTCGGAAGCGACGGTGCAGGCCGTCGAACAGAAGCTGCCGGAAGCTGGCATTTTTCATTTTACCGGCCATTCGGCAGCCAGCCAGAATGGCGCGGCGCTACTGCTCTCGGCGTCCCATGCGCAGAAAGGCGCGCTGGGATTGCTAACCGCGGACAAACTGCGCCGGCTGAACCCCCGAAACTTGCAACTGGCCGTACTCTCGACCTGCTACACAGAATCTGGCAGTGACGGCGCGCGCGGATTCAACAATATTGCCGCTGCCCTCGAGCGTGGTGGGGTGCCGCACGTTGTTGCGAGCCGCTGGGCGGTTGATTCGGCTGAAACTCATAGGTTTATCGAGGACTTTTATCGCAAAACACTCTCCGGTCAGACTGTATCCGAGGCAATTCGTGAAAGTTCTCGAAACATGATGGCCGATGCTCACACCTCTCACCCTTATTACTGGTCTGCCTTTTCGGCATACGGGCTTCCCTAATTCGATATTCAAGGAGATCTGCATGGGGAACCAACGCCACTCCCGGGACGTGATCGTCAGCGTGGCCTGCTCTTTTCTAGCGACACTTTTTCTTGTTGCCTGCCAGCAATCCCAACAGCCGGCAACGACGTCAACCCCGCCCGAGACAAAACCTGCCACTTCAGAGCTCTTCGTGACCTTTGAAGGGCCTTGGGCCATCATGCCAGACCCGAAAGACGGCAACAGTGTTCTGGCCATTGCTCCCAAGACGAAAAGCCACCGATTTCTCGCATTTGTTCCGGGCAACGCGGAACTCGATGCGGGAGTTTACGATCTGACCATTCCAGCGAAGAGTGCCGCCGGACCTGCGGATTTTGATAAAGGTGTGCTGCGAGTTACCGCCGATTCTCAGGCTGTTCAACGCGCTTTGGACCGCCGGACCGAGCGATATGCTATCCGGTTGCCCAAGCCTGAGGCTTATGTCGGCGAGACGCGGTACGTCAGTCGCGTCGGAGCCACTTACCCTCCCGATGCCTCTACCGAGCAGAATTATGTCACCGCGATCTCGCTTCGTTATAGTGCCACCAGCAGGACCGGAATCCAGTTGTCGGGCACGCCGGATGAGGGAGGGAGTTTCAAACCTATCCTCGTGGAGGCCAATGTGCCGGCCTTACGCTTCACAATCGACCCTGTGGAAGTTCACCTTCACGATGAGGAATGTCATTTCCACGCCCGGGAAGCATTCAAAGACGTAACCCACCTTGTGGGGCTCACTTTATACATCGATTTTCCGGATAGCCCCGCCGAGTGCCGAAAGAGGGATCCGCAGACCCGTGCTGCCAAGGCGTTCCTGAGTTTTCCCCTCGAGCTGCCCCCTCTGTTTGGTGACGGACGACGGGAACTGCAAACTGCTGGAATATCGTGGCAAGCCGCTGGCGGCTTCCTGAATTCTGCAGCGAGAGAGGCTCAACGCGGTGTGCAAGCGGCGATGTTTTTCTTCCATGGAGAAGGAGGCGGTTGCCTGGTGGCGATTCCCGTAGGTGGGGGCTAGTCGTGAGCCGCGTCCCCACAATCGAAGAATCGCGCCTTCAATTCTCCTGGTAAGCCAGCCGGATCAGCGTTCTTTCGGAGAACGGAACGTACAGCAGCGCGGCCGTGGCGGCAAAGGCCAGCCCGATGCCGATCTGTGGCAAGAGCAGGAACGGCGCGACTGCCCAAATTTGATCGAGCGCAAGAACGAACGGGAACAGGCGGCGGAACTTCTCTCCCAGCTTGCGGAAGTCGAACGCAGCGGCGGAAATCAGATAGAAACGAAGCGGAATTCCGAGTGTGCCGGTGATCAGCACTGCCCCTACCAGCAGCATCGATTTTCCGTCGGTCAGAAAGCTGCTGGCCACGCGATCGACATCCCGCAAATGGGAGAGCGCGCTCAGGTAAAAGATCAAATACATCACCTGAATGAGCACAAATAACCCGCGCACCAATCCGCGACGCGGGAAGGGCACGTGCAACTCGGGATGGAGGATCTCGTTTGCCGCGGCAGGCGTGGCTGCGAAAGCAACTTGAGTGGGTGGAGTTGTTGCGCGAGTGTCTCCTTCCGCGTCCATGCCATCCACCGGCGCGATAAAGCGATAGCCGCGGCGGGCAAGCGTTTCGACAAAACGCGGGCTCGTCGCCGAATCGCCCAGCGACTCGCGGATCTTGTTTACGGCCGTGTTCAGGCTGTGGTCGAAATCGACGAATGTATCGGCGGGCCAAACCTTCTGCCGCAGGTCATCGCGAGTGACCACCCGGCCCGCATTTTCGAGCAGCGTCACCAAAACCTGAAATGGCTGTTCCTGCAACCGCATTCGTCTTCCACCCTTGCGAAGTTCCCCCGCCGCTACATCGACCTCGAAAACGCCAAACCGAAGCACCCTTCCCTGGCTATCGGACGGCGATTTGTTGGGAGAAGTTGCGGTCATGACTCGCGCCAGTTTACACCGGCGACTGCACTGATCTCGGTGCGGGGACGAGGCCGGTCCATATCGACATGCGGAAAAATATGTGGAATTCGTTTGCACATCTCGGCCTTTTCCCTCTTGCGCACGGGGCTACAATGGCCCCATGGCTGGATCGGCACCTTCGAAGGCGGTCGCGAAGCCTGAGCCGTCCGCTCCGGTTGGCGATGATAAGCGGCATCACCACACAGCTTATGCCGCCGAAACGAGCGGGCTCATCATCATCGCGCTGCTTCTCCTGATACTTGTCCTGATCCGTTACTGGCCTTACATTCCCTGGGGCGCGCGCTAATCTTGGCAAGTCAGCCGGAGGTCGCGCACTTGCCGCTGCTCGTGGTTGTGCTGGGACCGACAGCGAGCGGGAAGACTTCGCTGGCGCTGGCGCTGGCCCGGCGACTTGGCGGCGAGATCATCAGTTGTGACTCGGTCGCGATGTACCGCGATTTTGAGATTGGTACAGCCAAGCCGACAAGAGCCGAGCGGGAGGAGATTCCACATCATCTGATCGATATTGTCGATCCGCAGGCCGAAGTTACTGCGGGCGATTATGCGCGACTGGCGCGGCAGGCGCTGAACGACATTATCGAGCGCGGTCATTTGCCGATCATCAGCGGAGGAACCGGGCTTTACCTGCGGGCGCTACTCGAAGGATTGTTCGCGGGCCCGCAGCGCTCCGAGGAACTGCGCGGCTGGCTGCGCGAGCGCGCAGATAAGCGCGGCGCCAACTACCTGCATCGCATTTTGCGGCGCCTGGATCCCGCGTCGGCGGCGCGGATTCACGCCAACGATATTCCGAAGGTGATTCGCGCCATTGAAGTCTCGCTGGCCGCGCGGCGTCCTATGGCCGAACTCTGGCAGGAGGGCCGCGAACCGCTGACCGGATTCCGGATTTTGCGCTTCGGGTTGAATCCGGACCGCGAGGCGCTTTATGCGAGAATCAATGCGCGGGCAAGAAAAATGTTTGACGAAGGACTGATCGCGGAGACTGAAAAACTTCTCGCGAAGTATGGAGGGACGGCGCGGCCGCTTTCCTCGCTTGGCTACAAGCAGGCGGCGCAATTCCTGCGCGGCGAATGCGATCGGCAGTCGGCGATGCTGGCGGCGCAGCAGGCGCATCGCAATTATGCCAAGCGGCAGGTAACCTGGTTCCGTCGCGAGACGGAGGTGCGCTGGTTCGCGGGATTTGGAGATGAGTCCGCCATCCAGGAAGCGGCGATAAATGAGACGTCTTCTCAGTTCTCAGTTCCCAACCCTCAGTAATCTTTTGTCAGTGATGCAAGGATCTACTGGGTTTGATCTGCACGTTTCACCGCGATGATCTCCAGCACAGCGGGCGTGATCATCCTTGCGCCCGGCGCAGCCTCGAACGCTTGAAACGCCTGCCAGATCGAGTCGGATTGCGCCCGGGTCAAGTAACTCAGTTCCACCAGTCGCTCGCGGCCCACTTTGAGGAACGATTTCGCCCATTCCCATTTAGGATGGCCGGGCTCGATAATGTCGATGATCGGCTGGACGCGGCGCAACTCAAACTTCAGATCCTCGAGCCAATCGAGCAAGGGTAAGGCAATGTTGGGCTCGCCTCCTGCGTCTCGCCAGCTGGCCATGACCGCTTCAACGAATTGCTTGTGCTTGGGACTTGGGCGCGTAGGCCCCCAGGTCGAATAGTGGAAGTATTCGTGGATCACAATCACTCCGCCACGACGAATTGAGGCTGCGATCTGGCTCAAAACCTGCTGTGGATGCTTGAGAAATGCGAAGACCCAGCGGCCCCACGCGGCATCGGCGGTGACAGCCGGGAAAGCACCGTCATCCAGATCGGCGGGAACGATTTTGATTTGATCGAGATTTCGCCGGACGCGTTCGGCCTCAAGTGCACCTAGAAATCTTTCGGACTTGTCGATGGCGATCACCTGTCCCGTTGGGCCAACCAGTTCTGCCAGATCGCGCGTGGCATAGCCCGGACCGCATCCGACGTCGAGCACGGTCTGGCCCGCGCCAATTCCTGCGAACTGCCATGCGGCCTGAGCCGCGGATTGCCAGGCCCTGTGTTGAATCCCAAGCCTGGTAAGTTCGTCGTCGTGCGTGCCCAAGACGTAATCAGTTGATGAGGACATGTCAGATCTCAGCCCCGGGAAGATTTATTGACCCTGTCGTTAAGACTATTGTTAGACGAGTGCTCCTTGCTATCCAATTCTTGCTTTCGAAGTTTCATGCTCGATCACATCGTTTCGGACAATAAATTTGTTATCGTTCGGTGCATGCTCCTAAGATTGGCGTTGGTTGTGTTGGTCTGCTCTGCGGTGCTTGGCATGGCTAAAGACAAATCGAAAGAACGCTATCAGACAGTTGGACCAATTCATCTCGATAACGCTGGGCACAAGTGGGCCGAGAAGACTCTGCGCCACATGTCGGATGAAGAAAAAGTCGGCCAGCTGTTCATGATCTGGGTCAAGGTGCAGTTCCTGAACGACGCAGACCCAGTCTGGTTGCAGCTGCGCAACAACGTCGAGAAATATCACATCGGATCGTTGGGCATGACCGTGCCGTCCGATGGAGCATTCTTGACCAAGAGCCAGCCCTACACCGCTGCAGAGCTGCTCAACCGGCTGCAGAAATCGTCGAAGCTGCCGCTGATTTTCGCGGCCGACTTTGAGCGCGGAGTCTCGATGCGCCTGAACGGCCCGACCGTCTTTCCGCACGCGATGGCCTTCGGAGCCACAGGGAAACCCGAAAATGCGGAGGAGGAAGGCCGCATTACGGCGCTTGAATCTCGCGCCATCGGCGTGCATCTGAATTTTTTCCCGGATGCCGACGTGAATTCGAATCCGGCCAATCCGATCATCAATACGCGCTCTTTCGGGGAAGATCCGCAGCAGGTGGGCGACTACGTCGCCGCTTACATCAAGGGAGCGCATGAGGGAGCGATGCTGGCCACGGCAAAGCATTTTCCAGGACATGGCGATACGGCGACCGATTCGCACCTGGGAGTCGCCCGGGTGACGGGGGACATGAAAAGACTGGAGGCGGTTGAGCTGCCTCCCTTTCAGCGCGCCATCGCGGCGGGCGTCGATGCTGTGATGGTGGCGCATGTGACGGCCCCGGCGCTGGATGCAACCCCAAATCGAGTCGCAACAACCTCGACGGCAATTGTCGATGGATTGCTGAAAGAGCAGATGGGATTTCATGGCATCGTCGTGACTGACGCGCTCGACATGGCGGGATTGACGCGGCTCTACGCCGATAATGTCGGCCGCGCGGCGGTCGAGACCTTCAAGGCAGGTAATGACTGGCTGATCATTCCCGCCGACCTCGATAAGAGTTATCGGGCTATGCTCGACGCGGTGCGTAGTGGCGAAATCAGCCGCGACCGGCTCGATCAATCGGTGCGCAAGATCCTCGAGTTGAAAGCATCGATCGGCCTGAATAAAGCCCGGCTGGTCAATCTGGACCGCGTGGCTGAGGAAGTTGGCAAGCCCGAGAACGTGGCCGTTGGGCAAAGAATTGCCGACGAGGCAATTACGCTGGTCCGGGATAATGGCAAGGTGCTGCCGCTGCGGGCTTCCGCATTGGCGGGAACAAGTAGCCAGGCTCTTCCGTATCAGTCATTGACAGAGACGCACAATCGTCTTGTTGTGGTGATTTTCTCCGACGACTTGCGGGGCGACTCGGGGCGAGTGCTCGAGAAGCAGGTTCTGGCGCGCGTTCCCGATGCCCGAATTCTCTATGCCGATCCGCGTTCGGCTGAAGGGATGAAGGCGCCGGTTGCCGAGGCGGTGGGCGCGGCAGAGCAGGTAATTGCCGCATTGTTTGTGGTGCCTACGGCGGGAAAAGCGATTCAGGGAGCAGGGGGTTTGACGAACACTGTTGCCGTGGATGACGCTGTAGGGGGCCTGTTGAACACGATTCTGCAACACGCCGCCGACCGGACCGTGGTGCTTGCGATGGGGAATCCTTATGTGATCGGGGATTTTCCGGCGATCCAGAATTACCTGTGCGCGTTCTCGAATGCCACAGTTTCGGAGACGGCGGCAGTGAAGGCATTATTTGGTGAAATCCCGATTGGCGGCCATTTGCCGGTGACAATTCCGGGCATCGCGAGCCGCGGCGAGGGACTGCAACGTCCTGCCCGGGGAGCTTCAGGAGGCTCAGGTCATGTGCAACCGTAGTCTTCGTGCGAACTACTTGCGACCAGTGGTGTCCGCCCGCCGCGCGCTTTCCGGCATATCGCTGCTCGCAGTTCTGGCTGCTCTCACGCTTTTTTCTGCCTGCACGATCGCTGTCAAAGATAAAGACAATAAAAACGGCGACTCGCAGGTGGATATCAAAACGCCCGTGGGCGATCTGCATGTCGGCGAACAGGTCGATATCCGCGATGCGGGCCTAAGCATATACCCCGGTGCCACGCCCGCTCCGAAGGAAGATAGCAGCGAGAAGAGTGCGAACCTTAACATTTCGGTGCCCGGCTTTCAGTTGAAGGTAGTGGCGGGCGAGTTTCTTTCCAACGACGCCCCCGATAAAGTGGTCGCCTATTACGACAAGGAGTTGGGGAAGTTTGGCAAGCCGATTCAATGCCACGGCTGGAACACCGGCCAAGCGGCCGCTTCCGGTGGAGAAGACGCCATGTCGAAGCCCGTTTCATGCAGCCCCAATAGTGCAATCGGAGACTCCATTGAGTTGAAGGTTGGCACCGAGGGAAACCAGCACCTGGTATCGGTAAAGCCCAATAACAAGGGTTCGCGCTTCGCGCTGGTCTTTGTGCGCATGCATACCGGGAAAGATACGACGATCTAATTCAGGCTCTGGGCTTTCGCCGTTCGACTTTGGACCCCGGGCGCGGGGTTGCTCTTCACTTTTTTCTGCGCTAGTTTCACACAGTGGACCATCCTTGCGAGAATTGTGGTGCCGCAGTCGAAGATGGACGTCCTTTCTGCCCGCATTGCCGGGCGCCACAGATCCATGTTCAGGTAGCGACGGCTGAGGAAGTGGGCAACCTGGGCGGTGCGATTGCGTCGGCGCCGATCCCCGACATCTCGATCGAACGTGCTACCACGCTGGGGCATGCCCTTTTTGACCGCGGCGCGGGTACCCGCGCCGCGGTCAAAGCCGGCGTGGTAGGCATCTTTCTAGGAATGGTCCCGTTTCTTGGCGTAGTGCTGACCGGTTGGCTCGCCGTGTACTTCTACCGGCGCGAAAAAGGCCTGGTGCCCGCAACTGGAATCGGATCGCGCCTGGGCGGCGCCGCGGGGGTGGTCGCCTTTGCTATCAACTCACTGCTGCTGGTAATCCGCATCTTACTTTTCCATGCCCAGCAGGAGTACATCGACGGCCTACTGAAGCTCGCGCAGGCACTCGGCTACAACTCATCCGATCCCGATATTCAATCAATCATGCACGGCTTGTTCACTCCCTCGGGACTCGCCATGACGCTTCTGTTCGGGATGATCTTCTCAATGTTGCTGGCGGCTGCGGGAGGAGCGCTGGCCTCGATCGCACTTCGCCATCGCACACGCCAGTGACGTTATTCCGTCAGCAGCCAGTGGTCTCATGTCCGTTCGCTTTGGTGCTCATCTCTGCGCCACCCGCGAACTCCTGTTATATATAGACCAAGACCAATCGCTCGCTCGCATGAACATGGGGGTTTTGGCATGGGTAAATTTGTTCTGGGGATTGTCCTGACCGTCGCAGTTGTGCTGTTGATCGGCGCTGGGCTTGCCCTGCTCGGATTTCTCCCAACAAAGGCCAATCGCCATCCGCCAGCGTGGGAAGCCCACTTTGCTATGAGCGCCCTCGACAACTCGGTCGATCGGTACGCTCCGCGCGTGAATAATCCACTGCCGCCGACCGACGAGAATCTGATTTCGGGAATGAAGATTTACACCATGAACTGCGCTGGTTGCCATGGTGGCATTGATCGCAAGCCCGTCGCGTTTGGCCAATCATTCTATCCTCCGGCACCGAATCTGATTCTCGATCCCGATACGGACCCGGAGTGGCACATCTTCTACATCATCAAGAATGGGATTCGTTACACAGGCATGGCCGCCTGGGACAAGACGCTTTCCGAAGACGACATGTGGAAGGTGACGGCGTTTCTTTCCCGCATCGAGAAATTGCCACCTGCGGTGCAGGATTTCTGGAAACAGGCTGGAGGCGCGATGCCGGAAGCCGGCGATACCGAAAAGCATGAGCACCGGTAAGGGCTGCGCTTTGAATGAAGTCGACTCAGCGTGAAATTCTCAGGCGTTGGGAGCGGTGAAGTTGACCGTGATGTAGGTCTGCACCTGCGTGGCGCGTCCACTCACCGTGTAAGGTTGGAACCGCCACTGTTTGACGGCGGCAATGGCCGCCTTGCAGAGGACGAAATTCCCGCGCACAATCTTCAAGTCCTCCACCGAGCCATCCCGACCGATCGTGGCTTGTAAGATCACCAATCCGTGCAATTTTTGCGCCAGCGCTTCCTGAGGATAAGCGGGTGGAACGGTATGAAGAAGCAGTGCTCGCTCCGCTTCCTCGCTCACCGATACTGGTTCGGTGAACTGCTGGGTTGAGATGGCCGGCACCGCCGGAGATGACACCGGCATCATCTGCGCCGGGTTAACCGTCACCACGACTGGCGGCGTGATTGGGGCTGAGCCGCGCAAGCTGTCGGGAATGCTGGTGTGCGCTGTTTTCACCGGCGGCGGTGCAGGGCGCTCATAAACTGGAGCGGGTAGCGGGAAATCCGACGGCGGACGCGATTGGAAATGCGACTCGGTGACCTCCGCTTCGGTCGAGACGATGCCGAGCTTTGGTTGCGAGGTCGTGGGCGACGCGCTGCGGCTGAAGTAGGCGTCCTGCTGCGCGTCGGTGATGGCGGCGCCAACCGGGGTCGCTCCCTGGTTCAGATAGAACAGCGACGCGATTGCCTGTTTGAAGACTTCAATCTTGTTCTCTGGCGTGCGCGCCAGATAGGTGATGGTGTTCCGCGCCGTCCACATAGCATAGGCTGCAGCCAGCGCCACCACGGCAGCACAGACTTTCTGTAGGGGAAAAGAGAAGCGCGCTCCGTGCGGCTCGTCTTCCAGGGTTTCATCGCTGCCTTCCTCAGTGTCCTCTGATGCGCCTGGTTCTTGGTAAATCGTGGCCTGCGGCGCGGCAGGCTGGGCTTCATTCTGCTCGCATGCCGTGGGCGCCGAGGCAGCGACAGAGATCTTCAGTTCAGAGCGGCGCGAGTCAGACGAGCCTTCCGAGTTCACCGATTGCATGTTTTCACTGGCTTTTGCGAACACTTCCTGCGCCTCGACCACTGACACGGGGCGATAGATCAGGAAATTGAGCCGGTGATCGCGCATTTCCGCCGCCGTCGGCTCGGTATCAACGATGGCGATGGCGATCGCGTTTCCGTTGGGTGACGACTCGCGAGCCCGCTTCAGCAAAAATCCGGCTTCCGGCTGCTCGAACCAGTCGGCCACGACGCATGAGAATGGCTGCTTTGTGCCTTTTTCGATCGCCGAAAAAACATCTTCACAGACTTCGAGGCGGATGCCGGCGCCCTGGCAGGCCTCGGTCAGCACCTTGTTTGTTTCGGGATTCTTGGAAAACAAAAGGGCGCGGAATGCCATTGCAATCCAAGCTTATCGGCATTTCCACTCAAACGACAGGTAACCAGTGGGTAGGTGGAAGGGGCTGAAAAGTGGCATCGGATGCCGCAACCAAACGACAGGCAGCACCGCAATCCAAAGTCTTGGTACGAGGAACTTTACCAAGAGTGCCTGGCACCAGATAACGTCCACGGCCGCGATTATAGGACTACGTCTTTCGTGGAATTACTTCTGTAACCGGTCGCTCCAATTGCTACACAGAGAGCGACAATCTCACTTGGCTCCGGGCTCAAATTTCGGCCCATGACCCATTCAACTCGTGGCGAAGTTTCTCCTGTTGCTCCAGCATCTTCTGCTGAAATTCCTGCATTCTTTTTTGCTGACGCTCCGCCTGCTTTTCCAGATCCTTCTGATGGCGCTGGAAACATTCTTGCGATCGTTTCTGCGCTTCGGCAGCCTGCTGCATGGCTCGTTGGGCTTTCTCCATCATGGCCGGACCCAGGTGCGCCAGTTGGTCCTGAGCCTTGTCAATCGCCAGTTCCATTTCAGCGCTGACCTCGGGAATTTCGAAGCTATCCTCCAAAAGCTGCCCCGAATCCTTCTTGTCAGGAAGAGGAAGCGTGAAGTTTTGCTCGCGCCGGTCGCGCATCACCGTGATTGCCACCGTGTTGCCCGATGTGCCGTGAAGCGCGTGATTGAAGTCAGAGGTGTCGTGGATGGGCTGATCGTTGACCTTGACGATAACATCCCCCGCGCGAAAACCGGCTTTTTCCCCGCGGCTGCCCTTCTCAACCGAACGGATAAGCACTCCCTTGCCGCCCTTCACCCCGAAGAATTCTCCCAGCTGCGGCGTGATATTCTCCACCATCAATCCGCTGCGCATGGAGGAATAAGCAATCACGACCGATACCGGCACATTGATCTCAGGGATCGGCGGAATGGCGGGAATAGGCGGGATCCGAACATTGATTCCGTGACCTTCTCCTGACCATGGCATCCATGTCTTCCGGTCGGCGAGTTGCACCTTAACAGTGGAAGGTTGTCCGTCGCGACTGATGCCAAGCGTGATTACGCGCCCAGGCGGAGTCTCCCTGATCATGCGGCGCAACTGCGCGGCGCTTTCCACCGCCGTGCCATTCAGACTCAGAATCACATCGTGCTCGCGAAGGCCGGCTTTGCCGGCAGGCGCGTCTGCGTCGACCATCGTGACTTCCGCGCCGTGCTCCTCCTTGAGCTTGAGAGTCGAGAGTCGCTCAGGAGTCACGTCGGCGATGTCCACACCCAGATATGAGGAGCCGCCTCCCCCTTCGTCGGGGCTGATACTCCAATTCTCCTCGGAGTTGGCATTTTCAACCGCGTTTGCGGCTGGTTTAACGGTCACGATCAGCGACAAAAGCAACGTGCAAAGCAGAAAGCGATGCATCGTAGGCCCCCTGAATCCAAGCTTTCCGTCAGCGAGACGCGCGCAGGAAGCTTATGTTTCCAGAACTTGTCCGCACCTTCAACATGGGTCCGCCACCTTTGAGCTGGCCCTCGGCGGTCACCGTTCTCGGCCCCCACTGGCCGCCTTCCGTCGTAACGTGAATATCGCCGAAGTCGCTGCGGATGGTGTGGCCATTGGCCAAGTCGATCGACGCGCGCACGCTGATGGGCAGGTCGTTGGTCAGATAGACGGTGATATCGCCGGCGGCAGTTTCAAGCGAGGAATCGCTGTGTATGTCCGATGACGAGAGCAGTTTCACCACGATGCCGCCAGCCGCCGTTTCCGCGCGGACCGATGTGGCTCCATCCAGCTGAATGCTGCCCCCGCCGGTCTCTGCTTCGACCCGGCCCTTGGCCGATGCCAGCCGGATGCTGCCGGCGCCGGACTGAATCTCAACCGGTCCGCCAATATCGCCGAGGTCGATGCTGCCGCCGCCCGTGGTTGCCTTTACCCGGCCATTGCACTTTTGCAAGCGGATGCTGCCGCCCCCGGTTTCAAGCACCGCTCCTTGTAGCCCCGAAAGCACCACCAGGCTGCCTCCGCCGGTGCTCGCTTTGATTTCGCCTTTGACGGAATTGATCTTGATATTCCCACCGCCAGTCTCAAGGTTGGCATCGCCACCGACGCTGCCAATTTCAATGGAGCCGCCCCCGGTTTCGGCCCTCACACCATTGCCAATGTCATCGACGCGAATAATTCCACCGCCGCTCGAGAGTTCCACGCGGCCGTTAATGGCGGTTGCGGTTACATTGCCGCCACCGGTTTCGATCTTCGCCAGATCCATGCTGCGCGGCACATTGATGGTCAGATCGTCAGAGCACTTGCGGTCGCGGCCGCCACCCCCTTCAGCCATGATCGAGGCCGTGTCTCCCTTGACCGAAGCACTGATGCGATTCGACTGAAACTCGCGCCGAGCCCGCTCTTCCGATCCCGTATAGGCACGACGATGAATGACGTATGTAATCCCAGACTGCGATCCACCTTCAATCTTCACCGACCCCATGTCGAGTCTCACCCGCATGTTCTTGGCGCCGTTGAGCTGGCCGGTAACCTCCTGTACCCAGGCACTGCCTTCCCGGTAGATCCGGCCTTCCTGGGCGGGAGCCACCGAGGCCAGCGCGATCGCAACCGTTGCCGCGCCAGCGAATTGGGAAATGCGTTTCAATGAAGTTCTCCTTGGTAAAGCGTCCTTCGTCCGTGGTTCTTCGTTCTTGGTGCTTGCGTCGTTAGTCTTGGTCGTTGGCAATTGTCTTGTTTCCGTCGTCGGCGCTGGCTGGCGACAAACGCCCATCGACCAACGACGATTCTTCAATCCATCTCCGGTATTTCCGCCAGCATCGTCTGGGCTTGCGATCGGATCGAAGGATTCTGATCCGATTGCGCCAGTCGTGCAAGCACTGCATGTACATTGCTGTCGACTTTCATCGGCTCAACCATGCGCAAAGCCTGCAGGCGAACGCCCTGGCTGGCATCACTGACCAGCGCGCGCAGCACCGCATCGCGCACCGTCGCATCCTGGCGGATGAAGCCGCTCAGCCCATCGAGCGCTTTCAGTCGCACTCCGGGATTGGTGTCATTTTGAAGCGCATACATCAGCGCCTCGCGCACGCGCGTGTCATTGGGCTGCTGGGTCAGCAGGTCGACTGAATCCATGCGCACGCCCGAGTTGTAATTGTTGCGCGCGGCAAACAGGAGCAATTGCTGGATCTGCTGGTCGTTCAGCGAGCCCTGCGCTTCTTGTGTGGAAATTGTGTCGTACTTGATGCTGACCTGATTCGATCCAGGGTCTTGGCTTATCGAGCGAATACCCGTGATGGCGGAAGCTTCGATCGGGCTTTGCTTGGGAGAAAGATCAGCGACCAGAGGGCGGTTGTCGGATTGGCGATTGCCCAGGTAGTTGTAGGTGGCTCCGATTCCACCGCCGAATCCCACTACGAAAATCGCGGCCGCCAGCGCGGGAGACATTCGAACCTGGCGCAACCATGTAGCCGGCTCGAAGATAAGACGGCGCCACCATCCGCCCTGGCTGGTGGTTTCAAGCGCTTCCTGTAGCCGCATACGTGAGGCGGCCAGCAGATTTGGCGCGGGCTCGGCCACCTGGGCCTGCGACATGGTCGCGTGGAACTTGCGCGTGACCTTCAGCTCGTTCGTGCACTCCGGGCATCGCGCCAGATGCTGCTCGACCTCATAGCGAGCATCGTCTTCGAGCTCGTTATAAACATAGAAAAGAATATTTTGCTGTACCCAATCACATTTCATTTGTGCACCTATCGAGCCGCGAGCCACGAGCCGCGAGTTTCGAGCAACCAATGACCTGATTGCCCGCGGCTCGCCACTCGCAACTCGAGAGTCGTTTCATCGCATCTCCGCCAGCGCCGTGCGTAGTTTCTGCGTCGCGCGGAATAACGTATTCTTGGCTGTCTCTTCGGTCGTGTGAAGCATCTCGCCGACCGTGCGCAGCTTCAGCCCGTGATAATGCTTCAACTCAAAAACCATCCGTTCGCGCGGAGTCAGCCGCTCGAGGGCCGCGCCAATCTTGCTCCCCAATTCGCGGCGCATCAGATCGCGTTCGGGGTTCGCCCCGGCTCGCGCGTCGGCAAACTGCTCGATCAGGCTGTACTCTTCGCCGGAATTGTCGACTGCGACCGGCGCGTCTTCCTTGCGTACATTTCTTTTGCGAAGGTGATCGAGACAGAGATTGGTAACGATCCGGTAGATCCAGGTGTAGAAGGAACACTCGAAGCGGAAGCTGCCCAGGTTTTTGTAGGCCTTCAGGAAGGCCTCCTGGTAAATGTCCTGCGCGTCGGTTTCAGAGCCGGTCAGGTGCAGCGCCAGCCGTAGCACGGACTGATCGTAATGACGCACGAGGACCTCGAAGGCTGCACGGTTGCCCTGTTGCGCCTCGCGGATTAGGGTCGTGTCGTCAATGCGGTTGCCCTGCGCTGCCAAGGAGCCCCTTATCGTTGGGTGCTGGGTGCCGCTCTGTTGCTCCGCTCGCCTCGCGCGGATTGTGTCGCCAACCGTGATTGCTACGGCATAGGAATCGGCCGGCATTGCCTGTCTCTGTCCTTTACAAGGATCTAACCTTGCCTTGCAGAGAGATAGACGGAGAAGCAGCCCGAACGTTAGCAGTCTAACGTGAGTTGGTCGGAAATTGGCCCATGGGTTGCTAGACAGGACAGTTGCCAGTTTTGGGTTCTCAGTTTCCCAATTTGCGGTTGCATCTCTGACGGAGAACTGAGAACTGGGAACTAGGAACTAGGGTTCAAACCTCAACCGCATCTCATTCGTCGGCTTAAAACCCATGGATTCGTAAAGGTAGCGCCCCTCGTCACTGGCGTGCAGGTTCACGCTGGCCAGACCGTGAGCTTTGATCCACTGCAGTATTACCTGCATCACCTGACGGGCCACGCCCCGACGGCGGAACTCCATCTCGGTATACACATTCAGAATCACAGCTCGCTCGGTGCAAGTTTCCCGCGGGTTTGCCGGCCACGGACAAAGCAGAACACCGCCGCCTCCAGCCACACGCCCATGTTCATCGATTGCCAGCCAGTGATGATACGAACCATTTCCAATCGCCTTTGCAAATAGCGGCCGTGCGGCCTCCACCATGCGGTCCAACTCCTCAACTGTTCCTTCGCGCATGTCGCGAAACATCGAGCGTCGATGGTGCAGGATCATCTCGAGATCCTCAGGGCCTGCCTCGCGGATGGTAAGAACTGCCGTTCGTCCCTCGTCCTTTGTTGTGCGTCGCATCGCGTGATTCAAAGAAAGGGGCGCCCATGGCGCCGGCTGCATTCAAAGGTACAATATTCGTAGTCTCACGCATTTCGCTCGATCGCGCCACATTCGAGGCTCGGGAGTTTCATGTACCAGGTAACAGTTGAAGACACATTCGCCGCCGGACACTACCTCCGCAATTACAAGGGGAAGTGCGAGAATCCGCACGGCCACAACTATAAGATTCGCGTGACGCTAGCCGGCGCCGAACTCGACAAGGCCGGTCTGCTGCTCGATTTCAAAGACCTGAAAGACGTGATGAAGCACGTCATCGACCGCCTCGATCATCAGATGATCAACGACATCGAGCCCTTCACCGAGCTGAATCCCTCGGCGGAAAACTTATCCAAATATTTCTTCGACGAGACGAATGCCCGCCTGAAAAACGTGACCAGTGGCCGCGTGCGCGTGAAAGACGTCACCGTATTCGAAACCGAGACGACTACGGCGACCTACTCGGAGTGACTCATCGGGTGATCGGGCCATCGGGTCATCGGGCGATCTGAACCCCAGGACACAGATTACCCAATCACCCGCTCACCCGATGACCCGATGCTGGTCACCGAGATCTACAAGTCGTTGCAAGGCGAGTCCACCTACGCGGGCCTTCCATGCGTCTTCGTCCGGCTGACCGGATGCAACCTGCGCTGCACTTGGTGCGATAGTGAATTCAGCTTCTACGGCGGAAAGAAGATGACGATTGACGAAGTCGTCGCTGAAGTTGACAAGCTATCCACGGGCGCCGCGACCAAAGAAGCCCGTGCCGCGGTTGGCAACCGGCAACTGCCAACTAGCAACTGCCTTGTCGAGATCACCGGGGGCGAGCCCATGCTGCAGGAGCGCGAGGTCATTCCTCTTATGGAGCGCTTGCTCGCGGCAAACTACAAGGTTCTGCTCGAAACCAGCGGCGAACGTCCGCTGGCGCGGGTACCGAAAGATGTGGTTAAAATCCTCGACGTTAAGTGTCCGCACTCCGGTGAGCCAGACACTTTCAACCTCGCGAATCTTGACGCGCTGACTCCGCACGACGAAGTGAAATTCGTCCTCTGCGATCGCGTCGATTACGAATTTGCCCGCGACTTTATAGCTCAACATCGGCTCGCAGGACGCGTCAACGCCATTCTGTTTTCTCCCGTCTTCCGCAAAGATGCTACTGGCGCCCGCGATACCTCGCATTGCCTGCTCGACCCTGAGCAACTCGCGCAATGGATGCTCGCCGACGACATACCCGCCCGCCTCAGCCTCCAGATCCACAAGCTCATCTGGGACCCCGCCGCCAAAGGAGTTTGAATCATTTAGTCATCCAATCATTTAGTCATTTAGTCATTGAGTCATTGAGTCATTGAAAACCGCTCGCCGACCGGTGGTTCTTCATTGACTAAATGACTCAATGATTCAATGACTAAATAGTCCTCGCCTTTGTCATAAAATTGATCTGTCAATGCCTCCCGATGTTCAATCCCGCGCTGTCGTTCTCCTTTCCGGAGGCATGGATTCCTGCGTTTGCGCCGCCCTGGCCGCCCGCGATCACAACGCGGCGGCCGTTCATATCAGCTACGGCCAGCGCACCGAGGCTCGTGAACTGCGCTCATTCCATGCCATCTGCGACCGTCTCGGCATTCGCGATCGGCTCGTCGCCGGCAACGACGCTCTGCGCGCCATCGGCGGCTCGGCCCTCACCGACAACAAAATAGACGTCCCCGAATCACACGCCATCGGCGCCGGCATTCCCGTCACCTACGTCCCCTTCCGCAACGCGCATTTTCTCTCCGTCGCTGTCAGCTGGGCCGAGGTTCTGGGCGCCGACAAGGTCTATATTGGTGCGGTCGAGCAGGATAGCTCTGGCTACCCCGATTGCCGCCCGGAGTATTATCGAGCGTTCAACGACGTGGTGCGTGCCGGTACGAAGGAAGGCTCAATTCAGATCGTGACCCCGCTCATCGCGATGCGCAAACATGAGATTGTGACGCTCGGGCTTGAACTGGGCGCACCCTTCGATTTAACGTGGTCATGCTATCAGCGGGAAGACCGGGCCTGTGGCGTCTGTGACAGCTGCGTGCTGCGTCTGCGCGCGTTTCGCGAGGCGGGCGCAGAGGATCCGATTCCGTATGCGCAAGCATCTGCCCGCGTCGGCTGAGAGTGTATTTGCCGCGTCGGGTCGCCTTTAAGCGGTCGGCGGTTTGGTTGAGAAGTCAGACTTCGAATTTGAGTTCGCGTTCATTCGCAGCGAGCTGCGAGTCGCAAGCTGCGGGCAAGCGAAACTGCTAGGTTTGCTCGAAGGTCGCGGCTCGAAGCTGCTAAGCTTCATTGCCGGGAGGCTCATCATGAAGAAAGTCTTTGTCCTTCCTCTTCTGTTCGTGCTTGTCTTGGGGCTGTCGGCCCCGCTTGCCTTTTCCCAAACCACGGGCAGTGTGAAGGGCGTTTGCAAGGATACTGACGGGAAACCGATCGCCGGGGCCCAAGTCGACTGGACCGGCACTGAAACCGGCCACACCTACGCGCTAAAGACCAACAACAAGGGCGAGTATTTTTCGCTGGGCGTCGTTCCCGGCAAGTACAACGTCAAGCTGAGCAAAGACGGCAAGGAGCTGTTTCACTTCAACGGCGTCAGCGTTGGCCTCGAAGAATTCGATCTCGATTTCGATCTGAAGAAGGAACAGACCGCCGCCGCCCAGGGTCAGGGCATGTCTGCCGAGCAGGCGAAAGCCCAGCAGGAGCAGCAAGCCAAGGTCACCAAAGAGCAGAACACGGTCAAGTCGCTGAATGAAAAGCTGACCGAAGCGAAAGCCGCTTCCGATGTCGGAGATTTCGAGAAAGCGATTTCCACTCTGAACGATGCCAATGCCATCGATCCCTCGCGCGACCTGATTTGGTTCAAGCTCGGCGACGCCTATTTGGCCTCCGCGCCGAAGCAAACCGATCCTGACGAGAAGAAGAAGCGCTATGAGATGGCCGCCACCGATTACCAGAAGGCGATCGATCTGCGCAAGGCATCCGAGCAGGCGGCGAAGGATCCCAACAACAACAAGACGCTTGCCGCTTACTACAACAACATGGCGCAGTCCTATTCGAAGGCTGGCAAGATCGATGACGCCATGGCCTCTTACAATCAGGCCGCGCAACTCGATCCGGCAGGCGCCGCCATGTACTACTTCAACGAGGGCGCCGTGCTGACCAACGCCGGCCGAGCCGATGACGCCAACGCCGCCTTCGACAAAACCATCGCCGCCGATCCCAATAAAGCTCTGGCATATTACTGGAAGGGCATCAACCTGATCGGCAAGGCTACGGTCGGCAAGGACAACAAGATGGTTGCTCCCGACGGTACCGCCGAAGCCTTCCAGAAATATCTGGAGCTTGATCCCAACGGTCCCATGGCCGACACCGCCAAGCAGATGCTGGCCAGTATTGGCGCGACGGTCGAAACCGGCTTTGGCACGAAGAAAAAGCCAGTCAAGAAATAGCGGTTCTATCGCCGACGTTACCTTCGCGCGTTACTTTGGAAGAGCGGCCAAATCTCGGCCGCTCTTTTGTTTTCTGCGTTTTGCCAAAGGTGTATGACCTAATCGGTCTCGCCGTTTAACTCGTCTTCGCGGTACAGTCAATTCATACTTTCCCCTCCGAACGACTCCCCTGTGGTGGCAAAGATTCGATGTAGCAGGAGTGTGTTCTATGGCGAGCGCGGGGACTTCCCCAATCTCGATAGCTTTGGAAGGCGCGGCAGGAACCGGGGCGATTGCCACCTCGGCTTTGCTGGCCGGCATGCTGCGCGCCTCCGAAAAGGTCAGCGACCTGATCTTTTCGCCGGGACGCCTGCCGCAAGTCGAGATTCATGGGCAACTTACCCCGGTCGAAATCGCCGGCTCAAGCATGCTCTCGGCCGACGACACGCGGCGTATCGCTGCCGATCTGATCGGTTCGAACAAGCAGGCGCTCACCACCCTGCGCGAGCAAGGCTCGTGCGATGTCTCCTATGGATTGCCGGGCATGGCGCGTTTCCGCGTCAATGTATTCATCCAGCGCGGCAGTTGCGCCATTGTCATGCGCGTGATTCCCACCGTCATTCCGACTCTTCGCTCTCTCCGCTTGCCGGCACAACTTGAGGATGCGGCCAACGTGCGGAACGGCATTATCCTGGTCACGGGCGGCAGCGCATCGGGCAAGTCCTCGACCCTTGCCGCGCTGATCGATCGCATGAATTCCGAGCACTGTTATCACATCCTGACCGTCGAAGACCCGATCGAGTTCCTACACAAGCACAAGAAGTCAACTGTCCATCAACGCGAACTGCACAGCGACGCGCCCAGTTTTTCTCTGGCCTTGCGTGCCGCCCTCCGGCAGGCCCCGCGCGTGATCATGGTCGGCGAAATTCGCGACCGCGAAACCCTCGACATTCTGCTCGAGGCCGCTGAAAACGGACACCTCGTCCTTTCCAGCATGAACACCATCGATGCCTCAAAAACCGTCGAACGCATCGTGACCTCATTTCCGGCTAACGAACAACAATCCGTTCGCGAACGGCTGGCCAAGACATTTCGCTACATCATTGCCCAGCGACTGGTCCCGCGGAACGATGGCGGCGATCGCATCGCGGTGGTTGAGATTCTGAAATCGAACCCACGGACGCGCGATTGCGTCGAGCAGGGCGAGCGACCCGGGCGGACGCTGCTTGATGCCATGAAAGCCAGCGAAAACGAAGGCATGCAGCACTTCGACGCCGAAATCGCCAAACTGGTACGCTCCGGCTTGGTCGACCTCGAAACCGGCCTCTGCTTCGCCAGCAACGCCTCGGTCCTGGGCCAGGAATTGGCGAGAAACTAAACTTCAAGTTCTCAGTTCTCAGTTGCAGCTCTCAGCCATCATCTCTCAGCTCATTCCTCCGCCATCGATGCAAATTAGTCACTGCAAAGTACTGTTCTTTATCCCGATCTGGCCGAATGGATACAGACACAGACGCCGGTTTTCCTGATGGCTGGCGGCTGAGTGCTCTCGGCTGGTTGTAAGCGCCATTTGTCGCTATAATAAGCGACAGAATGGTAAACGAACTTCGAGCCGTAGTCGCGGAACTGGGCGGCAAGCAGACCCTCGGCCGCACCCTTTCTTCAGATCGCGATATGCGCGATGCAATTCGCGAGGGCTTTCCCCCCGCTGTCGTTGAGGAATTGATGCGGGCTTCGGGCTTGACCCTCACCGAACTGGCTCGGGCTCTTGATCTTTCTCCGCGCAGCCTGCAGCGTCGCCGCCGCACGGGTCGGCTTGCCCGCTACGAATCCGACCGGCTTTATCGGCTCGCTCGCATCGTAGCTATCGCTCACGATTTCCTCGGCGGCCGCGAGCGGGCCACGAACTGGCTGAAGCGTCCAAACCGCGCGCTCGGCGGGGTTGCGCCGGTGGAAGCAATCGACACCGAACTCGGAGCCCGCCAGGTCGAAAACATTCTCGGCCGCATTGCCTACGGCGGCATCAGTTGAGCCGCATCTACCGCGTGTTCCGGAACGCCTTTGCGCGCGCTCCGTTCGACGGCGAAGGCGCCTATCGTTACGGCGGCCGCTGGTCGAGTCCAGGAACCCGCCTCAGCTATGCTTCCGAGCATCGCTCGCTGGCCATGCTCGAATACTTTCTGCACCTCGATAAAGACGATCCTCCCAGCGACCTCATGTTGGCGGTCGCTGAGGTTCCCGACGATCTGCCGCGCCAGAAAATTGACCCCGCCGATTTGCCCGCCAATTGGCGCGACGCCGCCGCGCCTCCCGCCCTCGCACGTTTCGGAGACGAATTCGTGGTGCGGGCCGAGCACTGCCTCCTGCTTGTTCCTTCGGTGCTGGCTCCCGAAGAAAGCAACTTGCTGATTAATCCTTCGCACCTTGATTTTGCAAGATTAACCATGCATCCGCTCCAGCCTCTCCGCTACGACGCCCGCATGTTCCCCACACCCGGTCGAACTCCGGTTCGATCCTCCAGCCGCCACCGCGCTCGCTGACGCTCGGTTATCATCGCTGCATGTCCTCCAGTTCAGCCCGCGCGGGCGTGGTCTCCTTCGAAGAGGCTCGCCGGATCGTGGAAGATCACGCGGCGAAGCTAATGGCGGAATGCCGCCGGTCCAACCAGAGCGAAGCCCTCCATCTGCTCGAGGCGCGTGGACGCGTTCTCTCTGAGGCGATCCTCGCCGATCGCGACTTCCCTCCCTTTCCCCGCGCCACTCGCGATGGCTATGCCGTGCGTGCGGCGGATGTGGAGTCCGTCCCTGCGCATCTCGAGCTGATTGGAGAAATCAAGGCCGGCGAGTCGCCGGAAAGTTTAGGCCGATTCATCAAACTCGATCGCGGCCAGGCCGTTTCCATTATGACGGGAGCGCCCTTGCCTGCGGGAGCCGACGCAGTGGTGATGGTCGAATACACGAAGGCCGCAGGGAACAAAATCGAGATTGAGCGCAGCGTAAGAAGTGGTGAAAATTTTGTTCCGCGCGCAGCCGAGGCGCGCGCCGGGCAAATCCTAATCGAGCGAGGCCGTCGGCTCGATCATGCATTGATTGCATTAACGGCCGCAGTCGGCACGGTGCGTCTAAAGGTCTTCCGCAAGCCGCGTGTCGCCGTTCTCGCTACCGGAGACGAGGTCGTAGAGATCGACTCCTCTCCCGGGCCTGCGCAGATTCGTAACTCGAATACGTACTCTCTCGCCACGCAAATTCAGGAAACAGGAGCCGAGCCGGTGCGTCTGCCAATTGCTCCAGACAGACCTGGCCGGCTCCGCGAATTGATTGAAGAAGGACTGAAGTGCGATCTGCTGGTGATCACCGGCGGCGTTTCGATGGGAAAGTATGACCTGGTGGAGCAGGTGCTGAGCGAACTACACGCGGAGTTTTATTTCACCGGCGCCCGGATTCAGCCGGGCAAACCGATTGTCTTTGGCATGGCGCAGAAACCTCTGGTAGAGACCAGGCCTGCCTCGTCTTGCTTGAGGTATTTTTTTGGCCTTCCCGGCAATCCGGTTTCAACCATGGTGACGTTCCGGCTTTTCGTTCAGCCGATCATTGCCGCTCTCGCCGGTGCCCGCCCCGAGCCGCTTGTCTTTCTTAAAGCGCGGCTGAAATCTGAGATCCGGACCAAAACTGGCCTCACCCGCTTCTTGCCGGCCGTCATTTCCGGCGAGTTCGAGAACGCCGAGGTTGAGCTCGCGGCATGGCAAGGCTCTGGCGACATCGCGGCTCTGGCATGTGCGAACTGCTATCTGGTGATCCCTCCCGATCGCGAGCGGATTGATGCGGGCGAATGGGTTTCGGTACTGACCGGCTGATGAATGCCATGCTATTCCCGAACGTCATTGGCAGTAGCAGGGATAGTCAACTGGCAGCAGTAGGGGTTGTCATTCCGAGTGAAATGAGGAATCCGTTCGTGGTGTGCCCATCCCTTCTTTCAGCGGAGCATTTGAAGTCCGAGTTCAGCCGAAGAAATGCGATACCCTGAATCCGATGCCTAAAAAGCTCTCCCACTATGATGAGCGCGGCCGCGCCAGCATGGTCGATGTCTCCAGCAAGAAAAAAACCACCCGCGAGGCCGAGGCCCGCGCCTTTGTGCGCATGAAACAAAGTGTGCTCGCGGCCCTGCCTTCGAATCCCAAAGGCGATCCGTTTGAAGTCGCGCGCACCGCCGGCATCATGGCGGCGAAGAAAACGGCAGAGCTGATTCCCATGTGTCATCCGCTGCCGCTTAGTCACATTGCTGTGACCCTACGCGTATGCGAAAATGGCGTGGCTATTGCTTCAAAAGTAAAGACCACCGCCGAAACTGGCGTAGAGATGGAAGCGCTCGTTGCTGCCAGCATCGCGGCCCTGACCGTCTATGACATGTGCAAGGCGCTCGATAAGGGCATCGAGATTCGCGAGGTTGTTCTTGAGCGCAAGTCGGGTGGCAAAAGCGGAAATTATCGCAGAAATCACGCACGGCATCATTTGGGAAATGCTTAGTTGGCCATGAGCACCAACGTCAAAATCCTGGTAGTCGATGACAACCCGATGGTTCTGGGGATGCTCCAGCAGGCCCTTACCCCAATCGGCGCTGTTTCTACCGCGAGCGACGCGGCTGATGCGCTGCTCAAGGCCGTCGATGACCCTCCTGACCTGATGCTCTGCGACTATCGCATGCCCGGCATGGATGGCCGCCAACTTCTGGAAAAACTGAAAAGCCGCCCGGCAACCGCCGGCATCGCAGTGATCCTCATGGCCAACAAAGCTGACATCAGCGAGCGCCTGGCCCAGGAAGCAGCCGAAGATCACCTGGAAAAACCTTTCTTCCTGAAAGAGGCAGTGCGAAGAATCAAGCGCGTGGTCGATCGCATTGCCCTGGAAAAAATGGCCAGGGCCGGCTCTACCGATGGCATCCTGCGCGGCAGTATCGCTCAGATGAATGTCATTGACCTCGTCCAGTCGCTGGAGATGGGCCGAAAGAGCTGCCTCCTCACCATGACCAAGGCCGACGAAAAGTGTGAGATCTATTTCAACCAGGGGCAGGCTAAGCATGCCGTTTACGGATCCACTATCGGCGACGAGGCCGTCTTCAAAGTGCTGCGCTGGACCGAGGGCAACTTCCAAATCGATTTCGAAGGCAAGACCTCGCAGGAGACAACCACGCTGAATACACAAGGCCTGCTCATGGAAGGCCTGCGGCTGCTTGATGAAGCGCAGCGCGATGCGGCGGCTGAGGGTGAAGATGTCCTCCTCGACACCTGAGCCCCTCACTCAGAAATCTGCTGCGGTTCTGACGGTCAGCGATTCCTGCGCGCGCGGCGAGAAGAAAGATCTGTCCGGTCCAGCGGTCTGCGAAGCGCTCGAGGAGCGCGGGTTCCGGGTTGTCGCCCACGGAATCGTTGCCGATGAGAGCGAGGCGATCCAGCAAAAACTCATTGAAATGTGCCGCGCGACACGGCTTGTCGTCACCACAGGTGGAACCGGCATCGCTCCGCGTGATGTGACGCCCGAGGCAACGCGCGCCGTCTGTGAGAAGCTGGTGGAGGGTATCGCCGAACAGATGCGCTCCGACAATATGCGCAAAACGCGTTTCGCCGCGCTCAGTCGCGCTGTTTGTGGCGTGCGGGGAACAAGTCTGATCCTGAATCTGCCGGGAAGCCCGGCCGGCGCGGTTGAGTCACTGCGGGCGGTCGCCGACCTCCTGCCCCATGCCCTCGAATTGCTCGCAGGAAAGACAGAGCACGAAGTCGGGTCATCCGAACATGGTGTGATGGGGTGACATCAGTCTCTACGCTCCGTCGGCCAGATCTCCTAATTCTTTTGTGGTATCACTATTCGGATCATCCAAATTTTTCGATCGTCCGATGACCTGATCACTCGATGGTCCGATTAAACTGGTTGTATTCCACTGGAACGATTTTCATTGAACAAGATCAAACATTTCATTCAGAAATATGCGGCATGGATTCAGCATGTGCTGGCTCCGCTCGGCCCCTGGGGCATGTTGGCCTTTGCGGCTGTCGATGGTTCTTTTCTCGGTATGCCCCTCGATGCGATTTTCGTCAGCTACGTCTACAACGACCGGTCTCGCTTCTTGCTCTACGTAGTGCTCGCGGCCGTCGGCTCGGCGCTGGGCAGCATCCTGATTTATGTCATCGGCTATACCGGCGGCGAAGTGCTGTTGCGCAAGCGCCTTCCCGCTGAGCGTTTCGCGAAGATTCACGCCTCATTTGAAAAGCACGAGTTCTGGGCGCTGATGTTCCCCGCCATGCTGCCTCCGCCCACACCCTTCAAGGCCGTAGTTCTCGCTGCTGCCGCCTTCGAGATGAATTTCTGGCATTTTCTGCTGGCGATTTTTACCGGACGGTTCGTGCGCTTCCTGCTCGAAGCCTTGCTCACCTTGTGGTTTGGTCCCAGGATCGTGGCCATGACCGGAACCTTTTTCACCCACCACCTCTTGTTCATCGCTTCCATCGCGGCAGAAATTCTCGCGGCCTGGATCATCTGGACCATGGTCAAGCGTCGCAGCAGGCAAAAGAAAAACGCAGCGGGAAAATCGAACTCCGCGCTGCGCGGGAAAGAGCAAGAATCGGCTGGCTAGGCAGCCAGAGTGTTGTGCGCCTTATCCGGACGAGCCAGCAGTGCGACCGCCGCCGGAATTCCAAACATCAGAGTTGTGAAGACCATGTCGCCAGCCAGCGTGTGGCGGAAGAACGGTATCGCCGCGGCATAGCATGTCATCAGGCCAGAAAATGTTTTCGGGTAGAGATCACCCCAGCACGCCCACACTGCAAAATTGCTGACAATGAAAAATGACACCGAGCCGGCCAGGCTGGCGCCACCCACTCGCAGACAATCCTTGGCGTCGCGCAGGCTGGCGCTCTCCCGCAGGTTCGTGCCGAGCCAGAGAATCGCGGCATACCACGCCCAGGTAACGTAATGATCCCAGGTCACGGGATAGCCGTAGACGAATTTGGTCAGGACCACATCAGAAGCGGCCAACAGCACAAACGGAACCCAGAGCTGCTGACGAGCGCCCCGAGCGCCGAAATAAAGCAACGCGGCAGCGACGGGAGTGAAATTCCAGGGATGCGGCATGAATGGCATGCGCGACGCAACCGCAAAAAGAACGAAGAAATAAGCCAGCATGGTTTCCTCACTAGACATCTGATTTTGGCGCGTACGCCCCACATTGGTCAAGAGACCAAAATCCGTGGCACTGTTACAGTTTGAAAGTGTACCCGGTGCTGGATTCTACTAATGTAACGGCACCGCTATCCGATAAAACTTAAAGATGACTGGCATTATCGTCTTCAACCTGCTTATGGTGGCATTTGCCGCCGCCATCGCCCTCCGGCTACTGCCGCCCGCCCGCGTCAGCACCTCGCTCGACTGGCTTCATGGCATTATCGGAATCACGCCGCCCGCCGCTGACAAGGCCTGGATCTTCGCCCTGGTTTGGGTCGTATCGCTGCTGTTGATTGTGGATGGTCTTCTCTTAATGCTCGTGTTTCTTGTTTCGCGAGTGATGTGACCCGCGTGGCTTGGATAAGCGACTCTTAGCTTTCGTCGTCGCATCACTTGATTCCACAAAACGAGCCAGCAGATTGAGGGCTCCTTCCGTTCGCGCCCGATCCCCCGTCGCGCATAAATCGAGCAGCAGCCCTCGAGTCGCGGCCAGAAGCAGCGTAGCCATCGCATCGTGGGTTTTCGATTGCCGGGATGTCCTCTTTGTGACTGCTTTCCAGTGGACGAGCGGATCTTCGAGGACGCCGGGATAATCCTTCGGGTGACGGAGCGCGAGCGCGTACAACTCGAAAAGCAGTTGCAGGTGAGCCGGCTTGGATATCTTGCTCAGCCGACGCCAGAGCCAGCGCAAGAACTCGGATAGCGTGTGTGGTTTCTTCCCGTCCTGGAACCAGGCTTGCATGCGGGCACCCTCACGTTCGCGCAAGCCAAGCAGGATTTCCCGCATCAACCCTTCCCGCGAACCGAAGTGATAGACCAGCATGCGCGCATTGGTCCCAAGGGCCTTCGCCAGTGGCCGCAGGGCGAGATCGTTCATACCGTGTGAAAGCACGTAATCGACAGCCTGCTCGCGAAGCCGGGCGCGAATGCGCGGATCGGGTGGTCGTGCCATTTCTCGTCTCTATTTAATGTAACATATGTTACACTAATGCGCGACGAACAATACTGCACTCACCAAGGAGTCCTTATGCTCAAAAATACTGCTTTCGTTCTGCCCCTCTTGCTTCTTGCGCTCTCGATTCCCAATTCCGCTCAGACCACAAGCGAGCAGGAAAAGAACAAGGCGGTCGCGCGTTCATTCTTCGAAGACGTGCTCAGCCCCGGCAAACTCGAAAAATACTCCGACTCGCATACCCCCGATTTCGTCGCCCACGGTTCCAACGGCGATTACACGCTCGCTGAAGACATGGCCGCTGCTCGCGACGAACGCACCGCCATGCCCGATATGCAGATGAAGGTCAATCAAATGGTCGCCGAAGGCGATCTGGTCGCCGTGCGTTGGACGGCCTGGGGCACCAACACCCAAGCCGGAATGGGCTTCCCCGCAACCGGCAAAAAAATCAGGATTTCGGGAATCACTATTTTTCGCTTTAAAGCTGGGAAAATGTCCGAAGAGTGGAGCGCGTGGGACATGCTCTCCGTGCTGAAACAGGCAGGGCTCTTCCCGGCGAATCGACCGGCAAATTAGTGCGAGCAGACTTGCCTTGCGCGAACCAACATCGGCGCTATCG
>DATJNC010000109.1:0-30070 GCA_035508395.1 Terriglobales bacterium | reverse complement strand
CGCGGCGAAAGAGAGATCGCGCCGAGGTGCGTAATCTGCGTCTGGTTGGCGCCGTCATAATCCATCATCCAGATTTCTTTGACGCCCGGCCGCATCTCTTTCACGAAGTAGATTTTGCTTTCGGCGATGCCTGGGATTCCTCCGCCGAGACGAAAGATGATTTCGTCTGCAAATTTGTGCGCGATCACACGCACAGCGTCGTTGGTGGCCGAATCGCCATATTGTTTTCCCAGCACCTGTGGCGAGGCTTGATTATTCAGGTCATACAGCCAGCCCTGTACCGCAACTTTGTCGGCCGTCACGCCAAGATTGCCAAACGCGAGCATGGTGGCCTTCGGTGGAGGCGAATTCCATGCGGAGAAATTTACGTCGGAAGGCTGGCCGGGACTCTGCAACGGGTAGAAGCTCTTCGAAACCATTTCGAAGATGCCCGCGTTATCGAGATCGTTCCAGAGAGTGTCGTTAAAGGTCGTCAGCATGACGGCGTTCTTTGCGTCGGAGGTCGACGCCTTGAAGTCCGAGGCAGCGAGACGGATTTTTTCTACCCCGAGCCCAGTTCCAGTGCGGATCCAGTCTTGTGCGGTGCTAGCGGCCGCCAGAGTGAAGACGGCCGCGAGAAGAAAGGCAAGCTGGCAGACAAACCGGGATTTAGGTGCGTGGCGCGACGTCATCCCTTTGCAGAACAAGCGAGATAGACTTCGATCTATGTGATGAGCGATGGGATGCGTCCGGTTGCTCAATTTTCACTCCTCATGCCGGTGCTGGCTCCGAGGCTTGCAAGCACTCACAAGCCCAAACAACTACCTTTTGTAGTCAAACCAGAATTCTACGGAAACCTTGCTGCCTGTGTACTCCGGAGGCAATGGACCGAACGTGTCGATACGTTGAATTGCATATACGGCCGAGCGGTCGAGCGAGGGCACTCCGCTGGACTGCTCGACTTGCACATTCGAAGGATGTCCATCGCGCGCGATATCGAACGTGAGGTAAACGCGATTTGCCTCTCGAATGCTCGGATCCACTTCGTACTTCAGCCAATTCTCCGAGACCTTGCGCTGGACAGCTTGCACATACCAGGAGAATCTGCTGCCGAAATCACCACCTCCGCCGGTAAATCCAAAACCGCCCTTCGCGCCGCCGGCGTTGAACATTCCATAAGGACCGCTGACCGGTCCCCCTTCGCCATAAGGGATCTGATTAGACTCCTCGGGCTCGGGTTCCGGTTTGCGCTGCGTCGCGGTCGTCACGGGTTTCTTTTTCAGCTTCGCAGCTTTGTCGGGAATCGGGATGGCTTCCGGCTCCGGTTGCTCCTGCGGCTTGGGCTGCGATTGAGAAAGGCCCTTGGATTCGGTCGCGAGCACGTTATTGGTTGGCGTAGGATTGGCAGGCAAGGGAACCGTGCTCACAAGCGTTGCTCCCATGGCATCGCCGCCGCCGCCCGCGCCCCAGCCCTGACCACGAAATCCGCCAAGGTAAGTGGAATAGAACACCACGAACACGGAAAAGGCGAGATGCAATCCAGCTGACCACAGAATGGGCCGCCCGAGACCGCCGTGCTCGAGATCATTAGCGCTTGCTGCCATTGGAATCGATGGGCTGCGTCACGATGCTTACGTTGCTGATGCCTGCCTGCTTGATTGCGTCCATGACGGTGGCGAACGCGCCAAAGGGAACGTCTTCGTCGGAGCGTAAGTAGATCGACTGATGCCGGGGATCGCGAATCCGCTGCTTCAATGTCGCGCCGATCTGGTTGATGTTGATGGGATCGTTGCCCAGGAAGACTCGCTGAGATTTGTTAATGCTGATGACCAGCCGCTCTTCGGTGATCTCTTTGACCGTGCGGGTGTGCGGGACGTTGACCTCAATGCCCGACTGAAGGACCGGCGCCGTCACCATGAAGATGATGAGCAGAACGAGGACCACGTCGACAAGTGGAGTAACGTTGATGTCGGCGAGTGCGGTCTGGGTGCGACCGTTTGCGGCAGTGAATGCCATCAGCGCCGCACCTCAGCGACCGGTTGCGCTTGTTGGCGTTCGACCAGATTCAGCATCTCGAGCGCGAAGTCGTCATTTCGGGCCGCCAGTTCACGGATCGAGCCGAGGATAAGGTTGTAAGCGATTACCGCAGGGATAGCTGCGGCCAGACCAGCGGCGGTAGTTATCAGAGCTTCCGAGATGCCGGGAGCGACAGCGCGCAGAGTGGCGGCGCCGGCGGTACCGAGACCATGAAAGGCATCGATGATGCCCCAGACAGTCCCAAACAGCCCGATAAAAGGCGTGACCGCGCCGGTAATGGCGAGCCATGGCAGGTTGCGTTCGAACCTGGTGATTTCTTCGGAAGAAGAAATCTGCATGGCACGCTGAATTGCTGTCGGGTTGTTGATCCCACCGGTGTTGCCCATTTGCCGCCTGAACTCGGCAATGGCTCCCTCGAAGATGCCGACCAGTGGGCTCGGCCGAAACTGGTCGGCTGCCGAGACCACATCCTGCAGACGTTGTGCTCTACGAAAGGCGCGGACGAACCTCCCGCTTTGCGCGTGAGCGCGCCGGATCAGAAACCATTTCGAGAGAATGACTGCCCAGGAGAGCACGCTGAATGCGAGCAGCAGGAGAAGAACAACCTTGGCAACCGGACCGGTTTGAAGGACGAGATCAACGATTTCGCCGCCGACAAAAAGCAGAAGGGCTAGAGACAGATGCATCGTGTCTGGGAGAATTCCTTGCTCAAGATTTCTTGCCTAAAATTATAGACCGAACGCCGCCACTTCCGAGCCGACGTACCGGATCGATCAACGTGATATTGAAGTTCGGAAGTTAGGAGTCGGATTGCAGAAGCAGCGGCCCCGTTTGCAGACTCTGGTACCCGCCGCTTGCTTTTTGAAAAGAAAGAGCACGCGACGACTGCTCGAACTCGTGAGTGTTCAAGCGACGAGCGTCCGCGATCAGTTCGGGATTTGTGCCTCCGCGACGTTGGAGTAGCCGCTTTCCTGTCCTTGACCGTTGACCTCAGTGGTTACGTAATAGTACGTATTGCCTCCGGCAACCGTCGAGTCGGTATAGGAGGTTGTAGAGACCAGGGCCGAGTTGAGGATGCTGTAAGGCCCTCCATTGGCCGTGCCGCGATACACGTTGTAGCCGGTGATTCCGGATGCGCCAGCTTGCCAGGACAAGGTTGCGGAGTGTGATGTGGCTGCGACTCCGGTTCCCGTCAATTGTTCACGCGAAGGTGAGTTGGTGGCGTTGCTGACGAACTGATCCTGCGCCGAGGCAGCCCCAGAGGCATTCGGAGTGAACTGGATTGTCGCTTGAACGCTCTGACCAGCCGGAATGGTGACGGGAAGGGTCAGGCCCGTGATAGCAAATTCGGAGGTGCTTGCCGCGTCCGACGAAATGGTGACCGCGCCGTTCGAAGCGGTGAGGGTTGCCGGCAAGCTCGCCGTATTGCCGACCGTGACATTGCCGAAACTCAATGTGGCCGGGCTCACGGTGAGTTGGGTGGAGGCGGCGGTTGACACTCCGGTGCCCGTCAGCGTCTGCTCGGGTGAGTTTGCGCTGCTGACGAATTCATCTTGTCCACTGATGCTGCCGGCCGCAGACGGCGTGAACTGGATGGTGGCTTGAACGCTCTGCCCGGCGGCAAGCACCAGCGGAAACGTCATGCCCTTGATGGCAAATTGAGAGCTGCTTGTCGTCCCGGAAGAGAGGGTCACCGAGCCGCCCGTGGCTTTCAGGGTCGCCGTCAGGCTGGCGCTGCTGCCGACGTTCACATTGCCGAAACTGAGGGAAGACGGGCTTACAGTAAGCTGGCTGTTCGAAACCCCAACTCCACTCAGCAACTCCTGCGCAGGAGAGTTACTGGCATTACTGACGAACTTATCCTGCCCGGTTGCGCTGCCGGCCGCAGTTGGCGTGAACTGGATAGTGGCCTGTACGCTTTGCCCGGCCGGAATGGTTAGCGGGAAGGTCACACCTTTAATGGCAAATTGAGAGTTGGTCGTGGTCCCTGAAGCGATCGTGACCGCGCCTTGCGAAGCAGTAAGCGTTGCCGACTGACTGGCGGAGCTGCCCAAGTTCACATTGCCAAAGCTAAGTGTGGCTGGGCTGATGGTCAGCAGGCTGGATCCACCGCCCCCACCAGTGCTGTTAGAAACTCCATTGCCCGAGACCTGGGCCTGCCGCGGCGAGTATCGATCGTTGCTGACGATGAAGAATTCTGCGTAGTCATACCCGGCGGCTGTCGGGGTGAAGACCACCGGCATGGGAACGGACTTGCCAGGCTGAATGTTGGCCGGAAGTGCGAAGTTCCCCAGTGAGAATGCGCCCTGAGGCAATGTAATGGACGTCACTTTAAGAACACTGGTTCCGGTGTTCGTGAGTTCAAATGTATAAGTGCTGGACTGGCCGACAGTCGTTTTCGGAAAGAGGTTCCAGCAAGGGGCGCATTGCAGATGCTGTGCCGAGCTGGTGCCAATAGCAACAAAGAGTGCGAGCACGAGTAGTGCGGGGAAGGATCGCATGACTTTATAGTCGGCGAGTCCGTTATGTGCAATCAAACTCAGAAGTGCAAAACACCGGATTCGGAAGTACATTCACCTCTGTGTGCATAACTGGCTCTGGGAGCGGGTTTCATGCATTTCAGGCGTCTGTGCTATGCTGCGCCTGATTCAGTAGCCTTTCACTCCCGTGCTGGCTGAGCTGCGCCTCGAAAATTACGCAGTTATCGATAACGCCGTGGTTGAATTCGGCGCCGGTTTGAACCTGTTGACGGGTGAAACCGGCGCGGGGAAGTCGATTCTCATCGACGCGCTAGGGCTCTTATTGGGCGACAAGTCGTCATCAGAGGTGATCAGAACCGGCGCGGAACGGGCCGTCGTGCTGGGAGTCTTTGAAAGTGAAGGATTTGCGGCTCAGTCCATTGCAGCAGCCCTGGAAGCCAATGGGCTGGATGCAGATGACAACTCTCTGATTCTGCGGCGTGAGATTGCAGCCGGAGGAAAAGGGCGCGTATTCATTAACAACCAGCCGGCGACTGTTTCCGTCCTGAAACAGATAGCCCCTCACCTTGCAGTAATTCATGCGCAAAATGAATCTCTCGCAAATTTCGATGCGGCCGCGCGACTAGCCTTGCTCGACACATACGCGGGCATTGAGCTGGAGGGTGTGTCGGCGGCTTTCGCCGAATGGAAGCGGATTCGGGCGCGCATCGACGAACTGGAACAAAACGAACAAGAGAAGATGCGATTGCTGGATCTGTGGAAGTTCCAGTCACGGGAGATTCAGGAGGCGAAGCTGGCAGCGGGTGAAGATGAACAGTTGGAATCAGAGAAACTCGTGCTCGCCAATGCGGAGAAGATTTATGGCTCGGCGATGAGCGCCTTCGATCTCCTTTATGAAGGGAACGGATCTACATCGGCGAGCTTGCGCGCGGCGCAGAAGCATCTGGAAGAACTGGCGCGGTATGAGCCGAAATTTCAGGAGTCGCTTGCGGCGCTTGAATCGGCGCGGATTAACGTAGAGGACGTGGGCGCGACCCTGCGCGATTACGCCGGGGGGATCCAGGCTTCTCCAGAGAGGCTGGCTGAGATCGAGGAACGGTTGGCTTTGCTCGACCGGCTGAAACGGAAATACGGGCCGGCTCTTGAACAGGTGATCGCTTATGGCCAGGAGACCCGGCGTAAGCTTGCTGATATCGAAAACAAAGACGAAGTACTCGGTGAGTTGCGCCAGCAGCTCGCTGCTGTGGCAGGTCAGTACGGTCGGGCGGCCCAGGCAGTTTCGCGTAAGCGCATAGACGCCGCGCGCAAGCTGGAGAAGCTGGTCGAAGCCGAAATCAATGATCTGGCAATGCGGGCTTCGTTCGGGATTGCGGTGGAAGAAGCTGAGGCCGAAGAGCGATGGAATGCTTCGGGCATCAACCAGGTGATTTATCGGATCGCCCCGAATGCGGGCGAGCCCATGCGGCCGCTGGAGCAGATCGCTTCGGGAGGCGAACTCTCGCGGATCATGCTGGCTTTGAAGGCGTGCGTAGAAGCTGGGGCATCCAGCGGAAATTCCGTTAAGAAGAAAAGCTCGGTTACGCAGCGAACGCTCGTGTTCGATGAAATTGACACAGGCATTGGCGGACGCGCAGCGGAAGCGGTGGGAAAGAAATTAAAGGCGTTATCGAAAGGGAATCAAGTGCTTTGCGTGACCCACCTTCCCCAGATTGCGACCTTTGCGGATCATCATTTTCTGATCGAGAAACGGGCCGCCGGAGGTCGAACCAAAACTACAGTTCGGCAGATCACCGGCGAGGAGCGCACCGCCGAAGTGGCACGCATGCTTTCCGGCGCGAAGCTCACCGAAACCTCGCTCAAGCACGCTGAGCAGATGATCAAGGCGAATGCGTGAATCCGGGATCCAAGACGTCAAATCAGCGTGGCTTTCTCCCCGTTCGCTGCTAATCCTCACTCCTACAATGGCTTACTTTGACCCGGGGCTATTTGTTTCTGTACCATTACAGTAGCTTTGAAAGTAGCCGTTTTTGGGGCAGAGTAGCCTGATCGGGTGAGGGGGTTCACGTTTTGTCTGAGAGCAAGCGATTGCTGTTGTTGAAACCGCGTGGATTTTGCGCGGGCGTGGTACGAGCGATAGACATTGTCCGGATTGCCCTGGAGGCGTTTGGGCCTCCCATCTATGTGCGTAAAGAGATTGTCCACAATCGGTTCGTAGTCGAAGAGTTGCAGCACAAAGGCGCCATTTTTGTGGACTCGGTGGCAGAAGTGCCCGAAGGCGAGCGGGTGATTTATAGCGCCCATGGCGTGTCTCCTGAGGTGCGAGAGCACAGTAAAGTCCGCAAGCTGCGCGTGATTGATGCCACGTGCCCGCTTGTGACCAAGGTGCATGTGGAGGCGGTCAAGTTCGCCAAGGAAGGGTATTCGCTGATTCTGATCGGGCATCGCGATCACGATGAAGTGATTGGAACCTTGGGTGAAGCTCCAGCCGTGACACAGGTAGTGGGGTCACCGCAAGAAGTGGCTGCTGTAGCGGTGCCGGACCCAAATCGCGTTGCCTATCTCACGCAGACGACTTTGAGCCTCGACGAGACTCGAGACATCATCGCGGCGCTGCGCAAACGCTTTCCGAATATCAAAGGGCCGGCGGCGCAGGATATCTGTTATGCCACGGAAAACAGGCAGGTGGCCGTCAAGCACGTGGCCTCGGATGCGGACCTGTTGCTGGTGGTGGGATCGGATAACAGTTCTAATTCCAAGCGGTTAGTGGAAGTAGCTCGCAGTTTGGGCACGCCGGCGCATCTAATCGATAATCAGAGCAATATCCGGCAAGAATGGCTGAACGACGTGCGCACCGTGGCTTTGACCGCTGGGGCGTCGGCCCCTGAGCACTTGGTGAGAGAGACAGTGGAGTATCTGGCGGGCAAGGGCTTTGCTGACGTGCAGGAACTGGAGATTATGCCGGAGAACGTGAGGTTTGGGCTGCCGCCTGAGATCGTAGAGGCGATTGCAGCTGCGCCGGCAGGAGCTTAGGCAGTCGATGGAAGTGCAGGGATATTGAAGTCGGCTCCGCTGAAGATGGAATCGGCAAGAGATTGATCAGCGAATGTTCGAGCCACAGATTTGGCTAGGAGTCTGAATGGAAGAATCCTCCCCTCAAAGTCCGGCTTCATTGCCGCAGATGCGATTCGGAAAAATTGATGACCTGGTGAGCCGGGTCGCCGTAGCTGTCGACGCGGCGCGCAAGTTTCTTTTCTCCCAACAAGACGAAGAAGGATATTGGTGTGGAGAGCTGGAAGCCGATACCACGCTTGAATCCGATTACATCCTTCTGCACACCCTGCTTGGCACCGGCAGCACCGAGCGATTCGCCAAGGCGGCGCGCTACATACTGAACCATCAGAACGAGGATGGTGGCTGGAGCATTTACCCGGGTGGACCTTCAAATATCTCAGCCTCGGTGAAGGCTTATTTCGGGTTGAAGCTGGCGGGCTATGATGCGGACGATCCGGCACTGGTGCGCGCCCGCAAGAAAATCCTCGAAATGGGCGGAGTGACTGAGGTCAACACATTCACCAAGATCTATCTCTGCTTTTTCGGGCAGTATGACTACAACGCCGTTCCGGCAATTCCCCCCGAGATTGTGCTGTTTCCAAACTGGTTCTGGTTCAATATCTACGAGATTTCCTCTTGGTCGCGCGCCATTCTTGTGCCGCTTTCCATCTGCTACGCAAAGAAACCCTTCAAAAAGATTCCAGACGAGATGGGCGTAGAGGAACTGTTTGTCGGCGGCCGTGACAAGTCGCGCATGCATCTGCATTGGGCGCAGAAGCTGCTCTCATGGCGGAATTTCTTTTTGGTGATCGACCGAATCACGCACTGGTTTGAAGCCGTGCATGTGCGCCCCCTGCGCTCGATTGCGTTGAAGTCGGCCGAAAAGTGGATGCTCGAACGCTTTGAGATGAGCGATGGCCTGGGTGCGATTTACCCCTCGATGATGAACGCGATCATCGCCCTGCGCTGCCTGGGTTATTCGCTCGATGATCCGCAGGTCATCCGCGCCATGGATGAATTTGAGAAGCTCGGAATCGAAGAGGGGGATACCTTCCGCATGCAGCCTTGCATGTCCCCGGTATGGGATACGGCGTATGCGCTGTTCGCGCTTGGCGAGGCGGGAGTTCCATACAACGATCCGCGCATGGTCAAGTGCGCGAATTGGATGCTGCAGAAGCAGGTGCGCAAGCCGGGAGACTGGAAAGTAAAGAATCCGAAGGGCGAACCGGGCGGCTGGTATTTCGAATTCAACAACGAGTTTTATCCCGATGTGGATGACTCGGCGATGGTGTGTCTGGGACTCAGCCGCGTGGAACATCCGAATGGGCGGTATCAGCGGGAGTCGGTGCAGAGGGCGATCGACTGGATTTTGTCGATGCAGTGTAAGAACGGCGGCTGGGCCTCATTCGACAAGAACAACGACCGGATGGTGTTTCAGTATGTGCCATTTGCCGATCACAACGCGATGCTCGATCCCGCGACAGTTGATATCACGGGACGAATCTTGGAGTGTCTGGCAACCTACGGATTCGACAAAGAACATCCTATCGTGAAGAAGGCGCTGAAGTTCATTCGCGCAGAGCAGGAGCCCGATGGCAGCTGGTTTGGCCGCTGGGGCGTCAATTACATCTATGGAACGGCTCTGGTGCTGCGCGGCCTGGAAGCGATGGGCATAGACCGCAACGAGCCTATGGTTCAGCAAGCAGCTGAATGGCTTCGCATGGTGCAAAACTCCGATGGCGGCTGGGGCGAGACGGTGGGATCGTATGACGACCCGAATTTGCGCGGCCAGGGAGACTCAACAGCTTCGCAGACTGCGTGGGCCATTATGGGATTACTGGCGGCCGGAGACACGCGCAGCGAATGCGTGGCGCGCGGAGTTGCGTATCTGCTCAAGACGCAGAAGAAAGATGGATCCTGGGATGAAGCGTTCTATACGGGGACGGGATTCCCGCGCGTTTTTTATCTCAAGTATCACCTGTACCGTCAGTATTTCCCGCTGATCGCGCTGACGACCTACGCGAAGGTGATGGCGGAGAAAAGCTAGCTTTTAACTCTCAGCTCCCGGAATGGAGTCCTCAGTTCCTGGAAAATGATTGGCTATTCGCTGAGAACTGAGGACCGAGAACTGAGAGCTGCTTTTGAAGGTTTTTCTTACTGGCGCCACTGGGTTTTTGGGCAGTCATGTAGCTCGCGCTTTGGCTGCAGAAGGAGCTGAGTTGCGGTTGCTGGTGCGTCCGGCCAGCGATCTGCGGAACATCGCTGATCTGGATGCTGAGCGCGTGCCAGGTGACCTGCGCGACTCGGCCTCGATTGAAAAGGCGATCAGCGGCTGCGAGACGGTTTTTCATGTCGCCGCCGACTACAGGCTTTGGGTGCGTGATCCGCAGGAGATGTACCGGTCGAATGTAGAGGGTACCCGGGCGCTGCTGGCGTCGGCAAAGCGGCAGGGAGTTCGCCGAGTCGTTTACACCTCAAGCGTGGCCACGATGGGATTTGGCACGAATGGCCATTCGAAAGCGAATACCGAGTTGCATTCCGACGAGACGGCGCGCGGTCCGGCTAACCAGCGACCGATTGGCTTGACAAATGAAGACAGCCCGGTATCGGTCCGGGACATGATCGGGCACTACAAGCGTTCGAAGTTTATGGCGGAACAGGTGGCATTCGAGGCGGCAACATCGGGGCAGGATGTCGTGATTGTGAATCCCACGACGCCCATAGGTGAGCGCGACGTGAAACCCACGCCGACCGGGCGGATCGTACTCGATTTTCTCAAGCGGAGGTTCCCGGTGTATGTGGAAACGGGACTGAATCTTGTCGATGCAACCGAATGCGCCCGCGGACACATCCAGGCATTGGAAAAGGGACGATCGGGCGAGCGTTATATTTTGGGCGGCGAGAATCTGACTCTGAAGCAGATTCTCGATCGGTTGGCCGCGATTACAGGACTGAAGTCGCCGACAGTGAAGCTGCCGTACGTCTTCGCCCTTGCTACCGGAGTGGTGGATGAGGTGGTAACGGGACGCCTGATGAAGCGCGAACCACGGGCTACGATCGATGCTGTGCGCATGGGACGCAAGATGATGTTCGTGAGTTCCGCGAAAGCGGAAAAGGAATTGGGATGGCGCGTGGTTCCGGTGGATGGAGCGCTGCGAAGATCGGTGGAATGGTTTCGGGCGAACGGATATGTCTAGACAGCTGTCAGCCACCAGCCATCAGCCATCAGGAAGGATTCTTGGCTCGGATCAGCAGCGCCGAGACGAGGGTGAGCGAATTGCGTTGATTGCGGCGATTAAGGAGGAGATCGCGCCCCTTGTCCGTGGCTGGAAGACCCGAGAGATTGCTGCGGATGGTTATCGGTTTCGTTTGTTTGAAAAGCAAGACGGTGAAACTGCAATGGCGGCTATATGCAGCGGTATTGGCGCCGAGCATGGGCGACGGGCAACGGAGGCGCTGATCCAGGAGGTCCATCCGTCGAAGATCATTTCGGTGGGCTATGCGGGCGCGCTGGCGCCGGCCCTGAGAGTGGCCGATATCATCGAGCCACGCACGGTGGTGAATAGCGTGGATGGCTCGCACACCGATACGGGATCGGGGCAGGGAACGCTGGTTAGTTCACCGATGGTTGCTGACCGGGACGAGAAACAAAGATTGGCTGAGACGTACGGCGCCCTCGCTGTGGATATGGAAGGCGCATCGGCAGCCGTTGGCGCGCAGGCGCACGGAATCGAGTTTGCCGCGCTCAAGGCGATCTCCGATCCGCTTGAGTTTGCCATGCCGCCGGTGCAGAGGTTTGTTTCGAACCGGGGAAATTTTCGGCATGTTGCCTTTGCGCTCCACGTGATGCTTCGTCCGTGGCTGTGGTGGCGTACGATCGCGTTGGCGAGAAACAGTGCGCGAGCGAGTCGGGCATTGTGTCGAGCCATTGAGGTTTATGTGAAAGGCCAGAACCGCTTGATTCTTGGCGCGGTGTCTCAACCGATGGATGCGAGAACCTGAAGCGGCGAGGCGAAAAACACGAGGCCTCGTTGTTTATCAGAGGTTGAAGTAAACGGCCGACAGATTCCATTCTTATGGCTACAGTTCGAGAAGTCGAAATCGAAAACGAAATCGGGCGGATTCCGGCGACGATGAAAGCCGCCGTTTATCACGGAATCAACGACGTCCGGCTGGAGGAAATTCCAGTTCCCGAAATCGGACCGGGCGAGATTCTGGTTCGTGTTCACACGTGCGGAATCTGCGGCACCGACCTGAAGAAGATTTCCACGGGTTCGCACTCAGCGCCACGTATCTTTGGCCACGAGACATCGGGTGAAGTGGCGAAGGTCGGCCATGGCGTGCGCAACTTTTCGGTGGGCGATCGGGTGATGGTGTTTCATCACATTCCTTGTCGCAAGTGCTACTACTGCCGGCACAAGACATTTGCCCAGTGCGCGACGTACAAGCAAGTGGGGTGCACGGCCGGGTTCGAGCCCTCCGGCGGCGGGTTTTCGGAATACGTCCGGGTGATGGATTGGATTGTCGAGAAGGGAACGGTTCGAATTCCGAATGGAATCTCTTTCGAGCAGGCCTGTTTTGTCGAGCCGGTGAATACCTGCCTCAAGGGAATTGAGACACTGCGACTGGAGCGCGGCGAGACCGTGCTGGTAATCGGGCAGGGGCCTATTGGCCTGATTCTAGCGGTGTTAGCGAAGCGGGTTGGCGCACAAGTGATCACTTCCGATTTGTATCCTGCGAGGCTTACAATGGCTCATAGCTTCGGCCTGAACTTAACCATAGACGCCTCTCGAGAGGGCGCTACCGAAGCGGTACGTGGTAGGACAGAGGGACGCGGTGCTGACGCCGTGATATTGGCTGTCGGCGGAAGCGGTCTGATCCGACCCGCGATGGATGCGACGCGTCCGGGAGGACGCGTTTTGCTGTTTGCGCAAACGGCGCGCGGAGAAGCGACAATCGACCCCGCTGCGGTTTGCGTCGACGAAAAGACCTTGTTGGGCTCTTATAGTGCCTCGGTTGACCTGCAAGAAGAGTCAATCCGTTTTGTGATGAACCGCGAAATGGAGTTGGAACGGCTGATCAGCCATCGTTTTCCGCTGGAGCGCTGTGTGGAGGCGCTCGCGCTGGCTGCCCATCCTCAGCCTGACTCCATGAAGATCGCCGTTCAGCCGGGCGTGCGTGAAAAAGGACATGAATTGTGAATAGCAAGATGACGGCTGCCGTCCTATACGGCAAAGAAGATATAAAAATCGAAAGGGTGCCGATTCCCCGGGTGGGCGACGGAGAAGTGTTGGTTAAGGTTCACGTCGCACTGACATGTGGCACCGACCTGAAGGTGTATCAGCGCGGATATCACGCGCGCATGATCGTGCCCCCGGCGCTTTTCGGGCATGAATTGGCCGGAACCATCGAACAGGTGGGCGAAGGAGTGCGGGGTTTCAAAAAGGGCATGCGGGTCGTGGCGCTGAATTCGGCTCCGTGCGGCATGTGCTTTTACTGCTCCAAACATCAGGGAAATCTGTGCGAGGATCTTCTCTTCAATAATGGCGCCTACGCTGAATACATCCGGATCCCACGCAGAATCGTCGAGACCAATATGCTGGTTGTGCCTCCGCATGTGAGCTTCGAGGATGCCGCAATGACCGAGCCGCTCGCCTGCGTGTTGCGTGGATTACACGAAACGGGAGTGGAAATCGGTGACACGGTTACTGTGCTAGGCGGCGGGCCGATCGGATTGATGTTCGTGCAGGTGGCGAAGGCGATTGGTTGCAATGTGATCGCCGTCGTCAAGCGCGATTCGCAGGTTACGATGGCTCGGCGCAAAGGGGCGCATGAGGTTGTGCAGATAACCTCCGTGAAGGATCCGATTGAGGCGGTGCGCCAATTGAGTCCCGAGCGCCGTGGCTCCGACGTCGTGATCGAAGCTGTGGGCCGGCCGGAAGCCTGGGAGTGGGCGGTCCAAATGGTGCGCAAGGGCGGGACGGTGAACTTCTTTGGCGGCTGTGCTGCCGGGACCAAGGTGCAGCTCGACACGAACCGGCTGCATTATTCCGAGATCACGCTGAAGGCGACATTCCACCACACCCCCGAGACTGTGCGCCGCGCCTTTGGCCTGATCACCGAAAAGAAAGTCCGCGGGACCGACTACATTACCGGCGAAGCTCCGCTTTCGCGGCTGCATGATGTGCTGCGGCACATGTTGAATCGCAATGGTGACATCAAAACTGCCATCATTCCGGGACACTAGGGTTCCGCAATGTTCACCGGGTCTGTGCTTGGTGAGTTTGGGCATCTAACGGCACGGCTTAACGCCGTGCCTTTTCACAAAGAGCAGAAAGTAATCGGACCGAATGGCTGCTACGATTGAACGGAGTTCTGTGCCAGCGACCACGCTTTCCATGTGGGCAAAGCTCCCTGCGGGATACGCCATTCCCTCCTCCGCGCCTTCCCTCGCCGAAGCAGAAGAGTGTTGCCGGCAGCTCGCGCGCTCCCACTACGAAAATTTCTCCGTCGCATCATGGTTTCTTCCATCGCACCTGAAACAGCATTTCTTCAACGTCTATGCCTATTGCCGCATCTCCGACGATCTGGGCGACGAGGTGGGCGATCCGGTCGCTTCATTGCAATTGCTCGATGAATGGGAAGGCGAGCTGAATGCCTGCTATGAAGGCACCCCGCGGCATCCGGTATTTGTCGCGCTCGCCGAAACTGTGTGTAAGTTCGAGATCCCGAAGCACGAGTTTGCGGATCTGCTGACCGCGTTCCGCCAAGACCAGGCAACGACCCGCTACGAGACGTTTTCCGATCTACTAGGCTACTGTCGGAATTCGGCGAATCCGGTTGGGCATCTGGTGCTCTATTTGTGCGGATATCGCGATGCGGAGCGGCAGCAGCTTTCCGATTACACCTGCACCGCGCTCCAACTGGCGAACTTCTGGCAGGACGTGAGCGTTGATTTCGCCAAGGGCCGGATCTATTTGCCGCTCGAAGACTTGCGCCGATTTGGCTTAAGTGAGGAAGAAATTCGCGATTCCAGAAATACTCCTGCATTCTGCGAGATGATGCGATTTGAAGTGACGCGGGCGCGGGAGTGGTTTGCGCAAGGGCTTCCTTTAGTGCAGAAAGTGAATGGCAAGCTGGCAATCGATATCGAACTGTTCAGTCGCGGCGGGATGGAGATTTTAAACGCGATCGAGCAACAGCAATACGCAGTCCTGGGGAAGCGGCCGGTGATTTCGAAGATCCGGAAAATGGCGCTGGTCGCTCGCGCGGTGCTCCGCCCGATCTCCCTTCGACCGCTAATACTTGCCAGTTCTGAGAGGTTGCGGTGACCACAGCGGTGGGGAATGCGCCAGTCCCGTTTGTCCCGACTCGTTCGCAGCTCAATATGGCGTATTCCGTTTGCCGTCATATTGCGCGGTCGGCGGCAAAGAATTTTTATTACGGATTTGTCGTTCTTCCTCCGCGAAAGCGCAACGCGCTGGCTGCCGTTTACGCCTTCATGCGGCGCTGCGACGATATCGCCGACGATCAAACCCTAAGCGTCTCCGATCGGCAAAACCGTCTTTCCGAGTGGCTCGACAAGGTTCATCGAGCGTTGGCGGGCCAGCCAACAGATGATCCCGTCTTACTGGCCCTCACCGATGCGCAGCGCACCTATCAGATTCCCTTTGGCTTACTCGATCAACTAGCCTTCGGAACGGCAGCCGATCTGGAGAATGGTTCGGAATATCAGCAGCCTTCTACCAGCGCCAGAACAGCCGCGCCCGTCCCATTAGTTGCCCGTTACAAGACTTTCGAAGATCTACGCAAATACTGCTACGGCGTGGCGTCGGTGGTGGGGCTGGTATGCATTCGGATCTTTGGCTATCGTGATCCTGCGGCTGAATCGTTGGCTGAACGCTGCGGCCTCGCCTTCCAGCTCACGAATATTATCCGCGATGTCAAAGAAGACGCAGCCATGGGCAGAGTCTATCTTCCCCAGGAAGATCTGCTGCAATGCGGACTGCAGGCAAGCGACCTGGCTGCCCCCGAGCTTTCACGGATTCGACCGCTGCTGATGATGGAAGCCGATCGCGCCCGCGACTGTTATCAGGCGGGAGAAGAGCTGATTCCGTTGGTGAATGAGGACAGCCAGCCGGGATTGTGGGTGCTGATTACGATTTATCGACGCCTGCTCGAAAAAATTGCTACCAAAGATTATGACGTTTTCTCGCAGCGGGTGCGGCTAAGTGTCACGGAAAAGGTGACGATCCTGAGTAAAGGAATTCTGAGACGCCTGCTGTGACGCTCACGTTGAGCGTAGAGCTGAAGACGGCTGTCTTCACGCAGATTTCCCCATGCAAAAAAGAACGGTCGCGATTGCAGGAGGTGGATTGGCAGGACTCGCCGCCGGCTGCGCTCTGGCTGACGCGGGATACCGGGTCACTCTGTTCGAGCGCAGGCCTTACCTTGGCGGACGAGCTTCCTCCTATCAACATCCCGGTACTGGCGAAGTTGTTGACAACTGCCAGCACGTCCTGCTCGGCTGCTGCACCAATCTGATCGATTTTTATCGGCGCACTGGCGTTGAGAACAAAATTCGATGGTATGACCAGTTGACGTTCCTCGAGCCGGGCGGCCGCGCTTCGGTGATCGTCCCCTCGGCATTGCCGGCTCCTCTCCACACAGCGCCTTCATTCTTGCGGGCTGCTTGCCTTGATTTGCCCGACAAGGTGGCGATTGCGAGGGCGATGATTGCCCTGATGCCCACGCAGCCGCCCGATCGGGGAAAGACATTTCTCGATTGGCTGAAGCAGCACGGCCAAACGCAACAGGCGATCGAACGCTTCTGGAAGACGATTCTGGTGAGCGCTCTGAATGAGGATCTGGATCGGGTTTCGGTGCCTTACGCAGCCCAGGTAGTGCGCGAGTCGTTTCTGAAATCGGCTGACGCGGGGAAAATGGGGATTCCAACCGTCCCGCTCACCGAGCTTTATTCGAAGACTGGCGACTACATTCGCGCCCGCGGAGGCGAGATCCAGCTTAGGGCAGGGGTAGAAGCGTTTGAGGAAGCGGTGAGCGGAGTTGGCGTGATCGCAAACGGGCAAAAGCAGCCTTTCGATTATCTACTCTTAGCCGCGCCCTTTGATGTTGTGGCGCGCATGCTGCCAGATGACGCTCCAGGCATGGCTTTGGCGCACCAGCTAGAGAAGTTTGCGACCTCGCCGATTACAGGAATTCACCTGTGGTTTGATCGCGAAATTTCCGAGCTTGATCATGCCGTCCTTCTCGATCGCACCATTCAGTGGATGTTCCACAAGTCGCGCATCATCGAATTTCGAAATCAGGAAGCGCGTGACCCGGGAGCAGGAAAGAACGGTAGAGGAAGCTATGTCGAGTTGGTCGTGAGCTGCTCGCGAAGCCTGGTCGAGAGGCCAAAGGGCGAGATCGTTCAGCTGGCACTCGAAGAGTTAAAGGAGTTTGTTCCGCAGGCGCGAAATGCCACTTTGGTCAAATCGACGGTGATTAAGGAGGTGCACGCCACCTACTCACCCGCGCCTGGAGTGGATGAACTTCGGCCGCCCGCTGCCACGGCCTGGGCTCACGTTTTCCTGGCTGGCGACTACACCGCCACGGGCTGGCCAGCCACGATGGAAGGTGCCGTCAGGAGCGGCTATTTGGCGGCTCAGGCGCTAGCTCGAACGGCTGGCGAAACCGCACGCTTTCTGGTTTCTGATCTGCCTCCGGCAGGGCTCATGAGAGTGATTGGGTGAGCCGATGCGGGAATGGACAGCTCGTTAACGCTCGCGATTCACCAACGGCCGCGCGTTAACGGCCAGTGTTCACCACCTCGTGCTTTACAATCGCTGTGTGGCTTTTCGGCAGAATCTTAGGATCACCCTCGAGATGATCAAGTGGGAGCACTCGATTTTTGCGCTCCCCTTTGCCCTTTGTGGTGCGATGTTAGCTGCGGGTGGGTTGCCGACCTGGCATCAGCTGGCGTGGATCGTTGTGGCGATGGTTTCGGCGCGCTCCGCAGCCATGGCGTTCAATCGGTTGGCCGACGCGCAGATTGACGCGGCGAATCCGCGGACGGCGACCAGGGCTTTGCCGGCCGGAGTGCTGACCCCGGCGTTTGTGAGCACGTTCGTCTTGATCGCGTGTGGAGTGTTTGTGCTGGCGGCCTCGCAGCTAAATCGGCTGGCACTGTGGCTTTCTCCGGTAGCGCTGGCCGTAGTGTTGTTGTATTCGTATGCCAAGCGATTCACGCGGTGGTCGCATCTGTTTTTGGGATTTGCGCTGGGGATCGCTCCGGCAGCGGCGTGGATCGCAGTGCGCGGCTCGTTGGATTGGCGGATTCTTCTGCTTACCGCGGCGGTCACGTTCTGGGTGGGCGGATTCGATGTGATCTATGCCTGCCAGGATTACGAGTTTGATCGCGGATATGATCTGCACTCGGTTCCGCGCCATCTGGGTATTCATTCCGCGTTATGGGTAGCGCGCGGGTTTCACTTGCTGATGCTGGGATTGCTGATTGCGTTGGTATTCGCGTTTGGGCTGGGAAAACTGGCATTTGTGGGGGTGGTTGCGGTGGCCGCGCTGCTGGCTTACGAGCACTCGCTGGTGCGGCATGACGATTTAAGTAAGTTGAACGCAGCGTTTTTCACCATGAATGGCGTGATTTCGGTGGTGTTCTTTGTTTTTGTAGCTGCAGATCTGCTGATTCGAGCCTGATGGCGAGCGTCACAATCAAATGTGATATCGACCACGCTGGGTTATCATAAATACGATGCCAGCGACTCATCCGTTCCAAACCGACGATGCACGCCTGCTCCCGGTCAAAGACAAGGTCCTCGCAGGCGAGCGGCTGAACGAGACTGACGCCCTGGCCCTCTACGCAACCGGGGACGTTCTCGCGGTCGGGTGGCTGGCGAACTACGTCCGCGAGCGGATGCACGGCGACATCGCCTATTTCAACGTCAACCGGCACATCAATCCAACAAATGTCTGTGTGGCCGCCTGTCGGCTGTGCGCATTTGGACGAAAGAAAGACGCGCCGGGCTCGTACACGATGGCGCTCGAAGAGGCATTTCAGATTGCGGGCTCGGGATATACCGAGGCGATCACTGAGTTTCATATCGTCGGCGGGCTGCATCCGGATTTGCCCTTTCAGTATTTTCTCGATCTCGTTTCAGGGCTGAAAGAGCGCTTCCCGCAGGTGCACATGAAGGCCTTCACGATGGTTGAGGTAGCATACCTGGCGAAGCGCTCGAAGCTCTCGATTCGCGAGACCCTCGAGAAGATGAAAGAAGCCGGAGTGGATTCGTTGCCCGGAGGCGGCGCCGAGATTTTTTCCGATCGCGTGCGACATATTATTTGCGATCACAAGATCGATGGTGACGACTGGCTGGATACGGCGCGCACGGCACACGAGATCGGATTGAAGTCGAACGCGACCATGCTATACGGGCACATCGAAAACGACGAGGACCGCGCGGATCATCTGCTTAGGTTGCGCGCGTTGCAGGATGAGACGCACGGGTTCCAGACTTTCATTCCGCTGGCATTTCATCCGGCGAACACAGCTTTGCAGCACTTGCCAACAACGAGCGGCACGCTCGACATCAAACAGATTGCCGTCAGCCGCCTGGTGCTCGATAATTTCCCGCACATCAAGTCCTATTGGCAGATGGTGACGCCGAGAATGGCCCAGATTTCGCTGCGCTTCGGCGCGGACGACATCGACGGGACGGTGGTGGAAGAAAAGATCTATCACGATGCGGGAGCGACGACCCCGCAGGGCCTGCGGCGGCATGACCTGATTCGGCTGATCAAAGAAGCGGGCCGCGAGCCCGTGGAACGGGATACGCTGTATCGTCCGGTGACGAGGACGGAGACGTCATTCACTGTGTCGGTGTAGCCTTGAAAAAACTAAAATCCACCACAGAGACACAGAGCCACGGAGAAGATCGGGCTGTTTCTTTCTTTTTGTAATTGCCTCATGCGACCATTCGCGTTCTCAGCAAGGAATCTGGTCGAGTAACGACTCCTGAGAAAAGGAATGTTCTCCGCGTCTCCGTGCCTTCGTGGTGAGGTTTTGGAACGCCGAGAGGGACAGGACATCTAACTTCCATGGCTAAAGAACAGACGGCAGTTTTCGGTGGCGGATGCTTCTGGTGCATTGAGGCCGTGTTTCAGCGGCTGACGGGCGTGGCGCATGTCGAGTCTGGGTACATGGGCGGGCATGTGGACCTTCCGACGTATAAACAGGTTTGCGGCGGGGACACCGGCCACGTGGAAGTAGTGCGGGTGACGTTTGATCCGGACGTGATCAGCTATCGCGAGCTGCTCGACGTCTTCTTTTCTGTGCACGATCCGACCACGCTCAACCGTCAGGGAAACGATGCGGGAGAGCAGTATCGCTCGGTGATTTTCTATGCGGACGAAGAGCAGCAAAGGATCGCCGAAGATGTGATTGCCGAGATGACGGCTGCGCGCGTGTACCCGGAGTCGATCGTGACCGCGGTGGAACCGGCGGGAAAATTTTATGAGGCCGAGGATTATCACCAGAATTACTACAACGAAAATTCGCGGCAGCCGTATTGCATGTTTGTGATTTCTCCGAAGCTGGCGAAATTGGAGAAGAAGTTTGCAGAGAAGTTGAAAGCCTCGTAAGTTTGGAATGGACGGGATAGAAGTGCTCATTCGAGAACGTGCCCGCACCGTTCGATGTGAATACTGAAGTATTCACATCCTTCTGTTAGACATTCTGTTGCTCATCCTTCAAAATAATTGCTTCATACGTTAAGGAGAACTCATTGAGCAAACTGCAGCGCGTAAAGATCAGCGCTCTGGGAACCTACGTTCCTCCCCGCCTTCTTACCAATGATGACCTCGCCAGGATGGTCGAAACCAGCGACGAATGGATCATGAGCCGCGTGGGCATCAAAGAGCGGCATATTGTCGATAAGGGAGTAGGGACGAGCGATCTCGCGGCGGAGGCCGCACGGCAAGCGCTCAAACAGCGCGGGATTGAGGCCACCGAACTGGATGCGATTATCGTCGCGACGGTCACTCCCGACATGATGTTTCCGGCAACCGCCTGCCTAGTGCAGCACAAAATTGGTGCACCCAACGTGTGGGGATTCGACCTTTCGGCGGGGTGCTCGCAGTTTGTTTATGCGCTGCAAGTTGGCGCGCAGTTTGTAGCTACTGGTGCGCACAAGAAAGTGATGGTAATTGGCGCGGACGTGATGTCGTCGATCATCGATTACACCGACCGCGCGACTTGCGTGCTTTTTGGCGATGGCGCCGGAGCGGTGATTCTGGAGCCCGCCGACGATGATTCGCCCGGATTGATCGATTTCATGCACGAGGTCGACGGCTCCGGAGGATGCTCGCTGTACATGCCGGGTGGAGGAAGTCTGCATCCGTCATCGCATGAGACCGTCGATAAGAAGATGCATGTCGTGCATCAGGATGGCCAGGCGGTCTTCAAGTTTGCGGTGCGCAAGATGGCAGAAGCGTGTGTGGAGACACTGAAGCGGAACGGTCTTACGGGAGATGACATCGACTTGATGATTCCGCATCAGGCGAACCTGCGGATTATCAGTGCCACGGCAGACCGGCTGAAACTGCCAAAAGAAAAGGTTGTGATCAACATTGACCGGTTTGGAAATACCACCGGGGCGACGATTCCACTAGCTATGCAGACCGCAATAGAAGACGGGCGATTGAAGAAGGGAAGCCTGGTGCTGCTGGCAGCGGTGGGGGCGGGGTTTACCGTGGGGACGACACTGTTGAGGTGGGCGTATTAGAACAAGGTGTCAGAGTTTCAAGGTTGCAAAGTTTCAAAGTTGGCGCCGACAAGTTGGAGGGTTCTATTGCTTCCCCTTGAAACCTTGAAGCGTTGAAACATTGGAACCTGAGACATTGAAACTCTACTTTTCCGCCATTGCTCCAACCAGCGACTCGAAAATCTTGAAGCCGTCCGTGCCGCCAAGCTCCGGCTCGGCGGCGCGCTCAGGGTGCGGCATCATCCCCAACACATTGCCGCCCGCGCTGCAGATGCCGGCGATGTTTTCCAGCGAGCCGTTCGGATTAGCTTCGGCCGTGATCTCACCCTGCGGCGTCGAGTAGCGAAACACAATGCGATTGTCGCGATTAAGCTCGCTGAGCGTAGTCTCGTCGCAGAAATAATTTCCTTCCATATGTCCGATCGGAATCGTCAGAACCTCTCCCGCCTTACACATATTCGTGAATGGGGTCTGGCTGTTCTCAACCCGCACCCGCACAGGCTTGCAGACATACTTCAGGGCGATGTTGCGCATCAGCGCGCCCGGAAGCAATCCCGACTCGCATAGGATCTGAAACCCGTTGCAGATGCCAAGGACGAGTCCTCCGCTATCGGCAAACTTTTTCACCGACTCCATGACCGGAGAAAACTTTGCGATAGCTCCAGTCCGCAGATAGTCGCCGTAGGCAAAGCCCCCGGGGACAATGATCGCGTCGCAGTTCTGCAGGTCATGCGCCTCGTGCCAGAGGAATGTAACCGGCTGGTGAACGACCTGCTCGATAGTCCAGAAGGCATCGTGATCGCAATTAGAACCGGGGAAAATAATGACGCCGAATTTCATAACTGATCCTTCGCTCCACAGTTTAAGCCGGGACGCGTGCGTGAAAATCCTGTTCGAAGTGAACTTATAATTGATAGTGACAAGGGAACGACGGATAGGTCAAGGGGATAGCACCAGTCGGGGAAACAAGAAGCCGACCCGGTTGGTCGCCGGATCGGCTAAGTCCATGCGGGTGCCAGAACTAATTTCCGCCAGCCGCGACGCCTCCAGTTGCTTGAAGACTCGCGCCGGGGCCTGTTTCAGGCGCCAACGGAACCTGGATATCAGCCGCTACCAGGAGAAAACCATCAGCCCCCAGCGCATCGCCGTCAGTCGCTCCCGGAGCAAACATGGTTAAGGTTTGTGTCGTATCCGCGCTCGGGCTCACGCTGTTTGTCGGGCTCTGGTGCTGGTTGTCCTGATCCGACGGGGCGTTTCCCGGCGCGCTCTGGTTGTCACGCGGACGATAGGGTGGTTGAACCTGATCGTCGTAGCCGTAATCATAGGGTCCGTTGTAGTAATACGGGTAGTAGCCGTAGGGGGCGTACCAGTAAGGATTCCACCACCAGGCGTTCCAGTATCCCCAGCCTGGTCCCCAATAGAATCCCCAGTAGGGCCAACCCCAACCCCAGCCCCAACCTAGCCCCCAGCCCCAACCCCATCCACCCCAACCCCAGCCCCAGCCGTATCCGCGTCCCCAACCGTAGTAACCGCGCCAACCGTAGCCGCCTCGCCATCCATATCCGTAGCCGGGATGATAGCCGCCGCCTACAAATCTGGCGCGGGATGTGCCAAAGGAATGCCATCCGCCGTCGGCGATGGCATGACTACTCGCGACCATGCTGGAATGAGAAGAGCCGGCGGAGCCGCCAGTAATTCCCGAGTGGGTGGAAGCTGAGTGCGAAGAGGCGCCGCCTCCGTTGAATGAGTGCCATTGGCCGTCGTTGACGCCGCGAGAATAGTAGGAATGGTATTCAGATGCCGAGCGTCCGGCTCCCATCTGGCTGCCTCGGCTCATGGCTCCACCATAGGCGCCACGCCCATAGCCCGCTGATCCCCCGCCTGAATACCCACGGCTTTCGAACCCACGGCTTTCGGAGCCTCCGTATCCGCCGCCGTGAGAGCCACTGTAGCCACCGCCATGGAACCCACCTCCATAGCTGCTTCCGTGAAACCCTCCCCCACCGAAGCCGCTGCCACCACCGTGAAAGCCACCTCCTCCGCCACCGAACCCTCCTCCGCCCCCATGGCCACCTCCTCCGCCGTGCTGTGCGAAGGCGGAAGCTGGAGACAGAGCAAAAGCGACTAAAGCAGTGAAGGCGAGAAGAAACCCGTGGAAATTGAAGCGGCTCATAATCTGTTCTCCGTTCGAACAAGGGAAGGCGAAATCGAGCGATCTGCCTACCCGCCAAGCGCGCCCCTAGTGAGTTTGATTCTACTGCCCGTGTGTTGGTTGCGCGTCGGAAAAATGACGGAGGGTGTCCTGGGATATGAGCCCAGGTTACCGTCAAACCGCGGCGCGAACCTTAGCGACCAATCTCCGTTTTCAGTACTTCACGATCGCCGCGAATGACTTGGGGTCGAGCGAGGCACCACCAACAAGCGCCCCATCGATCCCATCGGTGGTCATGAGGGCATGCGCATTGTCGGGCTTGACGGATCCGCCGTAGAGGATGCGGAGATTCTCGGCAAACTCATCTCCGAACGAGCGGGCGGCCTCGGCGCGAATGATGGCATGGGCGTCAGCGGCGATTTCGGGCGTTGCGGTCTTACCGGTTCCGATGGCCCATACGGGCTCATAGGCGACTACCAGGGGGTGCGCTTTCTTGGCTGAAATTTTATGAAACGCGCGTGTGCACTGGCGGCGCAGGACGTCATCGGTGAGATTGGCCTCCCGCTCCTGAAGCACCTCACCGACGCAGACGATGGGCACAAGTCCGGCTTCGAGGGCGGCCTTGAGCTTGAGATTGACCGTGTCATCGGTCTCGCAGAAATATTGGCGGCGCTCCGAGTGTCCGATGATGACGTGCGTGACGCCGACGGCCATCAGCATGGTAGTGCAAACCTCACCAGTGAAGGCGCCCTCCTTTTCCCAGTTGACGTTCTGCGCGCCGATGGCGACGTTCGAGCCTTTAGCAGTGTGCACTGAAACATCGAGAGCCAAGTAGTTGGGACAAACTACGATCTCGTCGCGATCGTGGTCTTTGATCAAAGGTAGGAAATGATGGAAAAATTCGCGGGCCTGCTCGGGAGTTTTATACATCTTCCAGTTGGCGGCGATGAGCTTTTTGCGCATTAAGGACCTTCCTAAGAATGAATACTTTTCCAGTCTTGTTGGAGTTCACATTGTCGGATGATAGAGAGTCCCGTTGATGTAATTTGTTTGCAAGTCTATCCCAAGGAGCCGTGTTGGCGGATTCATACAATCTGTCCCGCTTCCTGAAGGCTCAGGACCCGGTTTTCGAACAAGTGTGTTCTGAGCTGGGCGACGGGCGCAAGCAAAGCCATTGGATGTGGTTTATCTTTCCCCAAATCAGAGGGCTGGGACGCAGCTCCACGGCAATTGAATTCGCCATCTCTTCTCGCGAAGAAGCTGAAGCCTACCTGCAACACTCGATTCTTGGTCCTCGGCTGAGAAAGTGCACACAGCTCGTATTAGACATCGAGGGTCGCGCAGTTGAAGAAATATTTGGCTACCCTGACGACCTGAAATTCCGTTCTGCTATGACGCTCTTCGCCTACGTGGCGTCGGACAACCGCATATTCGAAGACGCACTGCAGAAATACTTCGGTGGAGAACCAGATCCTCTGACTCTCGACCGGCTTTGAACCACGCGGCCCACTGTCTATTTCTTATCGGTCAGGGCTTCCACTCCCGGCAACTTCACGCCTTCGAGAAATTCGAGTGATGCGCCGCCGCCGGTCGAGATGTGCGTGATCTTTTCGGCCACTCCTGCGGCTTTCACGGCGGCCACGGAATCTCCGCCGCCGACAATGCTCACTGCTCCGGGATTGTCGGCCACGGCTTGGGCGATCTTCCTTGTGCCCTTGGCGAACGGCGGCACCTCGAAGACTCCCATCGGTCCGTTCCAGACGATGGTGCGGGCACGGGAGATTTCTTCCGAGAAAGCTTCGATGGTTTCAGGGCCGATGTCGAGCGCCATCATGTTGTCGGGGATGGGCTGACCCGGCCCCACAATCTTCGTGAGCGCATTCGCTTCGACGCGATCGGCGATGACGTGGTCGGTGGGGAGCAGAAATTTGATTTTGCGTTCCCGTGCCCGCTTCAAAAGATCCTTCGCCAGATCAATCTTGTCGGCTTCGACGAGCGATTTGCCGACCGCCTGACCTTCAGCCTTGAGGAACGTATAAGCCATGCCGCCGCCAACGATGAGCGCATTGACTTTGGTAAGCAGGTTTTGAATCACGCCAATTTTGTCACTGACCTTCGCGCCCCCGAGAATGGCGACAAAAGGCCGCTCCGGATTTTCCAGTGCCCGGCCGAGATACTGCAGCTCCTTTTCCATGAGCAGGCCAGCCGCCGATTTTTGCAGGTGTTTGGTAATGCCGACCGTCGAAGCATGGGCGCGATGCGCGGTGCCGAACGCGTCGTTGACGTAGAAATCGGCGAGCCGCGCAAGCTGAGTCGCGAAATGATCGTCGTTGGCCTCTTCTTCCGCGTGGAAGCGCAGGTTTTCCAGCAACAGAGCCTGGCCTTTTTCCAGCTTGAGCGCCACCTCTTCGGCTTCGGGTCCCACGCAATCGGGGGAGAAGCCGACGTTCTCTCCCCGCGAGAGTTCGCGATCGAGCAGCATGCGCAGCCGTTCGGCCACCGGCTTTAGACTCATTTTCAGATTGGGTTTCCCTTTTGGCCGCCCGAGATGCGAGGCCAGAATCAGCCGTGCTCCGTGACGAAGCGCGTACTCGATCGTGGGGAGCGTTTCGCGAATGCGAGTGTCATCCATAACCCGGCCATCGTCGAGCGGAACGTTGAAGTCCACGCGCATGAAAATGCGGTGATCATTCAGAGGAAGATCGCGGATTGAGAGTTTGGACATGAGTGCAATCCTTGTTACTGATCGGATAAGTTCTGCGGACAAACTCCTTTAGGACTTGTCCTTCGTCCTTCGCTTGAACCGATTTTTCGAAGAAAGAAGGACTAAGGGTGGGCGTGACAAGAGCGTCCGCCCCACACCATCTCACAGTCCCTTGCTTGCCATGTAGTTGATAAGGTCGCGGACGCGACAGGAGTATCCCCATTCATTGTCGTACCAGGAGATGACTTTCACGCAATTGCCGCCAACTACCATGGTTGAAGGGGCATCGACAATCGACGAACGCGAGTCACCGCGGAAATCGACCGAGACCAATTCGCCGGTCTCGTAGCCGAGATAGCCCTTAAGCGGGCCGGATTCGCTCGCCTTCTTCAGCGCCGCATTTACCTCGTCTTTCGTGGTTGCCTTCTCGACCCAAACCACGAGGTCGACCACCGAAACGTTCGGGGTTGGGACGCGCATGGAAAATCCGTCGAGCTTGCCCGCCAGCTCTGGAATCACAAGCTTCAGCGCCTTGGCCGCGCCGGTCGTGGTCGGAATCATCGAAAGGGCTGCGGCGCGGGCGCGACGCAGGTCCTTATGCGGGAAATCGAGGATCACCTGATCGTTGGTATAGGAGTGAATTGTCGTCATCGTCCCGGCAACGATTTTGAAAGTATCCTGCAGCACCTTGGCCACCGGCGCCAGACAGTTGGTCGTGCAGGAAGCGTTCGAAACCACATGATGCTTGGCGGGATCGTATTTGCCTTCGTTGACACCCAGAACAATCGTGACATCTTCATTCTTGGCTGGGGCCGAAATGATGACCTTTTTTACCGGCCCGCGGAGGTGCTTCTTGGCATCGGTGGCATCGGTGAACTTTCCCGTCGATTCAATCACAACCTGTGCCCCCACGCTCTCCCAAGGCAGGGCAGCGGGGTCTTTTTCTTTGAAAACCTTTATGGTTTTGCCGTCCACCGAGATCGAGTCCGGGCCAGCCGTGATCGTGTTCGGCAGATTGCCAAGGATGGAATCGTATTTCAAAAGATGGGCGAGAGTTTTGGGGTCGGTAAGATCGTTGACTGCGACGAAGTCTAGATTTTTGTCGTTCAGCGCCGCGCGAAGAACATTGCGGCCGATACGTCCGAAGCCATTAATACCGACTTTCACTGCCATGGTGCCTCCGGGAGGAATTTGGATGATTAGACATGAAGACTACGGGCCCTAAAAGCAACCTTCGATGGTAACAAAGCGAGGCAGCCAGCGTAAATGAGCGGAGGGCGACAAGGGAGCACTTTGGAACGTAGCGTCCTTCGCCCGAGTCCTTAGCTTGTTCTTGCGAGGCGCGCCTTCACAAAACTGTGAAGGGTGAGACGTGGCGCAGACCCGCCATCGGATTGCCAAGGATGATAGACGAAGGACGAAGAGCGAATACCTTCCACGATTGGCGATTAGCATTACACAGCGATTTCCACATACGTATCCGTATTCCGCCAAAGCCACGGCAGCCGCGCCAGCCAGTACTTGGCATTGATCGCGCGGCGCACCCGGCCACTCTGGTCGACTGGCAAAATGCGAGCCGTGGCTGCAAATTCCGGTCCCGTGATCTTTCCTCGAATGGTGCAGGGCGCGATCTTGACATTTGAATTATTGCGGAGCCGTTTCACCTTCCCCAGCCTGCTGTTGGTCATGAAGTAGAGCTTCCCCTCGTCTTCGGCGAACCAGATGGGCGTGTAGACTGGCAGGCCGGTCTTGCGGAATGTAGCGAGCGAAATATATTTCTGTCCCCGAATTTCGACCGGAATGGGCATATCTTCACTGCTCCCTACTACAGGGATGCGGAGGGTTGCCCCCCGGACTCGGGAAAAACCCGGTTGGTTTACTAGACCCCAACGGTCATACAATAACGGCTGTTGTTTCAGGAGGCATGTGGGGATGAGTGTAGCAGCCATGGGGGCTGACATGACCGGAAGCTGGAAGGAGTGGGAAGGTCGCACCGTCGATGGAAAATTCCGTCTGGAAAGTTACCTAGGGGGGGCGGATGCGAGTGGTGTATTCCGCACGGAGATCGATGGTACGCCGGCCGCCATCCGGATATTGGCGATTGACTCGCCCGACATCGGGAAGCAGCTTCGGCGTTGGAAAGATACGGGTGAGCTGAGCCTCTCCCATTTAGTCCGTATTCTGGCAATTGGAAGAGCCGGCGCCGCCGACGCGGAAGATCTTGTCTATGTGGTCGAGGAATATGCCGAGGAGAATCTGGGGCAGATCATCCCGGAGCGCGCCCTGACCTCCGATGAGACCCGCGGAATGTTGAAGCCCGTGCTGGCGGGGCTTGAGTATCTGCACAGCAAGGGATTTGTTCACGGTGAGCTGCGGCCCTCCCACATTTTTGCCGTCGGCGATCAGGTGAAACTTTCGAGCGACGCTTTGTTGAGGCCCGGTGAGGTGCCACGCTCCGACAGTGCGCTCGATGCCCCGGAACTGGCGGCGAGCGGTGCTTCTCCCGCTTCCGATGTGTGGTCCCTGGGTATGACTCTGGTCGAGGTTATGACGCGACACGTGCCCAGCTGGGATGCGGCCCGGCTGGCCCAGCCTGCTGTAAGTGAGGATGTACCGGAGCCATTCCGTACAATCGCGCAGCGATGTCTGCAGATCGATCCTGCGAAGCGATGCGGCATTGGCGAAATACGCGAACGGTTGGAACCGGGGGCGGTGGTGGAGAAGATCCGCAAAGCTGTACCTCGTATTCCGGCCGAGCCCGAGGAGAAATCATCCCCCAAATGGCCTTATGCCCTGGGCCTGCTGGCAGCGATCGTGATCGTGGCTTTCTTGTTCCACACGCGATCAACCGAGTCCAATCATTCGGAAACTGCCGCGCCCGCAGCCACTCAGAATGCGCCTGCCGAGAGTTCCTCTCCACAAGCGCCTCAGCAGTCTTCTACCCAGCCGTCATCGCGGCCTTCGCCGTTGGCAGCGAAGCCCCCCGATAGCGGAAACGCGGCGCAACCTCCGACCCCAAAGGACGACGTTGTTGAGCGCGCCGCACCTGAAGTCTCCGCGAGCGCGCGCCGGACAATCCACGGAAAGATCAAGGTGCGGGTGAAAGTAAACGTCGATGCGGATGGCAACGTAACTTCAGCCAGCCTGAAAGATGTTGGTCCGAGCAAATATTTTGCGCGCGTTGCAGAGGAGGCGGCAAAGCGCTGGAAGTTTACCCCGGCGCACGAAGGCCAGGCTGAAGCCCGGTCGTGGACGGTGTTGTTCGTCTTCAGTCGCGCGGGAACGGAAATGTCGGCGGCCCAAGCCAGATAGACATCGTCTGGCGCTGCTCTCCCAGCTTCAGTTTTGCTTGCCCGTATCCACCATCGGAATCACCGAAGAGAACTGCAGGTTGATTAACAGGTCTACGCGCCGATCAATTTGATACCACAGAGCTGTCTTCTTGGGCGAGATGACCTTCTCAAAAATGCGAACATATTTCATGCGCAGCGCAATGAGTTCCTGCTCAAGGGCCGTGCTCTTGTCGATATAACTCTGCGCCTGCGCGTCGGTCATCATGTTGTAGTTAGCGGCATAGTCTTTGATTAGCGCCCAGCGCTGATCGTTGGTTTTCATAGCTTCCTGCCTGTAGTCCTCAAAGATAGGCCAAAACTTGACCGCCTCATCAGAAGTCAGGGTCATGTTCTGCGCAGTAATCTGCTTGCGCTGCGCCCGCAGATCGGACCGAAGCATGGCGATGTCCTGGTCCGAAATCGTCCTCGATGGCTGATCTGTGTCGAGAGAAATCTGCGGCGCCGGCTTCTGGGGTAACTGGTTCGAGGATGACTGCGCCAACACGGATAGCTTGCCTCCGCCTAGCAAGCCGGCGATTAGTAAGAGCGCTTTGATA
>DATJNC010000108.1:0-4371 GCA_035508395.1 Terriglobales bacterium | reverse complement strand
TGGAAGATTCGGGCGCGCAATATCTATGGCACGCCGGTGCCAGTGTTGTCCTCACGACGAATTGGCATAACGACGACGCTTTCACGACAGCTGCAGTGAATGAAATCTCTCGAACGCCGCGACCAATCTCGACTCTGCACTCGATGCACGCGAAAAATTCTCACGCGAGTCAATCAGGTGACTTTGGTGCCTCGATGTGTGACGCTGGTTCGATCATTTTTCTCTTGACTTCGTTCTGCGTTGACTCTATACATTCAATCAGTTGCAACAAAACACCGTTGCAAGATTCCATGAAGAATGGAAAGGGAGAATAGATCCATGGCAACCAAAAAGAAAGCAAAGAAGAAAAGCAGCAAGAAGCACTAAGAAACTGCAGTAGGAAAAAGGCAACCATGGGGACGCGATGAGCGTCCCCAAAGTTTTTTGGGGCCCGGGTTGCACGATGCGAAATCCCCAGTAAATATCGGCCTCGCAGCCATAGATTCCCACCTGGCAGCATCCATCGCTTCACATCTTCTTCGATCGTCTACGCGGCCACCAATGACGTGCGTCAATAAGAATGGGAGCAGACAAACCGGCGAGCGCGACAAAGATCACGATGGCCCAAACGATGTAGGCAAGAAACGTCATGTCGCAGCTCGAGACCGGCTCCCCAAGAACTCTAATTCACACCACGCGCGCTCTTCTTGTCCGGAACCTTCTTCTCGGGAAGTTGGATCGCCTTCTCTGTTGCCGGACAGAGATTCCGGTATGGACACAACCTGCACTGATAACCCTGCTTCGGCGCGAAGTCTCCCCGCTCGATACAATGCGCGGCGTTCAGTACGCGCAGCCTCGCTTCTTCCAGTTGCCCATCCGTCCGGGTGGTGAGAATCGCGGTGTTGTTTTCGAGATTGAAAAAAACAAGCCGGTCCGCCTGTTTGCCAAACGCTTCCTTCGCCGCCAGCGCGTACAAGGAGAGCTGCAGACTCTCGTCAGCCTCCTCCTGTGACTTGGGCTTACCGGTTTTGTAGTCGACTACGCAAACCGTGTTCGCACCGGTGCGATCGATGCGGTCGACCCGGCCCACAAGTTTCATGGTTTCCATTGCCAGTTCGAAACGTCGTTCGGTTTCGAGGACCTCGGGCGATGCGGCAGAACGCGCACCCTCGAAAAACTGGTTGAGCTGATCGACTCCTTGCCGCAGATAGAGTTCGTACTGGTATCGGTCGGCAATTCGCGCCTCAGAAAGAGCGGCGCGGAACTGCTCCAACAATTCTTCGTCCCCGATCTCGCGCCCCTGGCGCTGCGCGTCATAGAAGGTTCGCAAGACTTCGTGCATCGCCTTTCCATAATGAAGCGCCGCTGGGACCTCGCGCGGCAGATTCCACTCCCTCTCCAGCTTGAATCGCAGCGGGCACTGTTCATAGATCTCGATGGCCGAGGCGCTCAATCCAGCCGTAAAGTTCGCCGCCGGATCCATCAGTAACCACCCAGCGACATTCGATTGCTGCAGCGCAATCTTCTGCTCCTCCTCGGCAAAAAGCGTTTCCTGCACCGCGGTCGCAGAACGCGTCAACCAGAATTCCTTATATGCCGGGTGGATCATGAAGTCCCGCAAAAACTGCGTTGGCTTCGGATCCTTCTTTCCTCGCCCCTGGTGAGCATAGATGGCCAGCGAATCTTTGGCGCGGGTCATGCCGACGTAAAAAAGGCGCCGCTCCTCCTGCTCGTGCAGCGTCTTGTCGTCGAACGATGCGGTTCCCGACCGCCGCAACTCCGGCGGAAAAGCGACTAGCGGTTCCCTGTACGCACAAGGAAACCAGATCGAGGTTCCGCGCAGAATCCCCACATGCCGGAACTCCAGGCCCTTGGCAGAATGGACCGTCAGTAACTGCACGGCATCGGCTGTGCTTCGCGGAAGCGTGATCGTGCCCTTCGCCTCAACGAAATAATTGAAGTAGTCGAGGAACTCGGCAGGGCTTCCCTTCTCGACGATGGCTTTGTCCTGCCACTTCTCCACAAAGCTCACAAACGCCGCCAGAGATGGCAAATCAGGCAAGCCGAAGTGGCGAATCACTTTCCTCGCTACTCCGTCCGCCCGCACCCCATCTTTCGCTGCATCTGCATGGATCTCCGCGACGCATCGCAGAACGGCCTGGCCCCCGGCAAGTTTTTGTAGGATTCCGGGCAAGTCTAGTTCGTTCCTTCGTTGCGCTCGCATCGCCGCTCGCAGCTCAGCGCCAGCAATTCCGAACTGCGGCAGCGCCGCGACTCGAAACAGGCTCGCCGCATCATTGGGAGAAACCGCAGCGGTCAAGCAGGCGACAGCGTCGCGCACAACCGGCGTATCGAGCACATCGAGCCCTTCAATCGAGAACGGAATATTCCGTTCGGCCAGCTCTTTCACCAGCTCGTCTCGATGATTGTGCTGCCGGTAGAGCACCGCGAAGTCCCGCCAACCGCAGCGCTCGGCTTTTCGCGTTTTCTGCATGCGGCGCGCCAGGTCGGCGGCTTCCACTTCTTCGTCGCGCCAGGTAACGATCTCAACCCGCGCGGAGGACACTTGATCACCGCGTTCGCTTGCTTCCTCTTCGCGGAGGGAATCGAGCGGCTTTCGCTCGTAGGCGAGCGTCGATCCCTTTTGCGGAAAGACGGCCGGATTCTCGTTCACGATTCCGAAAGCGCACCGCAGAATCGGCAAAAGCGACCGCCGATTTTTCCCCAGAACGACGAGGTGCGCCCCGGGAAATTGGCGGCTAAACAATGTGAATGCCTCGCTCGAAGCGCCACGGAACTGGTAAATGGCTTGGTCAGGATCACCCACGACAAAAATGTTCGGCTTATCTTCTGGCGTGGCCAGCAACCGAAGGATTTCTACCTGAGCGAAATTCGCGTCCTGAAATTCGTCAACCAGCAGAAAGCGAATGCGGCTTCGCTCCTCTTCCAGTGCTTCCCGATTATTCTTCAGCAGGTGATACGCGCCGGTGATCATGTGGCCGAAAGTGCCGAGGTTCTTTTCGGCGAGAAGTCTTTCGACCGTCGTAAAGACGCTGGCAATCTCCCGGCAGCGCCCAACGATCTCCTTGTCAGTAAGTTCCGCCTGCTTCTTTGAACTCGTTACGCGCGGCAGTGGTAGCTCACCTCGCTCCAGCCGCTCGACGTAGCGCACATATTCTTCCGGACCGACCAATTCGTCCTGGCAGCGACGCATGAACTCGAGCAGGCTGTCGAGAAACTGGCTTACATTCGCGGCCCGCACAAAGTATTTCAGCCGCAGGTCGCGGATGCGCCGCCGCAGAAAGACCCATAGGTCTTTGTCATCGAGCACCTCGAACCCGGCGCCCCGCCGGCGCAGCAAGCCATTGCACCATGCATGAAAGGTGCAGGCCTGTAAGCCTCCGGTGTTTGTCCCTCTAAGTTCGGCTCGCACGCGTTGCTGCATTTCGGCAGCACCGTTGTCCGTATAAGTCAGGGCGAGGATTTCCTCCGGGCGAGCGTGCCCTGCGCGGATCAGCCGCGCAATGCGCTGTGTGAGTACAGTGGTCTTGCCCGTGCCCGCACCCGCCAGAACCACCATCGGGCCATGAACATGTTCGATTGCCTCCTGCTGGCGTTCATCGGGTGAAATCTTTCCGGCAGACAAAATGGGAGAACTCATTGCGGCGAGAATATCAGAAGGCGGTTGTGGAAGCCTGTGAGGCTTATCGGAGAGCGTCGAGCGCGAGCGCCGTGGCTACGATGGCTGCCGTTTCGGCACGAAGAATATTGTCGCCAAGAGAGGCTGCCTGCCATCCAGACTGACGAAACCAGGCCAACTCTTCTTCGGTCCATCCGCCCTCAGGGCCAACGGCAAGAGTTAGCTCAGGCTGTGCGATCGACGGTTCGGCCTCGATGATGTCGCGCAGACTGGTATTGGCCTCGCATTCCGCAAGCACAATCTTCTCAACGACGGCGTCGATGGTTGTATCCTCTGCCGGCGAAGCACCGGCGCGCGCCAGCTCCTTGAACCTTACGGGAGCCGCGATTTCCGGCGGCGCAGCGCGACGCGCTTGCTCCGATGCCTGACGTGCAATTCGTTGCCATCGCTCATGGCGCTTGGCAGCCGCTGCGGCAAGATGCGAGTCGGTGCGCCGGGCGATGAGTGGAACAATGCAACTGACCCCGATCTCCGTGCACTTCTCGATCGCCCACTCCATGCGATCGAACTTGAAGATTGCCAACAGCAGAGTCAATTTCGGCGAGGGCTTTGCGGGCAATTCCTTACCCAACACGAACTCCACGCGATCCTCTGAAATAGCAATTATTTTGCCCGATCGAACCGCGCTTGCGGTTGCGATGTCGAATTCTTGACCGACTTGAGCGCGGAGCACGCGACTGAGGTGGGCTGCA
>DATJNC010000107.1:0-36516 GCA_035508395.1 Terriglobales bacterium | reverse complement strand
TGATACGTTAGCCCGCAGCGAAGTCTTAATGCCAAAATGTCGGGCAGGCAGATTTGCGATACTTAAACACTATGAATCTATCATTGTCCTCAAAGGTTGCACTAGTAACCGGAGGGTCACGAGGAATTGGGGCGGCGACCGTTCGATTGTTTACCGCCGCGGGGGCGCGGGTGGTGTTCAACTATCAGTCCGCTAGAAAACAGGCCGATGCGTTGGTCAGCGAATGCGGACCGGCAAATTGCCGGGCGGTGCAGAGTGATCTTTCTTCGGCACAGGCGGCCGGAGAACTGGTCTCGGCGGCGACCGTGGAGTTCGGACGGCTGGACATTCTCGTGGCCAATCATGGCATCTGGCCGCCTGAGGACGTGCCGGTTGACGAAATGACCGAACAGCAGTGGTATCGCACGATCGCAGTTAACCTCGATAGCATCTTCGGTTTGGTAAAACACTCGGTCGCGCAGATGAAGAAGCAGAGCGAAGCGGAAAAGAATAGCGCTGAAAAACGAGGGGCGGCTGGCGGCGGTGGCGAGCCAGAGCCTCCAGCCGGGCACATTGTGCTGGTGAGTTCAACCGCAGGCCAGCGCGGCGAAGCTTTCCACTGCGACTATGCCGCGAGCAAGGGCGCGCTTATCAGCATGGTGAAAGGACTTTCGACAGAACTCGCGCGCAATGGCATTCGTGTGAATTGCGTCGCGCCGGGATGGGTCGATACGGATATGTCGAGGGAAGCGCTCGATGATCCGCCCACCAGGTCGAAGGTTTTTGCCACGATTCCGTTGGGACGAGTCGGGACCCCCGAAGAAATCGCGGGACCGATCTTGTTTTTGTGCACGAAATTTGGGGGATTTATCACGGGCGAAATTTTCAACGTAAACGGCGGAGCGGTGCTGGTGGGGTAGCAGATTTTTCTTGCGCTATAGGCGGAAATACCAAAGGCATCGGACAGCTAAAATATTTCAGGACGCTTCTAACCTTTCAGGGTCGTATGAACCGGTTGGTTTTCTTTCTATTGCTAGCAAGTTTCGCCTATGCTCAGAGCGGCATCGAGCCGCCTCCGCGTGAGAATCTACCGCCGGCTCGGGCAGGATCGGTCAATCTCAACGACAATGAGAGTGCTCGCAAGGCCCGCGCCTTGCTCAATCAGGCGATCGAGGCCCTTGGCGGTCAGGCCTATCTCACGTATCAAAACCGCAGCGAGGAAGGTCGTTACTACCCGCTTCATCATGGGCAGGCAGAAGGCACGGGGACGCCATACCTCTACTTCGTTGAGTATCCCGACAAGGACCGCTTTGAAGTCCTCAAAGTGAAAGACATCCACATCATCCCCGGGGCAATTGATATCGGCGGGGTGAAGAGCAACAAGGTTGAAGTGGTTCTGATACACAACGGCGACAAGGGATACGAGACCACCTACAAGGGGACAGCGTCACAGGACAAAGTAGACCTGGAACGATATTTGCGGCGGCGCGAGCATTCCCCGGAATGGGTGTTTCGCAAGTGGATCAACGATCCGGGGGTTGCGCTTTTCTACGTTGGCCTGCAAGTAGTCGACAGCAAGCCCGCCGAAGGCATTACACTGGTCAACAGTCGCGATGACTCGGTGGATGTCTGGTTCGACCAAACCACTCGCTATCCCATCAAGATCAGCTATTCCTGGCGAGATCCCAAGGACCGGCAGAAGAATGTCGAGGAGGAGGTCTACGATCATTACAAGCCCGAGCAGGGCATCATGACGCCACACGCGATCACCCGTTATTTCAACGGGGAGACATCACAGCAGCGCTTCATCAATACCGCAAAGTACAACTTGAGCCTGCCGGCCAATTTCTTTGAAGCCAACGTCAATTACGACCCCGAAGCGCCGCCAAAACGCCGCTAAATCAACCCGGAAACGCCAATAAATACAAAAGTTTACCTTTCATAGCCCCCAAACCATCTATCACAACCTAAATGGGTTAGCCGCCGGGGAAAGAGCAAAACCACGGAGTGTGGCTTTTTCGCCACATACGAATTTTTCTTCCACGCGATAAGCTGTTGTCTAGCCAAAGACTTACAAGTTTTTTCGCTAGCCGTGGTCGTGAGACGTCCGTTTGACACATGAACAGACAATTCGGAGCGCAGCGAGTTGTGCAGGGATTGGCCTGCACAGCGGGGCGCCGGTCAACCTGAGAATCCTGCCGGCTTCGGCAGGCACGGGTATCGTTTTTCGCCGCACCGACCTTGACGGCTTTGCCATTGAAGCCAGCGGGCGCAACGTCGCCCGGGTCAGCTACGCCACCAGCTTAATGAAGAAAGGCGTACTGATTTCAACCACCGAACACCTGCTCTCCGCGTTCATCGGCATGGGGATCGACAATGCGATTGTCGAACTCGACAATCTGGAGTTACCGATTCTCGATGGGAGCGCGACACCGTTTGTCGAGATGATTCAGCGGTCAGGCATCCGCAAGCAGCGCAAAGCGCGCACCTATTTGAGAATCGTTCGCGAGATCGAGATGCGCGAAGGCAACAAGTTTATTGCGGTCTATCCGGCTGACGTTTACTCCGTTTCGTATTCCATTAACTTTCCCCATCCGAAGATCGGCAAGCAAACCTTCCGCGTGTCGCTGAGCAATGGGAACTATCTCGAGGAGATTGCCCCGGCCCGGACGTTTGGTTTTCTTCACGAGGCGGATGCCATGCGCCAGCAGGGTCTGATACGGGGGGCGTCAATGGAGAACGCGGTGGTGCTGGATCGGGAAAAGATTCTCAACCCTCCATTGCGTTTCTCGGACGAATTTGTGCGACACAAGGTTCTTGACCTTATTGGCGATCTTTCATTGTTGGGCAAGCAGGTATTGGGTGCGGTGGTGGCCGATCGCGCCGGGCACGCCATGCATACCGCGCTGGTCTCGCGCATTCTGAGGGACCGGTCTTATTGGGAAGAGACAACCGTGCAGGATCAGCCCGGCACAGCCGAAGTGGCGGTCGCCGCCGCTTTGAGCGTGTAGCGAAGCGGCTTCAGTCCGCCGGTTGTGGCGCATTCCACTCCAGAGTGGGAACACGTTCGGCGATCAGGCGTGCCAACTCCGCCTCCGCTTCTGCCCGCACACGTTCCGCGAAGGCATGCGCGTTTTGGCGATATTCATCGCCAAGCGCCGCCAGGCGCGATTGCAGATAGGGCCGATCTTCTTCTAGATGGCGCAGCAGGCGTTGGGTTCGGGAGATGCGTTCTTCCAGTGTGATCATGGCTGGCCCCTGAGATTGGTATGGGAGTTCTAGCCAGACTGCCACGGCGGGAGCCGAGCGCAAGTGACTAAGCGGGTTCTGAATCGGTTCAGGGGGTGGCGGGAAGATTAGTGCAGCGACGCATACCCCTGCAGGGCGCGGGGCATGTCATCCTGGAGTCGCTCGGAAAGCCACTTTTCCAGCTGATATTGCGAACTCTGCGGAACTTCAATGAATTGAATTCCAGCGTGGCCGGTCGCATCCGTCCAAGCAATTTGGCCCTTTAGCTCGAACGATGCCTTGTTGGGGAGGGTGAAACTCACTCCAACCGTCGTGTCTTTCTGGAGTTGGGAAGGGACGCGGATGGCAATACCGCCTTCACTCAAGTTTGTAGAAGAGGCGGTGACATCGCCGATGCGCGGGATGCTAAGGCGCACGGGCATTTCCAGCGGGCAGCGAAAATAACGGCGTCGTTCGCGAAGCATGAAATTCAAGGCCGCGTGGAAGCAGCGGGTGGCATGCAGCGGCGTGAGCGGCTTTTGCAGAACGAAGTTTGCTCCGAACTGGAAGGCTTGCTGGGTGCTGGTTTTGCCATTGAGCACCGCAAATGCCACCGATTTCGCATTGCTCTGCGTCGCGCGCAGTTCATGGAGCATCGTCACGCCGTCCTGCAGATCGTCGCAATCGATGATTACCGCGTCGAACTTGCGTTTCGCCAGGATGTCGTTGCCCGAGCGCTTTTCGGTGCACACATCAACGTTCACCGACATCTTTTCCAGCGTTGGCCGCAGCACGCCAAGCAGGGCGGCATCGCGGCTGATCAGAAGCGATTCCAGGTTCATGAATTCTTAATGGTAGCTGTAGAGTTTACTGGCCCGAAAGTAACCTAGGTACCGGTCAGGGGCTGCCCTGGGTCATGTCTTGCGGGGGATGTTCGAAAATTAGGAGATCCGAGCAATGAAATCTGGATAGGAACGGAGGCCGGGCAAATTTTCTTCTGGATTCCAAAGCTCGCAGCGCTGACACTAATTGGTGTGGGGGAAATTGCCTATCTTTCGCTCGGATCCAATCTCGGAGACCGTGAAGCGAACCTGCGCGCAGCGATCGTGCAGTTGGAACCATCAGGCAAAGTGAAGGCTGTGTCCGCGTTTTACGAGACGGAGCCCGTGGACGTGGTCGACCAGTCCTGGTTCTTGAACTGCGTGGTGGCAATCGAGACAAAGCTCGCGGCCGGGGACTTGCTGAAAGTCTTGTTGGGCATTGAGCAACTGATGGGGCGGCAGCGGCTGCGGGAGCAAGGTCCCCGCAAGATCGATATGGACATCCTGCTGTTTGGCGACAGAGTAATCGACGAACCAGGCCTCAAAATTCCGCATCCTGGGATGCATCGCCGTCGCTTCGTTCTTGAGCCGCTTGTGGAGATTGCGCCCGAGGCGCGCCATCCAGTGTTGAATAGGACTGCGCGCGAACTTCTTGCCAACCTCAGCCCCGGACAGATCGTGCGTCGGCTAGGCTCGCCGGCCAGCGTTGCAACAAACCGTTAATTGTTCTACGGCATTGATTACTAGGGGATAACCAGCCGGATCCCGGCCGCGTCGGGAGGGGCGATCGCGGATTGCGTCTCCGGAAACTGAGCAAACAAGAAATCAACATAGGCCCGCGACTTGGGACGGCCCGAGGTTCGCAGCAGGGCCATGCGGAGCAGGAACACGAGTGCGGCAAGTACATCGGAATCGCGTAGCCGTGAATAGCCCAGATGTTTCTGCTCGGCCTCGCGGAACTCCTTGACCATGGTCTCTACCTCCCGGGCAATCTGCTGGTGGCCCAGGTTCGCCGTTGCTTCCTGATAGATAAGATTCGACTGCACCAGCGTCTGATATTTCTCCGCGAGCGCGCTGAGCGCGGCAATTAGATCGCCGTCGGTCACTGTATGTCCATCGAGTGACCGGCCTGCGCGCGCGCTCTTGACCAGCGCGAAGCTGAGGCCAAAGATCAACTGCTCATGCTCGTAGAGAAATTGTTCGGGAATTTCAAGATTCGGAAACATCGCATCGCGATCCACGCTGGCGGTATCCCGTTGCCTCTCGTGCTGCCGCGCCTGCTGAAGGTAGGGGCAATCGCTCGGGCAATCGAGTGTCACCTCGCGCTGCTCACCGCAACACTGGGCGCAGATCCTACCGTGCACAGCCGGGCAGAACCTTTTTTCTTTACGTTCGTTGCAAATTGGACAGCTCAATCGAACTCCTTGGAGAAAAGGATTATTGCATGTTGGGGTGCTTAGAGCGCACGCCGCAAATCCATTCGATGATGCTTGCCTGGTCACGGACTCGGTCGCGGAGCCAGATTTGCACCAGAAATGATGCAGTGTGGCGGCGCCATCGCTGCGATGCTTCCAAGGCAAAACCTTTCCAGCAAAGAAACTGATCGCATTCATAACCGATTTCTATTTGTGCCAACTCACCGGCCGGAGTAGCCTATTTAGTTCATCTGAGTCATCCCAGAACGTGTATTCCCGGCTCGGCCCGAACAATTTCAAAGATCACTTTTTCTTGCATAAGGAGAGGCATGTCGACTGAATTGCGCAACTTTCTGGCGATCCCCTACGACGAACTGGAAGAGATGAATCTGAAGGCGAAGAGGCAGCGCCTTGACCGTGTCGCTCCACAGAAAATTCAAGAAGAGCGCGTTAAATATCTCACTGACGAGAAACGTATTAAAGCGCTCACCGTCATGTTCAGCGACCTCGAAGGTCGCCTGCATATGCTCGACTACGACAAGAAATTCGTGATCAAGAATTACGAGAACCTGACCTTTGATGGGTCTTCGATTCGCGGGTTCACCGCGCAGCGGGAGAGCGACCTTCGTCTCGGAGTGGATTGGAGCGCATTCTATTGGGCTCCTGCTGACGTTTTTGGTCCCGGCAAGGTACTGGTCTTCGGCGAGGTCATCGACAAGAATGGCGAGCCCTATAACGCCGACATCCGCAGCATGCTGAAGCTTTTTGCGGAGTCGATGTATAAGAAGCACGATTACACACTAAACGCCGCGAACGAAATCGAGGGCTTCCTTTTCGCCGGCGCCGATGCCGAGCGCAACTTTCATGAGACAGGAAAATTTGAGTACGTGAATACGGGCGGCTACTATCACTCGCTTCCCGGTGATCCGCTTCGGACCTTTATCGATACTGTTGCTGAAGTGCAGAGAGCGATGGGTTTCCAGAACGAGAAGGACCATCCCGAGGTCGCGCCGTCGCAGTTCGAGGTGAATTACAACTACGCGGAGGTGGTGGCGGCGGCGGATCACATTCAGCTCTATAAGCTGGTTTGCCGCCAGGTCGCCCGCAACATGGGATTGACCGCGTCGTTCCTCCCCAAGCCGATCGTGGGGGTGAATGGCAGCGGTATGCACACCAACGTTTCCGTCAGCAAGGGTGGGAAGAACCTTTTCTGGGACCCGAAGGGCGAGGAAAAGCTCAGCAAATTCGGTTGGGAGTTTCTGGACCGCATCCTGACGCACGGAAATGATCTGTGCCTGATCTTCAATTCGAGCGTCAACGCGTATCGCCGTCTCGATCCACACTTTGAGGCGCCGAATCAGTTGAAAGCCTCGGCGGTTGATCGTGGCTCGATGATTCGGGTGCCGATTGGCAACGAGCGCAGTATGCGTACGGAAGTTCGGGCGGTTGCGCCGGATGCTAATCCCTACCTCGTGTTATACGGAATTTTCAAAACCGGGCTTCAAGGCACAACCGCCAAGATCAAGGATTTGCGCGCGGGAAAACAACGGTACTTGCCTGACAATATCTACACGGCGATTGAGAACTTCCAGAAATCCGAGTGGACCACGGAACTGCTGGGAGAAGACGTGAAGGGCCGCTACGCTGACCTTAAGCAGGGAGCAGCGGACCGCTGCCCGCGCCTGCTGGGCACAATCGTCAAGCCGTCAGAGGTGCAGTTCCACCACGAGGTCTACAACCAGTATCTGTGGAACTTGTTTTAGAGCACTTGGATTTTCAACCCTGGATGGGTGGCTCAGGATCCTGTCCGATCTCGGCCCTTACGAGCCACCCACGCGAACCTCACATCACCCATCCTGGACCGGAAACCCACCTCGGCCCATTGGCGTGGCATTGGTTGCAGCCGTTCACCGGGAAGGCGACCTTGACGTGGCATGCACCGCAAAATCTGCCATTCGCGATCTGATACATCGTGATACTCGCCGGGCGGTCTTTCTGAGTGGGAAAGATGTCCGGATGGCAAAGTTCGCAGCTGTTCCATTTGGAATGCAACTCGTGAGAAAAGTGAATTCCGGTGAACCACTCAACCTGCGGGCGAATGGCTAGCTCAGTGCGGTTCCTGATCCGCTCTTTGGGGATACTGATGCCTTCGACGATGTCGATCGGCTTCACCATGCCGGTGTTCTCGGCCGCCATCCAATCCACGCCATAACGAGCCTTTGGCAACTTCGCCGTGAACTCCTTGTAAGAATATTTACGCGTTGTTTTCGATGAAAGGTGGCAGCGCGAACAAGTGGAATCCGTTTTCGCCACACCGTCGAGCCGGCAAGAGCCGAACATCGTCACATTACCGAACTGACGCTTACCGTCGTGGCACGCTCCACAATAGAAGCCTTCCTGATTCGTCTTCGCGCTGATGCCAGTTCCATTCGCCATCATTGCAAATCCAACATCCACGTGACAAACGCGGCACGTGAACTTGGAGCGATGAAGCCAATGGTTGAAAACAACGGGCCCATTGTCGGGGGTGACGCGCTGATTCAATGTCACATCACCAAATTGGTCTTCGGGTGGAACGGCCTGCAAAAACACCTGCTGGCCCTGAATCATCGTTACCGCGAGGAATATTCCGCAGAGCAGCACAATGACTGCTGCTCCAAAGCTACTTGTCCGAATCCTTCTTCGTGTCGAGGACATAAGCAAACAGCCCCCTGCACTGTTCGAGCCGGCGCTTGTAGACCTTGCGCTGGGTGTCATCGAGCTTAGTCAATCTCGGAACCAGCGCGTCACAGCGCCTCACCAGATCTTTCAGTTCATCCTTTGTCAGCAGCATGGCATCCTGAGTTTGCGAACATGCGTCGTTAAACTCGCGCAGGAATGCTTGCTGTTCCGCGCTGTTCGCAGGAGCCTGGGGTTGAGACTGAGCCGCTACCCATGGCCGTCCCGGAACGAGAAAGGCCAGCACCGACACGAATATTGCGAGCTTCCTCATCGCAATTCCTCCGTTATTGCTGAACAGGTCTGGAATGGCAGCGCTGGCAGTCCATGGTCGGGAACGCCACGGTACTGTGGCAGGCTCCGCAGGAGCGGCCCTGGAAGATATCGACCATCGTGTATTTGGTCATACCCCGCTTCACGCCAAAGAAGATCTCTGGGTGGCAGAGTTCGCAACCGTTCCAGACGGTATGCTTCTTGTGAGAGAAGATGATGTCGGGCATTGATTCAACCTTCGGGTTCAGCGCGAAGTCCTTCTGCACGGCGAGGGACGTGCGCCGGACCGAAATGCCTTCGACGAAGTCGGTCGACTGAATCAAGCCTTGAACCTCGGCTTTCTCCCAGTCGATGCCGTTGCCGAATCGCTCCTTAGGAAGGTTGGCGCTGAAGCGCGCAAAGTTGTAGTCGCTCTTCGCCACTTTGCCGTAGGAGTGGCAGCGGTCGCAACGCTCTTGGTCGGCCACCGTTTCGTGCAGACTGCACCCGGCAAAGACGGCTTTATCAGCATGGACCATGCGTCCGTTGTGACAGGCGCCGCAATAATATCCGCGCTGAATGTCGGAGGGTGTGATGCCCGAGCCATTGGCCTTCATCGCGAAGCCAATGTCGACATGGCAGACACGGCAGGTGAACATGCTGCGGTGGATCCAGTGCTCGAATACGACGGGTGAGAGTTGTGGGTTATCGACGTTCTGGCCGATCACGACGCGGCCGTACTCTGGCGGCAGAGGGCGTCGCTGCTTTATTCCGGGTTGATTGACTCCGATCTGGGCTGCGGCTTGAAAACAAAGGGCAAGTAACAGCGTGAGGGGAAGAAGAAAGTATTTTTTCATCGGGCACCTCCCTAAGTAGCCGGCGAAGTGCACTCGTTGCTTCTTGGCGCGATTGTCCTCGCCAGCTACGAAATCGCAGCAGGCCACACCGTAATACTCACTTCAACTCGTTTCGGGGGATCTCACGAGCCAATTCCATTAGGAACCTAGAGGACGCGTAATTACCGTGATTCCGGTCACCAGAGACGGTGATAGTTTCGCCGCTATTCTTGCGAGCGATAACTTATAGGTGATTGTGCTGAAGATCGAGACTTCGCGTTCCAATTGTAGTAGCACTGGATGTCAGGATGCTCAGTGATTGTTGTCCCTCATCTTAGTGCGCGCCATCATGCCCCCAGGTGAGGCAGGTGAGATTGGTGGCGAGTTACTCAGTGCATGGCGGCGGCGGCTGCCATCGAGGCGTTCAGATAACGGCTCATGGCTAAGTCGACAATGGTGCCTATCGTCTCGGTATAGGAGAGGCCCGACGCCTTCGCGGCCATGGCAAATTCCTGGCGGCTGGCAAGCCAGGGATTCGGATTCGCTTCGATGACATAGACGTCGCCATTGGGAGCGAGGCGCATGTCGATGCGTCCGTAATCGCGCAGTTTGAGGGCGCGATAGGCGGCAAGCGCGGTGTCGGACAACCGCTGGCGAGTTTCGTCGTCGAGATTGTCGGCGATCGATGATTTGGTCAGCTTATAGGCTTCGGTGTTCTTTTCGAACTTGACGTCATAACTCGCGATTTTTGGGGTGCCTTCGGGCAGTTTTGACAAATCGAGTTCGACGAGCGGCAGCACCTGCGCGCGTTCGTAGCTTCCGAGGATGCCCGCGTAAATTTCGCGACCTTCGATGTATTCCTCGATGAGGGCCGGAGAATCAAATTCATCCTGAATGTATTCGATCCGTTCCATCATTTCCTTAACGTTCCTGACGACTGATCCTGCATCGATGCCGATCGATCCATCTTCCCACGCCGGTTTCACGATCAAAGGAAAAGAAATGTCGTGGGCGTGGTCGATGCGCCCACGATACGAGGTAGCAAAAAACGGGGTCTTGATTCCATGAAAGGCGAAGATCTTTTTGGCAATGGCTTTGTCTTGCGACATGAAAATCGAGTGTGGGCCGGCGCCGGTAAAGCGCAAACCAAGCAGGTCGATGTAGGCGACGACGTTCATTTCTTTGGTATCGTCGCCGTCGAAGGACTCGGTGAGATTGAAAATGAGATCGACATCGCACTTGGCCAGCGAGTGTAGTGACTGCGGGCGGCCGTCGAGTTCGAAGTAGGTAGGCTCGTGACCAAGTTTCTGCAGCGCTTCGAAGATCTCCTCGCGGTCGGTCTTTGCTTTCTTCGCCTTCTTGACCGGCTTGTGCGGTTTGCGGCCGTTGCCGTTCGAAGAGGCCTCTTCTTTGGCAGCGGCAGCGACCGGATCTTCGTTCCACACGTCGTAAAGCAACGCGATTTTCATTTTGGCTCCAATCATGAACACCTTCTCAGAGGGCGAGCTGCCCACCCATTTGGAATCGGCAGGTCTTAGTTGTTAGGTCTTAGCTATTAGGGAACCCGCGGTTCATCTCGAAATTCCTAGCGCCTAAGAACCAACAGCTAACACCTTTTTTCATGGCTGTATAAACTTCCCTTTCGCTACATATGTCATAGCAAGCGCGGTGGCATAGGCGGTGACTTCGGCCAGATGCTCTGCATTGCGATTTTTGTCGGCACGCAAGTCGAGTTCTCCTGCGCGCTTTTCGATGCTGTCAATCAGTGTCTTGATCAAAGGACGTTGTGCTCCCGTCCACTGTGCCACTTTGTCGATCAGCGGCTTGCGATGCTGGTGCAAAAATTCACTTGCCGTGATTGCCGTCTTCTTGCGTTTCGAAACCGGAAAGAGATCGCGAAGATCGGTATCCGGCGTGAGTTCAGTTACAGCTACCTCTTCGCGCCCATTTCTCTGGTAAAACTCTGCGACTGTCGTTTCCATCTCAGCGACGGTCACATCTGTGATTCCGCGCCGTCGTGCCGGATCGGTCTTGCCTAGCCTGCGCGCAACCCGGTCGAGGAAGAGTAGCTTTGCCATCGCAGGCCAGCCCCGATATCGTTTGCGCCAGTTTGAGCGGGGCGTCAGCCACACGGCAAAGGTTTCGGCGAAGTCTTCATCCGGATGTTTCTGCGCGTACCATCCTGGCAAATGCCGCACGTAGTCGCGCGAAAATGGAACCGGCCGATAGTTGTCGCGATAGGGACGACGGAATGGGCCAAAGACCTGCTTCCACGCCGGCGTGTTGTGGAGTTTGTAGGCATAGACAAATGCATGTCCGGCTTCGTGCCGCAGATACATCATGATTTCGCGTGCATCTTCGAGGTCGTGGGTTTCTTTCTCGAGCTGCGAAAGCGCCGCGTCAGCGAGATAAAACGGAATGCCGATGATCGGTTCGCCCGATGGACATCCCCATTCATCGGTCAAGTAGCAGGCCGGATGAAACTTGGGGAGACCCTTCGCTTCGAGTTCGCGGTAGAGCTGCTGGACGAAGCGCTCAATAGGCGAACCTTCGAGCTTCAGCCCCAACTCGCGAATGGGCGAGCCGAGCAGTTTCTGGTATGCGGGTTCCGGTTTCTCGTTGACGACGTTATGCACAAACGTTCGCTCGGCAGTATTCAGCGGCCGCGCCTACACACACGGGAGGACCATATCTCTATAGTAAACAATAGACGACCGCGAAGATGACGGGGAAGTGACTGGAGTAATACCGGTGGCAAGGATGTAGACCTTTTCTTGTCTTGCAATCGTCGTCTAGTGATCGTGTCGTGGGAGAGTTGCGAAGACCTACTGAAGATCGAGACCGATCACGGTCGTGCTATCGTATGTTCCTTGTTGTGGGTGAGCGTCGTTGTTATGGGGCAACGTCGTTCGTATTGGTTACATTTCTCAGGAGAAACTATGGCGACATTAGAGACCGCAACAGTCCTGCGACCTCAAGCGCAAGACGCCGAGCGCTTGATGCAGCTTGCTTCCGGCATGGCGTTCACGGCTGCGTTGCAGCCGATCGTGAGAATGGGCGTTCCCGATGTTTTGGCGAATGGCCCGCTGCCGGTTTCAGAAATCGCGGCGAAAACCAACAACAATCCTGATGCGCTTTATCGCGTGATGCGATTGCTGGCGAGCGTCGGAGTCTTCGCTGAATTGCCAGGGAAGACGTTCGCACTGACTTCGGTCTCGGACCTGCTGCGCAGTGACGTGCCCGGTTCGATGCGAAGCATGGTGCTATGGGTGAGCAATCCATTCCACTTCAAAGTGTGGTCGGAGATGGCGCACTCGATCCGGACCGGCCAGCCTGCGGTCGAAAAAGTGTGCGGCCAGTCATGTTTCGAAGCTATCTTCGGTGATTCCGAGGTCGCCTACGATTTCAACACGGCGATGACGGGCTTCAGCCGGCAGATCGCGCCGGCACTGCTTGAAAATTATGATTTCTCTGCAATCAACGTCCTCATGGATATCGCGGGAGGACACGGCGCGATTTTGTGCGAAGTGTTGAGCAAGTATTCGAAGATGAAAGGAATTCTCTTCGACTTGCCGAACGTCATTCAGGAGGCGAACTGCCACATCTGCTCGCTGAAGCTGGATGACCGCTGCCAGACTATCGCCGGCGATTTCTTCCAGGAAATTCCGCGTGGCGCTGATGCCTATTACATGCAGCACATTCTTCATGACTGGGCCGATGAAGCTGCGCTAAAGATTCTCGGCCATGTGCGGCGCGCTCTCGAAGGGAAGAAAGACGGACGTCTACTCGTGGTCGAAAGCATTGTACGCGAGGATTCGGCGCCGACTCCGGCGAAATGGATCGACATTGAAATGTTGCTTATGCCCGGAGGCCGCGAGCGCACAGAGAAGGAATGGCGAGAGCTGTTTGGTCGGGCTCATTTCGAGGTCACCCAGATCTTGCCATTTAATGGGATGGACAGTGGGGTGATTGAAGCGCGGCCAGCTTAAGAATAAAACCTCAAGAAAGCGGAGGTGAGATATCAGCGCCATGCCCCGAGGATCAATCCCATCACGGTGAACGAGACGGTCATGTAGCCGCCGTTGACCAGGATGTACTTCCACGAGCGCCTTTCAAACAGTGCGACCGTCGCAAGGCTTAGAGTGACCCAGCCGAAGCCGGCTAGAAAACCGGCTGTCGCGCCCCAAGCGGCGGTGGTTTTCGAATCGGCGAGAAAAGCAGCGAGGTTCGCCGACATGACAAAGGCGAAGACAAACGAGAGGCCGAAAATCTTAGCGAGATTTCCGCGATTCAGGTCTTCCTGCGTGAAGTTGTTGGCTGACATCCATAGGCGGCCGAATGCAACTGGTGAATACCAGAGGCTGCCAATAGCGAATGCTGAAATTCCCGCTGCCAAAATGGCCAGCCAATTGAGATGGGGCATCGTATCCTCCCAGAGAAATTACTTGCCCGTTGAAGATGCCCGATGCCGCCGAGGATGTATTGTAAGAAATTTCCCTCAGTCGAGGGCAACATAGAGAGGAAATTGGGTGCGGTCGCGAAAATACTCGCTGGGAGTAAGACCGGCAAGCTCCTGGAATTCGTGAATCAGATGCGACTGGTCATAGTATCCGCATTCCACGGCGAGGTCTGACCAGTCTGGAGTTATTGCTGTTTTTGCCGTCGCTGCGACCGCCCTTTGAAATCGAAATATACGCGACGTCAGCTTTGGAGTCACTCCGACGCGGCAATCAAAGCGCGTCAGCATTTGCTTGTGAGTCAGCCCAAGCCGCGAGGCCAGGTCTTTCAGCGGCAAAACGGGCCAGTTGCGCAGCATTCTCAATGCGTCAGAAATTGCATGATCCGGATAAAGGCTGTTTCTTGCTTTCGCGATCAGAAAAGATTCGAGCAGATCGAACTTCAGGTCGGGAGTTGGAGCCTCCAACAACTGTTCTCTCAACGCGAGTATCTCGCGCTTCCAAATCAGGACGAGTTCGACAACATTGCCTGAAAGCTCTGAAAGCGGGAAGTTGAAAAAAGGCGCTGCACCTCCGGTTCGAAAGTGCACACCCATCATCGAGGCGCCGCGCTCAACCCCGAGGACAATGTATCGACGTTGGAACCCGCTGACCCAGCAGTGATTAAACTCCGAGTATCGATCGAGGTTCGAGTTGTGGTAGAGCTTCTTTGGGCCGTCGCCCAGATCGATGATCAGCTCCATGCTGGCGTCGGGCAGGAGCTTTTCCTTTGTGTGGCCGTGGTCAAGATCTTCGTAATACCAGAGCGTCTCGATAAAGCGTGAAAGCTCCGGCCTCGGCAAGCGGGTGCGGTAGATCATCCGCGAGAGTCTACCATCTCGCCTTAGCGATTTGGCAGAGAAACAAGGTAAAGCGGGCGTCGACATCAGAATCGCGAAGATGAAAAAAAAGGCGCGAGCACAAATGCCCGCGCGAATACATTTCTTTTGGACGGCGAAGGACCAAGAATGAACGACTGCCGTTACTGTATCAGCGTCCCGTTCCCATTCTCTTCTTCCGGAGCGATTACGACGGCAGCGGCCACGCGGTCTCCCGGTTCGAGCGAGAGCAAGCGCACGCCCTGTGCGGCGCGCCCTGATTCGCGGATTGTGTTCGAATCCATGCGGATGATCTTGCCGTATTGACTGATCAGCATGACCTCGGATTCTTCGGTGACTTGTGCGATGGAAACGACTTTGCCATTGCGCTCGGTCGTCTTGACATTGATGACGCCTGAGCCGCCGCGACCCTGGAGGCGATATTCGTCCGCTAGAGTGCGTTTGCCATAGCCGTTTTCTGTGACCGATAGAATAAGCGAGCCCTTGATCGGCAAGGTTTCATCGGTTGCGGTTGCTTCGACTCCGGCCTCGGCTTTAATCCTCTCGGCAGCGGCCTCAGCCTGCTTCGCATCTTTCGGCGTGGTCGCCATCCCGACGATGTAATCCCCCTTGTCGAGGTTCATTCCGCGCACACCATAGGCCGGACGTCCCATAGAACGCACGTCCGACTCGTCGAAACGGATCGCTTGTCCATCATGCGAGGCGAGGAAGACGATCTGCTCGCCGTCGGTCAACGTGGCAGCAACAAGCTCGTCGCCCTCATCGATGCCGATGGCGATAATGCCGCGTGACATGACATGTGAGAAATCCTTCAGCTCAGTTTTCTTTACCGTGCCGTTGCGCGTGGCGAAGAAGATGTAGCGGCCTGCCTCTTCCAGGTTGCGAACCGCAAGCATGGTGCGTACGGTTTCCCCGGTCTGCAGGCCGACGAGGTTGCCAATGTGTTTGCCTTTGCCCGCCGCGTTCAGATCGGGCAGTTCGTAAACCTTCAGCCAGTAAACCCGGCCGGTGTTGGTAAAGATCAAGATGTAGGCATGCGTCGACGCGATGAACAGATGCTCGACGAAATCCTCGTCGCGCGTCTTCATGCCGGTGCGGCCCGTGCCTCCGCGACGCTGCATGCGATAGGTCGAAATCGGCGTGCGCTTCATGTAGCCGGAGTGGCTGACCGTGACCGCAACCTGCTCGTCGGCGATCAGGTCTTCGAGAACGATTTCGGCCGCTTCGTCTTCGATCTGCGTGCGGCGCGCGTCGCCGTAAAGTTTCTTTACTTCTTCGAGTTCTTTGATGATCACGCCGCGCAGCTTCTTTTCAGAACCCAGAATGCCCTCGTATTCGGCGATGTTCTCGCGCGTGGTGCCCAGTTCTTTGTTGATCTCGTCGATCGAGAGCTTGGTCAGGCGATGCAGTTGCAGCTCGAGGATCGCATCCGCCTGCTTCGCGGTGAAGGGCTTGTCTGGCGGCAGCTTCGGCGCGCGACCTTCGGTGTTGATGTCGATCTTCTTGCCGCCAAAATATGCGACCAAATTTTCGCGAGCATCGGCGCGGTTGGCGCTGGCGCGAATAATCGTAATAACGTTATCGAGGTGATCGAGCGCTGTGAGATAGCCTTCTAAAATGTGCTCGCGGTCGCGGGCTTTGGAAAGCAAATATGCAGTTCGCCGCCGCACCACATCGACGCGGTGATCGATGAAGTGCTGTAGCGCCTGGATCAGCCCCATTTCCTTTGGCTGTCCATTGACCACGGCGAGCAGGATCATGGAGAAGCCTTCCTGCATTTGCGTGTGCTTGAACAGCTGATTGAGCACGATCTGTGGCTCAGCGCCGCGCTTCAGCTCGATCACAATGCGCATGCCGCTGCGATCGCTCTCGTCGCGCAGGTCAGAAATGTCGTCGATGGTCTTGTTATTGACCAACTCGGCCATGCGCTCGATGAGGTAGCGCTTGTTCACCTGGTAGGGGATCTCGGTGACGATGATGGCCTGTTTTTCCTTGGTTAGATTTTCAATGGCGGCGCGAGCGCGCATCTGGAATCGTCCACGGCCGGTTCTGTAAGCTTCAAAAATTCCTGCGCGGCCGTGAATGATGCCGGCCGTCGGAAAATCGGGACCCTGCACAAATTTCAGCAACTCCGCCAGTTGCGCGTTGGGATTGTTGACCAGCGTGATCGTCGCGTCGATGATTTCGGCGAGGTTGTGCGGAGGAATCTTGGTCGCCATGCCGACGGCGATTCCATCGGATCCGTTTACCAGCAAATTCGGAAAACGCGCGGGCAGAACGGCAGGCTGCGTTTCAGTGTTGTCGTAGTTGGGATAAAAATCAACCGCTTCTTTGTCGAGATCTTCGAGCAGAGCAGTGGAGACCCGTGCGAGGCGCGCTTCGGTGTACCGATCGGCCGCCGGAGGATCGCCATCCACTGAGCCAAAATTCCCCTGCCCATCCACCAAAGGAGCGCGCATGGCAAACGGCTGTGCCAATCGCACCAATGCGTCATACACCGCCAAATTTCCATGTGGATGGTACTTGCCCATCACATCCCCGACGATGCGAGCGCACTTACGTGTCGGTCGTCCCGGCGCCAGGCCCATCTGCTGCATGGTGTAAAGAATGCGGCGGTGCACCGGCTTCAGCCCGTCACGCACATCGGGCAGCGCGCGCCCGATAATCACCGAGAGGGAATAGTCGAGATACGACTTCCGCATCTCTTCTTCGATATTGACTGGCTGAATGTTGAGCGCGCCGGGGCCTTGGGGTCCGTCGCCGCCGGGAGGAGTCAAAGGAAGTTCAGGATTCTGATCGTCAGCCATTGGGAAACAGTTCTCAGTAGTTAATTCTCAGTTCTCAGCAAAACCAAATCGGGAGACGGCCTCATGCCTGTCCAAGCCGATTGTCGGCCTGTAAACCATTGTATTTAAATGCACTTACCTTGCTGTTCTTGACGGACAATTATACCACGTTCGGCGACTCTCGGCCCGGATGGAAGGTGTCGTTTCAGGCTCGCCGGAGTGTCAGCAGTGTGATCTCAGGAGGGGCGCCCAGACGTACGGGGAAGCCAAAGGTCCCCAGGCCGCGGTTCACGTACAGCGCAGCTTTTAAGGTTCCGTCTGTACGGACCGAACCGAGGGTGCCCGATGCTGACGTCGCGCTTTGTGGGTTAGAGCGGGAACCCAGTCTGCCAGCGTCATAAGCCTTTTCTGAAAGCTGATGGCTGTTGGCTGAAGACTGCGCCATCGGCAACTTGTAGAGTCCCGCAACAAACGGCGAGATCAACCGCGCCGGGCTCACGCTATGATCGACGATCTCGACTTTCACTTGCCCCCCGTGCGTATGGCCAGCGAGGCTCAGTTCAATCCCCAACGCGGCGGCACGCGGAAATGAATTTGGATTGTGCGACATTAGGATATTCGGCATATCGCGCCGGATAAGATGCTCGATTTCCTGGAGCATGAGGCCGGTGCGCTCGCCCGAGACCATGTGGTCGCGCTGATAATCCACGCCGATCAAATTAAAGCGGCCGCCCTTGTGTTCGATCTCCTGATTCCGTGCCCGCAGCAACCGCATACCTTTTTCCTGAAAGAGCCGCTCGGCCTGGTCTTCCACTCCGGCGTAGATTTCATGATTCCCGTTGCATCCCCAAACCCCCAGCGGGGCACGCAGTTTGGCGAGTTCGTTGATGCATGCATCTAGCGGATCGCCCTCGCTCGAGACGAAATCTCCCGTCACGACCGAAAGATCGGGCCCCAACTCATTGGCCATCTCGACCGCGCGTGCAATTTCGTGCGGGGGCATGTAGTCGCCAATATGAATGTCGCTCAACTGCGCAATGCGCAAGCCATCGAGTTCCGGAGGAAGATTCGCAATCGGAACATCCACGCGTTCAATCGTGTAGCGCAGGCGCCCCGCCGCAAAACCATACGTCGCCGCGACAAAAGGAAGCCCACCGGCCAGAACAGCCGCATAATGAAACAACGTCCGCCGCGAAGGATCGAAGTTCGCGGCCGCAGCGCTTGATCGCCAATGGGCAGCGGCCATGGTGATCCACTCAATCGCTCCCACGAATTGCACGGCGGCAAATGCGAAGAAAGATGTGACCACCCAGATCCGCGAAAATGTAATCAGGCTTTTGCCCAATGAGATACGCGAGACGACATGCCCGGCAAGTGGATCAAAAAACGCGGCAAACAGAGCAACAGCCGCGGCAATCAGCGCAATCTGCAAGCCCGCGCGCAATGATGCCTCGCCAATGGTTTCAATCCACTTCCACGCCCGCACAAACCAGAAACGCTGCGCAAGATAAATGAGTCCGAGAAAAAGCGAGAGAAAGGCAATTCGTCCGATCAGGGCAATGACTCCTAATGACTAAAAAGCAGATAACACATTGGATGCGTAGCGCCCAGCGAAAGGACCAAAGGAAGGGACAAGGGCTGAGCCACCTTGGGCTATCTTGCGGCAACTGCTTCGCGGGAACGCAGTGCCTGCGCGCGTTCTTTCGCACTTTGCAACGCTCGTCGCACGCGCTGCGGTGCCGTGCCTCCGGGGACGTCGTGGATGGCGAGGACTTCAGCGAGTTCGAGTCGCGCCGGTAGATCGGCATCAAAAGCCGGGTGGATCGCCTTGAGATCAGCCAATGGAAGATCCTGCAAATTGCATTTGCGCTCCAGGCACAGCTGCACCGCTTTGCCGACCGCTTCGTGAGACTGGCGCGAAGCCACTCCGCGCTCGACCAGATAGGCCGCCGCCGCCCACGCATTCATGAAGTTCGATTGCGCGGCCTCGTGCATCTTATCGAAGTTGAATTCGACAGCGCGCATCCATCCCGTGACCAGCGGCAATATTGCAGCGACCGTGTCCGCTGCTTCGAACAGCGGCTCCTGCGTCTCCTGCAGGTCTTTGTTGTAGGCGAGTGGCAAGCCCTTCACCGCCGTTTCCAGCGCCGTCGCGCATCCCCCCACCCGCGCCGCTTTTCCGCGTACCAGTTCAAGCAAATCCGGATTCTTCTTCTGTGGCATCGCGCTCGAACCGGTCGAATACGCTTCCGGCAACTCGATAAATTCGTACGCCGGAGTCGAAAACAGAATCGTCTCTTCCGCCCAGCGGCTCAGATGCAAGGAAAGAAGCGAAAGAGCCTGGACGAATTCGAGCGCAAAGTCGCGGTCGCTGGTTGCATCGATGCTATTCGCGGTGATGTCGTCAAATCCGAGCTCCGCGGCGATGGCTTGGCGATCGAGCGCGAGCGTGGCTCCTGCGATCGCACCCGAACCGAGCGGACAAAGATTCGCGCGCTTGCGGCAATCGGCCAAGCGAGAGGAGTCGCGCAGAAACATTTCCGCATAGGCGAGCAGCCAATGCGCAACGAGGACCGGCTCGGCAGGCTGTAAATGCGTGAAGCCTGGCATGGCGGCTGACCCCGCCGACTCGGCGCGAGCGAGGATCACCTCGACAAAATCGGCCAGTAGATTTTGAAGGTCATCGATCGCTGCGCGGACAAACAAGCGAAGGTCAGTTGCGATCTGTTCGTTTCGGCTGCGCCCCGCGTGCAGCTTGTAGCCCGATTCGCCAATCAGCGCAGCGAGTTTCTTTTCAACAAAGTGGTGAACGTCTTCAGCTTCGGGATCGTTGAGAAACTCGGCGGAAAATTGGGCGTGCTGCGCGATCTGATTGAGACCGTCGAGAATTTCGCTCAGCTCTTCGGCCCCAAGCACTCCCGCATGTTCGAGAGCACGCGCGTGCGCCCGGCTGGCCGCCAATTCAAAAGGCAGCAGCCGTTTGTCGTAAGGAAACGACCGCTGCCATTTTTCGAATGCTGGGTCGAGCGGCTGCCGGAAGCGGCCGGACCACATCTTCATCGTCGGCTCTCGGCTTTCGGCATTTGGCGCTCAGGCATGTGTTTTACTTTGACGCCCCGTGCAGGCTCGGTTCATTTCGATTCTGTTCCGCTTGCGCGCGGCATCGCGAAGGCAATCCCAGGATGCGGATGAAGCCCTCCGCATCTTTCTGATCATACCCTGCGCCCATAGTGAACGAAGAAAGATCGGTGCGGTAAAGAGAGTTTGGAGACTTACGGCTCACGACGCTCACGTTGCCCTTGTACAGCGAGAGCGTCACCGACCCGGTCACATTCTGCTGCGTTGTCTCGACAAAAGAGTCGAGCGCTTCGCGCAGCGGCGTGAACCAGAAGCCAAAGTAAACCAGCTCGGCATACCTCAACCCGATGTGCTGCTTAAAGTGCGCCACCTCACGGTCGAGGCATAACGCCTCGAGTTCATTGTGCGCCGCAATCAGCAACGTTCCGCCTGGAGTCTCGTAACATCCACGCGATTTCATGCCGACAAAGCGGTTCTCCACCAGATCGACTCGGCCAACTCCGTTGCGCCCGCCGATCTCGTTCAGCAATTCGAGCAGCGAGACAGGGTCGAGACTTTGTCCCCCCACCGAAACCGGCACACCCTTTTCAAATCCGATTTCAACCTTCTCTTCTTTATCTGGAGCTTCCTGCGGCGAACGCGTCAACTGCCACGTCGAAGCAAACGGAGCGTTGCCCGCATCTTCCAACTCCCCGCCCTCATGACTCAGGTGCCACAGGTTGCGGTCGCGGCTGTGAATCTTTTCTCGGCTTGCAGTCACCGGAATGCCACGTTTCTCGGCATAGTCAAGGCAATCCTCACGCGATTTTAAATCCCATTCGCGCCACGGCGCGATAACTTTCAGCTCAGGAGAGAGCGCCTGATACGCCATCTCGAAGCGCACTTGATCGTTGCCCTTGCCGGTGCATCCATGGCTAACTGCGGTCGCGCCTTCCCGCAGCGCAACTTCCACCTGATGCTTCGCAATCACCGGCCGCGCCAGCGACGTGCCCAGCAGATATTTGTTCTCATACACCGCGCTTGCTTTGAGCGCCGGCCAGACATACTCAGTCAGGAATTCCTCGCGCAGATCTTTGACGACAACCTTGTTCGCGCCGGTCTTATAGGCCTTGTCGACGACGGCCTCAACGTCATCTCCCTGACCTACGTCGGCGACCATTGCGATCACCTCGAACGGATAGTTCTCCTTGAGCCAGGGAATAATAATGGAAGTATCAAGTCCTCCCGAATAGGCGAGAACGATTTTTTCTTTAGGCATGCCCACTCCTTGCTGGATAAATTGAGCCCGATTTTGACTCGGTGGGATGATAGAAGCGCGGAACCCCGCCCCGTAGCAGCCACACCAGAATGGCCTTTTGGATGTGCAGACGATTCTCCGCCTGATCAAAAACGACCGAGTTCAAGGAATCGATGACCTGATCGGTTACCTCGCATCCACGATGCGCCGGCAAACAATGCATGAACCGCGCATGAGGAGCCGCGAGCTGCATGAGCGCGGCATTCACCTGATACGGCGCGAAAACCATCTGTCGCTCCTGCGCTTCGCTCTCATGCCCCATGCTTGCCCATGCGTCGGTGTACACAGCATCGGCGCCCTTCACCGCTTTCCGCGGATCGGTCATGATCCGCAGTGTGGCTTTCGTTTCTTCCGCAATCGCCTGCGCCATGGTCAGGATCACTGGGCTGAGGCCATAGCGCTCGGGCGTGGCGATCGAAACCTTTGCACCGACTGAGGCGCCCGCCAACAGCAAGGAGTGAGCCATATTGTTGCCGTCGCCGACGTAGGCAAAGTGAATTTTCGAGAGATCGCCAAAGTGTTCCTGCAGGGTGAAGAAATCGGCCAGCGCCTGGCATGGATGTTCGAGTTCGCTGAGTGCATTGATTACTGGCACGCCAGCATAGGTCGCCATTTCTTCGACCGTGGCATGGGCGAAGGTGCGCAGCACTATGATGTCGATCCAGCGTTCCAGGTTGTGGGCGATGTCGTACAGCGATTCACGCGCCGTCAACCGGCTGCCTGTCTGATCGACAAAAAACGTGCTTCCGCCCATGCTGTCCATTCCAGCTTCGAACGTCAGACGCGTGCGCAGCGACGGCTTCTCGAAAAACATCACCATCTGCTTGCCGGCCAGAACTCCGCGAAAATCCGCTGGCCGCTGTTTGAGCATCGAGGTTAGATTGAACAGCTCGCGAATCTCATGTGGTTCAAGATCGTGAACGGAAACCAGATCGCGTGGCGCTATCTGCTCGGCCAGCATGTGACCGGGGCCAGCGATTGGCATGGGCTCTGTTCTCATTTTTCTCTTCTTTCACTCCGTTTTTAAAACTGCAATAGCGGATTTCCATCACTGCTCATTCGAAAATCCGCTCTGAATATTCGATGTTCGCAATGGGTTCCCCGTTCCTAGCAATCGAACTCTCATCGGCTCAGGTTTGCCCCAGAGCTGACGACTGGCAAATTGCTAAGCAAGCTCCCGAATGCGCCGTGCCAGTGCCTGGGCCTTCCTCTTGTCGCTTGCAATCACAAGCACAGTGTCATCGCCGGCGATTGTCCCCACGACCTCAGGCCAATGCGAAGCGTCAAATGCCGCAGCCACCGGCTGGGCGCTACCCACCGTGGTTTTCACCACGAGCATGTTCTGCGCCTGGTGAATTTCGACCACGAACTGGTGGGCAAGGTGCATGACCGAAGGCAGAACGCCTTCAGAGGCCGCAGTTTCGGCTGCCCGCCGGTACCCTTCTGCTCCTTTGACCAGCTTGAGTTCATGGATGTCGCGCGAAAGCGTTGCCTGTCCGACGTCGAACCCCTTACGTTCGAGAATTTGCTGTAAGGCTTCCTGACTCTCGATGGGGCCATCATCGAGGAGTTCCAGAATCGCTCTTTGGCGGGCTGTTTTCGACATGAATAAAAATCCACTTACATGAATAAGTATCCATAGCCATGGAAATCGTGTCAAGGGTGAACTATTGAGAATCGTGGTAACAGCAGCGGCCCGGAAGCAACTTTAGGAGACTGGTAAAAGTCGCAAAATCACCGACTGGAAGCAGGCGGGAGTTTGAAGTCGACCCCAATGGCCTCGTTCGCCTTCTGAGTCGCTGCCAGATCAATGGTGGCCAGCTGTATTTTGCGGGTGAGTCCGTCGGCGAAATCGAATAGGGTATCGCCCACGATGGCATAGTTGACCACATCGGAACGATGACCATCCTTGAAGACGAGTACCGTGGCGGGTTGAACCACGACCGGATCTGGTGGCACCTCGGGAGCGATCTGCTCCGATGCGTCCTCGGGTGCCTCCTCGTCGTTCATCTCGTCAGTATCGGAAAATTGTGCCTCCGCAGAGGAGTCCGGATTGGCTTCGCTGTCGTCGTACACTCCGGGTGCGAAGGGAACGAACACAGGAATGGCGAGGAGGTCGTCCTTGCGGTGATGCCGTTCCGCCCATGGGGGCCGGATGTGTGGATGTGAAGGGGATGATGGAAGAAATGAGTTTCCAAGCCAATCGGCATTGCCCAAGAAGGGCTGTAAGACGTTCGAATACCCGCCGGGGCCGAAGCTCGACAAGTTCGATGGGCTTACGCGAAAGTTCTGGGCAGGTTTCACGGGAGAGGGTTTTCCGCTGAACCCTGCCCGATCGACCCCGGCCTGAGATCCATGTATATTGCGGGAGTTCGATGAACTGTGGACCGACGTTGAAAGAGAAGGCCGATCATTCAAGGTCGTTTGGTTGGTACCGCTGCCCGCGGCACCCGCCGTTTGGGCTGACAACAACGGTGGTTGCGCCAGCAGCAACCAACTCAACATCAACCCCAAGCCAAAGCTATATTGAACGTTCTCAACGCGAACCTGACAGAGGCGAATCTTGGCCGGCACCTGGGGCCCCCGAAACGTGAGTAGACCTATCTCCTTCTTATTAGAACTCAGGCGGGGAGCAAAATTGCGAAGAAAAAATCGCCGGAGGGTTACGAACAGGCCAGGAAGGCCAGTCTCAAGCTCGTCAGGCGGCGTTGAGTGGCATGCGGGCGGTAATTTTTCTCAGTTCCAGAATGCGATGACGGACGTAGCCGTCCTCGGTGATGTGCGATGATGCAACCGCCTTACGACTGGAAACAACCATCTGGTCGAGCGGCTGACGCGCAGGGAACTGCGGATCAAGCTCCTTACAGAATTCGCACGGTCGGCTCGAACGCGTATCAAAGCGTCGGAGAATGACTGGATCGACGTGTTCCACAGGAGGCTCCTGGAAAACTCTGGAATCGAGGTTCATGATGATTACAATCGAGGGTCTTTGTTGCCGGGTCGAAGAGGATTTTTACTACACCGCTATAGGGAGACACAATAGACTCCACAGCATTTCCACAGATTTATTCGCGGCGTAAAATTAACATTACATTAACAATGCGGCCACCGACCGCGCTGTGGAGGGTCATAACGTAAATTTGGCATCATAAGAGCGAGTTGCGCATCAGAGCGGGTTGCGCATCGCATCAGCTTGGGGAGATTGTGTGAACCGTGAACAGGCCAACTCCAGAACCGTCTTCTTTTTCGACGTTGATAACACATTGGTCGACAACGACCGTGTAGCTCAGGATTTGCAGAAGCACCTGCAAAAAAAGGTGGGGGAGGCTAGCAACCGGCGCTACTGGGAGCTTTTTGAACAGCTGCGTGGCGAACTCGGTTACGCCGATTATCTGGGAGCGCTCCAACGCTATCGCATCGAGAACCCACGCGACCCGAAACTGCTGGAGGTCTCGTACTTCATGGTGAACTATCCTTTCGCCAACCGGCTATTTCCCGAGTCTCTCGATGCGGTGGAGCATGCGCGGTGTTTGGGCATGCCTGTAATCCTCAGTGACGGCGATGTGGTTTTTCAGCCCCGCAAGATCGATCGCTCCGGGCTCTTCGACGCGTTCGAAGGCCACGTGCTCATCTATGTGCATAAGGAAATGGAACTGGCCGACGCGGAAGAAAAATATCCGGCCAAGCATTACGTCATGGTTGACGATAAAGTGAGGCTGCTGGCGGCGATCAAAAAGCATTGGGGTCCGCGCGTGACCACGATTTTCCCTCGTCAAGGCCACTACGCGCTCGATACGACCGAGGTGGCGCGCTATCCGAAGCCTGACATTACGATTGAAAGAGTCGGAGAATTACAGAAGTATTCACTCGAGCAGATCTTATCGGCGGCAACATCAGGCGTACCGAGGGAGGCAGTCTACTCGGATTCTTCTTCTTCCTGAGGAGCGCCGGCGCGCACCAGGCCTTCCAGTTCATGGTTCAATGCGCCGTGAGATTCTTCGCTCAATTCCAGAAATCGGAAGGGCTGCAGGCAGCCTTGTGTCGCCCACATCGGAAACAGCATTTGAGCGCGGCCGCGAATGCTGGTAAGTCCAAGGTGAAAGATCACAGTGACACGGATGCCCTCGTCAAGCGGATTGTCAAGCGAAAGCAGGCCGCCATTAATGGAGAGCTGGTTCAGGCGTGCGCGGATTTGCCTTCCACTTTCCAGCAGTACGACGGCAAGAACGGAGCCAGCGAGGCGGACGCGCTTGCCTCGTTGCGCTTTTCCCAAGCTCGGGGTGGCTGGCATATTCCTCGCCAGTATGGCACCCGCGGTATTCAACCGGCAGATTACCAAAGTCAGGGCAATGAACTCGGGCCTTCAAAACAGCATTCGCGAGGTGATTACCAGCCCGTGATTGTACGCGTGAAAGCGCGTTGTTGCGATCTGCATCCCTCCACCGAATACAAGAGCGAGGCGATTTCGGGCTTCCTGTTGCAGCTTGAACTTGCTTAATACCAGTCCGGGTGTAAGGAAGTTCTGGGGGCGGCCATCGTTAGGACCGCCGTGATAAAAGGTGGCATTGCTCTCGATCTCGGGCCAAAACCATTTGAACAGGTGATACTGCCCAACGCTATTCCACACGACCGGCCGTCCGAGTTGCGTGGTATTGCTAGCGGGTAACACGGCACCGATACCAGTCTGCACATCGAATCGTCCAAAACCTTTGCCTGCGCACAGCGTGGGGGTGATCGTGGCAGCCAGGCTCCCATTCTTGTAGCTGCCCGTGGGCAGGCTGCCAGTCACGGCAAAGCTCACCGAATAGTTACCGTGGCTTTCATTGCCCGCCGCAAGCCGGTACTTCAAAAGCATTGAGAAGTCGCCGGCGCCATCCTTTGCGGTGGAGTTGTGCTGAATGTAGGGCGGAGCCAGCACATCAAACTCTACCCTGTACCATGGGACGACGTTGATTCCCTTGCTGTTGTCGTAGTTCCAAGTGTCCGTGCCCGCCGGGGCAATCTGGCGCACGAAGTCGGTGCGTGCCACTTGCAACAGCCCCGACGATGCTGTTACGAGGGGAATCGGCCACGATGGCTGTTGTGACAGTGTGTCGCGCACACGGTCTTCCCAACTGGAGAAAAATTCAGAGGCGCCCCCCTGTGCCTGTGCTGAAAAACCTGCCATTCCTGCTAAGGCCACCAGACATGCGCACATTCGCCTTTTGATCAAAGATCCTCCGGACAAAACTCTTCAATTTTTTGGGAAGCTCACCCAACCGATCGCAAGGTTTTAGGTTGTTTGGTGTGCGTTGTCCATAACCGAAAGCTACTAGGGTCTGGGCAATTGAAATGAGGACCGTCGTATCGCGACGTGGCGAAAACCAGGGGATAAAACACGGCGTTCGTTGCGGAAGAACGTGGGCGTCAGTGGCGGGTCGCGTAGGCAGTCAAGAAGAAATAGATCGTCATTCCTGTTCCCACGAGAATAACAAAGCATCGGATCCAGATTGGCGGAAGCTTTTGCGCGTAATGGGCGCCAAAAAAACCGCCCAACATCGCGCCAAGAATCATCACGGTGCCTTGTTTCCAAACAACGGCTCCCTTGAGGATAAAGGTCACGACGGCCACGCCGTTGATGATCCCGCCCAGCACAACTTTCAGCGCATTCATGGCGTGAATGTCGGTCATGCCGATTGCGGCCAGCATTGCCAGGTTGAGGATGCCCACCCCTCCTCCGAAATAGCCTCCGTAGACAGAGACGACCAATTCAAAGGCAGAGGCGATCACTAGAGACGAGGTCGAAATGTCTCGAGCCAGGCCCTCGCTGGAGCGCGCCAGTTTCCCGCCGAACACGAAAAGGAGCGTCGCGCCCAGCATGAGCCAGGGCAATACCTTTAAGAACGTTTGGGCCGGCGTATGGAGCAGCAAATAGGCGCCGGCAATTCCGCCAATGATGCTGGTGACGGCAAGCGGGACCATCACGCGCCGCGATAAATCAAGGTGCTTGCGATACGCACGCGAGCTCGCCGTGACGCCCACCCAAAGGGCGACCGTGTTAGTTGCGTTCGCTGCAATCGGTGCTACGCCGGTGAAGAGCAACGCCGGGAATGCAATGAAACTGCCACCGCCCGCCACGGCATTGAGCGCCCCCCCAAGCGTTCCGGCACAGAAAAGAAAGATTATGGTGTGAAAGGCCAAACAATAAGGTTTATCACAAGATTCCAAAAATGAAGCCCATGGCGCGGGAGCCGCCGGCAAACATGGGCTTCTGTGACAAGAGTCACAGCGACCTGTGACCTGGCTTTCTAAACTCAGTCCTAATGACCCAGCAGAATCAGGAAAGTATGCCAGCGCAAGTACAGCTCGAACTCGGACAGGATTCGCCGAATCTAGCTGACAAAGGGTGCTCTGCATTTCCGGCTCATTGCAAAGCGGGACTCCAGGCGAAGAAGAAGCTGATTCGCCGTACCGAGCGTGAGTATTCACAGATCACACGGCGCAGTTTTCAGATTGCTTTCCTGCTGCTCAACCTATGGATCGGGGTTCTGTTCTATTTTTGGGTCTGCCAATTTGAGCCGGGCGGTCGACCGACCTCCTTCGACCGTCCGGCTGGGGTGGAGGGCTGGCTTCCAATTGCGGGCCTGATGAACCTGCGCTATTTTGTCCTGTCGCGCCGCGTGCCAGCTCTGCACCCAGCGGCAATGTTTCTTCTGATTACGTTTCTGTCAATCTCATTTTTGTTTCGCAAGGCATTTTGCAGTTGGTTGTGTCCCGTTGGAACGATTTCCGAGTACCTGTGGCGTGCCGGCCGCAGCCTTTTTGGTCGAAACTTTCATTTGCCGCGCCGGTTCGATCTCAGCGTGTGCAGTCTGAAATACCTCTTGCTCGGTTTTTTCGTCTGGGCTGTGAATTCGATGGGCGCTGACGAGCTCCGCGCTTTCATGAGCAGTCCCTACGGGGTCATCGCCGATGTAAAAATGCTGAATTTCTTCCGTCACATGGGAGAAATGGCCGCGATCGTGCTGGGAATTCTGGTTGTCGCGTCGGTCTTGATCCAGAATTTCTGGTGTCGCTACCTTTGTCCTTACGGCGCGCTGCTTGGAATGGTCTCGTTTCTCAGTCCCGCGCGCATCAGGCGCGACGTAGAAGGTTGCATTGACTGTGCCAAGTGCGCGAAGGCGTGTCCCTCGGGTCTCCGAGTCGACGAGTTCGTTACCATCAAATCGGCCGAGTGCACGGGTTGCCTCGAATGTGTTGCTGTATGCCCGGCGAAAAACACTCTGAGTCTCGCCCTGCCAAACATTGCGGGACGCAAGTCTCGCGCTCACAGAATTCCTGTCTGGGCGATGGCGGCTGGAATCGCCCTGCTCTTCTTTGGAATCGTGGGCTTCGCCAAAACCGCCGGTTACTGGGATTCCCACGTCCCCCGCGCCGTTTATCAACAGCTTGTGGCGCATGCAGATGAAGCCCGTCATCCCATGCCCGGCGAAAATCAATGACGATCGCGGTGACGGCGTGCCCTTCACCTGCTTTGGAGAGCGTCGTTGTAAGCATGATAAAATCAAGATGTACCCTCGATGCACGATGCTTCCTGACATAGAAAAACTGCTCGAACTCCAGGTGGCGGATCAGGAGATCCGCAAATTGAAAGAGGAGATCGCCGAACTCCCCAAACGCATCGGCGCCATCGAGCAAAAGCTGGCCGGAACCAAGTCTCAGCTCGAAAAGGCGCGAGCGGCGGCCAAAGCTGACGAAGCCAACCGAAAGAAGTTTGAAGCCGCGATTCAAGACCTGCAGGGCAAAATTTCCAAGTATCGCGACCAATCCCTCGACGTAAAAACCAACGAACAATACAAGGCTTTGCTCCACGAAATTCAATTCGCCGAGCAGGAGATCCGTATCAATGAGGACCGCATCCTCGAGGTGATGGTGAACGTGGAGGCCCGCGAAAAGGCAGTGAAAGCCGCCGAAGCCGAGCTAAAGGCGGAAACGGCGGAAGTCGAGACAGAAAAGGAAGCGGCGCGACGCGTTACTGCCGAAGACGAAAAGAAGCTCAGCGAATGGAATGCCAAGCGCGATGGGCTGCGGCAGGGAATCGATGCCGATCTGTTGCGCCGCTACGAACGGGTGATGAAGTTCCGCGGTAGCGGGCTCGCTGAGGTACGTGACCAGAAGTGCATGGGATGCCAGGTGATGTTGCGGCCTCAAACCTACAACGAGGTTCGCAACGGAGAGCAGCTCGTCTTCTGTGACTCATGCCAGCGCGTTCTGTACTTTGATTTGGCGAACGAGCCCAAGACGCAGACCGCGGAACCGGCACACACCCGGCGTCGCCCTCGGCCGAAAGCGGATGCCTCTCAAGCATGGTTCTACCGGCCTGATTATGGCGATGCAGGCGAAGTTCTGATTGTTTTCACCAATGGCGGGGGCACGGCGAGCCGCATCATCTATGACATGCACTCCGGGCGCCAGCTTGGAGACGTGCTCAATCGCGAAGGCAACTACCACCAGGCATTTCCCGAAGATTTCACCGATTCGGCGGTCCGGCTGAACGGCCACTGGGAAGAGGAAGAAATGCTCGAGTGGGGCTCGGAGATGCCGAGCAGCACACTTGATGTTCTTCATGCCGATTTGCGCGCGGCTCAGCGCGAGCATAGCGGAGCGCACAAGCCTCACTCGTCGGAACCGGCGCAGCAGTCGGCGGCCAGCTAGCACCAGGTTCTGAGCTTTCGGCTCTCTCAGCAAATTCTCGAAAAGCGGGAAGCTCGCCAACGGACCTGAAATAGGGGTCTTTCAAGCCCGGAATTTCAAGTCCAAGAAGCCCGGTGCTTGACCCCCGGTATCGCCGTCTCATACTTGAAACAGATGTTTCACTTATGCTAGGCTTTGCCCATGGTGAGGTTGGCCGACGAACACCGGCCCGCGGAATTGCTGGACGCGATTGTGGGGTATCTGGTCAAGAACGGAGTGGCTAAACTTTCGCTTCGCCCCCTGGCGAAGGCGGTCGGTTCCAGCCCGCGTGGGCTTCTTTATTATTTCGGTTCTAAAGAAGCCTTGCTTGCCCAGGCTGTCAAGCGTTTGCGCGAACTGCAGCGCGCCGGATTTGCCAAGTTGCAGGAGAAACGATACGAAAATCCCTCGGATGCGTGCCGTGCCGTTTGGCAGCAAGCGAGTGCGCCCCAGGCGGAAACGACGTTTCGTCTCTCCCTCGAAACCTACGTTCTTGCTTTACGCAATCCTGAACTCTTCGGAAATTTCCTCAGCTCCTCATCCGAAGATTGGCTCACGTTTCTCTCGGAGCCGATGATTCGCAAGGGAGCCTCGCAGGCGCAGGCTCGCGCGTTCGCCACGGTAGCCATTGCCGGATTTCGCGGCTTCATGCTCGACTACTGTGCCACGCACGATCGCTCCCGCATCGATCGAGCTGTCGATCTCTGGATTGGAACACTTGATGAACTGGCCATGCGCGCCGGCGCCAGGAAAGCGGTGGTTAAGAAATCCGCTTCGCCGAAGACGGTCTTGGCAAGGCCGGTTTCACGGAAGTAAGAGAGGTCTCTATGTCCACGAAACGTCACGCCGCTCTGGGCTTCATCTTCGTGACCGTGCTGCTCGACATGCTGGCGTTCGGTGTTGCTGCTCCGACGTTGCCGAAACTTATTTCCGACTTCCTCGGCGGCAATACAGCCCGCGCCACCGAATATCTGGGACTGTTCGTGACGACGTTTGCGCTGATGCAGTTCGTCTTTTCTCCCGTGCTCGGCATGCTTTCGGATTGCTTCGGGCGCCGTCCAGTGGTTTTGCTCTCGAACTTCGGGCTTGCCTTTGACTATGTCATCATGGCGCTCGCGCCTTCGGTGCGCTGGCTTTTCCTCGGACGAGTCCTCGCCGGCGTAAGCGCTTCCAGCATCTCGACCGCTACGGCCTACATCAGCGACGTGACGACTCCCGAGAGACGTTCCAAGTCTTTTGGCCTGCTGGGCGCGGCTTTTGGATTGGGCTTCGTTATCGGCCCGGCCGTCGGGGGATGGCTCGGCCAGCACAATCCGCGATTGCCCTTCTGGGTTGCGGCAGCCGGCAGCCTTCTCAATGCCTGCTATGGCCTCTTCGTTTTGCCCGAGTCTCTCGCTCCTGAAAAGCGACAGCCGCGCTTCCGTTGGAAAAGCGCCAACCCGGTCGGCGCACTTAAGTTGTTGCGCTCGCATACGGAGCTTGTCGGCCTCGCCGCCGTCAATTTTTTCGGATACGTGGCCCACGAGGTTTACCTTACCGTCTGGATCCTATACGTCATGTACCGATTCAATTGGGATCAGCGCATGGTGGGCATGGGTCTTGCTGTCGTCGGTGTGTGCCAGATTATTTGTTCCGCCGTCCTCGTTGGTCCGATTGTGGCTCGTCTTGGGGAGCGACGCTCACTCCTGACTGGCCTTGCGTTCGCCGCGATCGGTTTCGCCATGTATGGCTGGGCTCACTCCAGCTGGATGATTTTTGCCGCGATCGTCGTCAATGCGCTCTGGTCGCTCGCTACGCCAACCTCGCAGAATCTCATGACCCAGCGTGTCTCCGCCTCCGAGCAAGGAGAACTCCAGGGTGCCATCGCCTCCCTGCGCGGAATCGCTATGATCATCGGGCCGCAGATCTTTGCCTGGACCTTCGCCTTCTTCATCGCGCCTCAACACCTGATGCCGGGTGCGCCGTGGTATCTTGCCTCGGCATTGCTGGTCGTTGCGCTCGCGATCGCATGGTCAGTAGCCAAGGGCACGAAGACTGACAAAGATGAGATTGGTGGAGGCCTTGCCAACGTGCAGGTTGAAGTCGGCTAGGGTAAAGATTGAGTGCTTTTCCGTGCTTTGCTGGCGGATTTGAGCCTGGGATGAAAAAATGTAGGGCGGGCGATCGAGAATCTGCCGGCTCGATTTTTCCCGCGAAATGGTAAGATGTCGCCCACGAGGGGTGACATGAACGTCCCTACCTTTCCTGCTTCCCGCCGTTCCTTCCTGGGCATGTCCGCTGCCGCATCCGCCGCGCTTGCCTTTCGCGTTGCCACTGAGCCCATGCTTGCCTTTGCCGCCCGTCCTGCCGCCGGTGGCTTCCACGATGGCGTGGTGATCGACGCCAATGAGAACCCACTTGGCCCTTGCGCCGCCGCCCGCCAGGCGATCGCGAACATCGCTCCAGAATGCGGCCGGTATTCCTTTTGGCTCACTGACGAGCTCACCGAACAGCTTGCCCGGTCTGAAGACATCAAGTCCGACTATGTCCACGTCTATCCCGGATCGAGCGAGCCGCTCCATCACACCGTTGCTGCCTTCACCTCGCCCGAGCGCAGCTACGTGGCCGCCGATCCCGGCTACGAGGCCGGATTCCATGCCGCCGAAAGCGTTCACTCCCACGTCGTCAAGGTGCCGCTGGCCAAAGACTATTCGCACGATGTGCGCGCTATGCTTGCTGCCGCCCCGAATGCCGGCGTCTTCTACATTTGCACTCCCAATAACCCCACAGGCACGGTCACCAGCCATTCCGATATTGAATACCTGGTCGACCACAAGCCCAACGGCTCGGTTGTTCTCGTCGACGAAGCCTATATCCATTTTGCCGATACGACTTCAGCGCTTGATCTGGTCAAGGCCGATAAAGACGTTGTCGTGCTTCGAACTTTCTCGAAGATCTACGGCATGGCCGGCCTGCGCTGTGGCGCGATGTTCGCACGCCCTGATCTGATTGACAGCATGGAACTTCATCTGGGATGGAACGCCATGCCGATCCCGGCTCTGGTCGCGGCCTCTGCCAGCTTGAAAGATCCACAGCTCATTCCGGAGCGTAAGCGTATTAACACCGAGATCCGCTCCAGCACCTTCGCGTGGCTCGATCGCAACGGATACTCTTATGTTCCATCGCAATCCAACTGTTTCATGCTCGACACCAAGCGTCCCGGCAAGGAAGCCATTGAAGCCATGGCGGCGCAGCACGTCCACGTGGGCCGCATCTGGCCAGTATGGCCGACCTATGTGCGCATCACCGTCGGAACCGCCAGCGACATGGAACAGTTCCAAATCGCATTCAAGAAGGTGATGACCGGCGCCGTGACAGCGAGCATGTATCCGGTTGGATCTACCCACAAACGCCGCGGCGGAGAGCTGCCCATGCGAGCGTAGCCTGCAAAGTCTCTACTCCGTCATCCCCGGCGAGCGGAAGCGCAGCGACCAAGAGGCGAGCCGAGGGACCTGGTTCTTCATAGCCCATGAAAAGTCGCGGAGTCTTCTCCTTCTTATTAGACATGTCATCCCGGGCGAAGCCGAGACTTCACTTTGTGAAGTCCCGGCGGAGTCGAAGGACCCCTGCCGCCAGCATCGGCCACTTGCACTTTCGGTTTCGCGGGTCTGTATGCGCAGCTTCAGGCGTTCCGATGACTTCTGCATTCTGACTTCTTACTTCTGCAATCCCCGCGCATGTAACATTCCCTCATGCCGACAAAATCCACGGCGCTGGCCGAAAAAAACTCGCCCGCCGTCATTCTCTCCCCCCGCGGCCTCGCCCGCATCAAGTCAGGACACCCATGGGTTTACCGCTCCGACATTTCCCCAGCCGAAATCCCGCCCGGCGCTCTCGTTCGCGTTTTCGACCCGCGTGGAAAATTCCTCGGCACTGCGTTATACAGTTCCTCCTCACAAATCGCGATTCGCATGATCGGCCGCGACGAGGTCGACGACCTGCCCGCCCTCGTCTCGCAGCGAATCCGCGAAGCGATTGCCTATCGAAAGCAGATTGTTTCTGATACGAATGCGTATCGCGTCGTCTTCAGCGAAGCCGACTTCCTCCCTGGATTGATCATCGACCGATACAACGACGTTCTCTCGATCCAGATCCTGACGCAGGCCATGGATGCCGAACCCATCCGCGGGGCCATCGTCGAAACTCTGGTTGAAGAATTCCATCCTGCTGGAATTGTCGAGCGCGTCGATCCTCGCGTCCGCGACCTCGAACACCTCGCGCCCCGCCAATCCGGCCTGCTCTGGGGCAAGAAGAGTTCGACAATCATCACAATGAATGGTTCCGACCGGGTGGGGGACAAACGAGGCTCTGACGTTCAACAGCCCCGGGGCGGCGCAAGAGTGCAGCCCACGGCGCAAGCCGTGGGTAGGAGCGTGGAACAAAGCCAAGCCCCGGAGGGGCGAAAGAATGATGTAACGGCCGGCATCTTGTTTCACTACGCCGGCTTCGAAGGCCAGAAGACCGGAGCCTTCCTCGACCAGCGGGAAAACTATGCCGCTGCCGCCCGTTATGGCCACGGCGATGGGCTCGACGTCTTCTGCTACCAGGGAGGCTTCGCCCTCCATCTAGCTCCGATTTGTTCGAACGTGACCGGAGTCGACAGTTCTCGCCCGGCCCTTGAAATGGCCGAAAAGAACGCCGCATTGAACAGTCAGCTTCTAAACGGAAAAGAGATCGAGTGGATCGAGGCCAACGCCTTCGATCTTCTGCGCGACTATGCTGCCGCCGGGCGGCGCTACGACATCATCGTCCTTGATCCGCCCGCTTTCGCCAAAACCAAGCGCGATCTGGCCAAGGCTCTGAGCGGCTACAAGGAATTGAATCTACGTGTGCTCAAGATGCTCAAGCCCGGTGGAATTCTGGTCACCTGTTCCTGTTCCTTTCACGTCAGCGCCAGCGACTTTGTCGAGGTAGTCTCCGAGGCGGCTCGCGATGTCCACAGATATCTTCGCGTTCTTGAGCACCGCGGACAGTCCAAAGACCATCCAATGCTGCTAAACGTACCGGAAACCGTGTACCTGAAGTGCCTCATCCTTTCTGTAAGCAAGTGAAAAGTATGGATTAAATACTTGACAATATGACACTAAACTTTTATTATTAATGTACGCTAATGATAGCCGGGGGAGTAATCGCGCTCCCCGATTCAACAACAACAGATTTTCAAGTAGGAGGATTTAGCACCATGACACTGATTACCCGTTGGGATCCGTTCCGCGAATTCGTCACCCTGCAGGACCGCATGAACCGTTTGTTCCGTGACTCGCAAGGTGGCCAGGAAGAGGCCCTCACCACAACGACCTTTGCTCCGCCCGTTGATGTTTATGAGGACGAGCACCACATCAACCTGAATATCGAAGTGCCCGGCATCGACGAGAAGGACATCGATGTTCGTGTGGAGAACAACACTCTGACCGTGCACGGCGAGCGCAAGTTCGAAAAGGAAGAGAAAGAAGAGAATTTCCGCCGCGTGGAGCGTCAGTACGGCAGCTTCACCCGCACCTTCACTTTGCCCCAAACGGTCGACCCCGAGAATGTCCAGGCCAACTACGACAAGGGCGTGCTGAAGATTCAGCTCGCGAAGCGCGAAGAAGCCAAGCCGAAGCAGATCAAGATCAATGTCGGGTCAGCCCAGGCCAGCCCGAAGACGATCGAGAGCAAGCCAGCCAAGAGCGCGGCGTAAGGCAGCCATCAGCGGTCAGCTTTCAGCAAAACCATTTTAGGCCGGGGCTTTGCTCCGGCCTCTTTGTTTGAGTGACAATTGGTTTGAGTCAAAATTGTTCGCAAGACATCGCATCAATTACCAAATTAGAAGTTAGGAGTTTCCCATGCCCATCCGATGGGACAAATTCACAGTAAAAGCTCAAGAGGCTATCCAGCGAGCCAACGAACTCGCTTCCGAGCATGGCAATCCTGAATTGCTGCCCGTGCACGTGCTCGCCGCTCTCGTCGAAGATAAAGAAGGCATTGTCGTGCCCGTGCTCGAAAAGATCGGCATCGGCCCCCAGTCCGTGCTCGCCGAA
>DATJNC010000106.1:0-13862 GCA_035508395.1 Terriglobales bacterium | reverse complement strand
CGGAATCCGGCGTCGCGGATGATGCGGCGGAGTTCTTCTTCGGTGGTGCAATTGGTGACGCCGGCGGCGCGCACCACGTTTTCTTCGAGCATCACCGAGCCGACGTCATTGCCGCCGAAGCGAAGACCCATTTGACAGACTTTCAATCCCTGCGTGACCCAGCTCGATTGAACGTTGAGAAAATTCGAAAGATAGATGCGCGAGATGGCGAGGACTTTCAGATACTCAACTGCGGTCGCTTCGTCCCACTTGCGTCCGCCCAGCGCGGTGTTGGCCGGCTGAAAGCTCCAGGGAATAAATGCAGTGAAGCCGCCGGTTTCTTCCTGCAGGCGATAGATGGCCTCGAAGTGATTGACGCGATGCTCGAAGGATTCGCCCACGCCGAACATCATCGTTGCGGTGGTGCGCATGCCGAGTTCGTGCGCGGTGCGATGGACGAGCAGCCAGTCGTTCGTGAGGCACTTCAGGCGCGCGACGCGATGACGTACTTCATCGTCGAGAATCTCCGCGCCGCCACCGGGAATGGAATCGAGACCCGCATCGCGCAGGCGTACGATTGTGTCGCGCACGCTCAGATTGCTGTATTCGGCAATCGCAAGAATCTCGGATGCTGAGTAGCAGTGCAGATGCACTTTGGGGAAGCGCTGTTTGATTCCGCGCAGCATCTTCTCGTGCCAGTCGATTTTGAGATCGGGATGCAGGCCGCCCTGCATCAGCACGCCGGTGCCGCCAAGTTCGACGGTCTCGCGAATCTTCTCGTAAATCGTGTCGTAATCGAGGATGTAGCCTTCTTTTACTCGGGCCGGGTCGCCCTTCAGCGGACGATAGAACGCGCAAAAGGTGCAGTACTCGGTGCAGAAGTTCGTGTAATTAATGTTGCGGTCGATGATGTAGGTGACCACGCCCTCGGGATGCAGCCGCCGGCGAACCGCATCGGCTTCCATACCGATCCCGATCAGGTCGTCGGACTGGAACATATCGAGAGCTTGTTGTTTGGTCAGGGACATCGTCACCCCAGAGGAAACCTTTATTGTAGCTGGAAAAGCGAGAGTGGTGTCTCCGTCTCACGGACAAGAAGACCTTAACCGCAAAGGACGCAAAGGATTCGCCAAGTCGCAAGGGAAATTTCGAGGCTCTTGGGGCAGTCTCAAACTGCGCCGTGACCAACCCGCGTCGCTCGCGGCGAGGTCGTTTTGCGTTTCGCCCCTCCCGTCTTGCGGCCACGCCAATACGCATAGAGGGCAAAAAGTCCGCCGATTGCAGCCAGCGCAATCAGAACGATCAAGGTCGGTTTGTAGTAGCGCATGAAGAAGCTGACTACGTGCCGTCCGTAGTGCGCGCCCAGAAAAGCCAGGATCGTGTAACGGGCGCCGCGGCCGACCGACAAAGCCGCCAGAAACTTTCGCGTCGGATACTGCAGCGCACCGGCGGCCAGGAGCATGGGGACGATGGGGAACGGGGGTGGCAACATTGCGGGAATGGCTACGCCTGCGAAACCCCACTTTTCAAACATGGCATAAACTTTGTCGACCTTCTTTTTGGAAAAGCGCTTTTCGAGTGTCTCTTTGCCGGTTTTGCGGGCCATGTTGTAGGTGATATAGCCGCCGAGAACCGCTCCAACCGTAGCCAGGGCTGCGTAATAAATCCAGGGCTCGCGGTGGTGCGCGGCCAGTACAACCGTCAAGACATCGGTGCTGCCGGGCAGAGGAATCACCGAATTATCGATCAGGCCGATCAGTATAAGACTCGGACCTCCCAGGCTGATCCACCAATGGAGCAAGCCTTTCTTCGCAGCGAAGCTGGCCAACTCGGCGGGTCGCATGCTCTTTAGAGTCCAGATTGCTGCACTCAGATGCACTCGCGCCTGCAATTCCCTGTAAAGATTCGCGGTTTTGTAATCGGCAATTAGAGGAAATCTAGTTGAGGAGGGGGGGGAAGCGCGCCGATTTCGGCCGCATATTGGTAAAAAAGACGTAGGCCTTCGAGGCAGGGTGGGTCGAGATAGTAATGGATGTTGCTGACGAGATAGGTTCGAACCGTCTCGGTGGTGAGCCCGAGTTGAGGAGCCCATTTCTGGGCGATCGTTTCGAGATTTTCCGGGAGGAGACCATGGTCGCGAGATTTCTGAAAAGTGTCAGAAATTTGTTTCGCATTGTGACCGGCGACAGATTGCTTTCGAATTGCCCAGAAAGCGAACACAAATGACTTGCCGGTGCGGGCAGTCCATTCCTCGGCGAGGTCGAGAGTCGCGTAGCGGCTGCGATCGACCTGTAACGCAGGGTTCCCGATAACAAGCGCAGCATCGCAAGCCGCGAGCATCTGATCGACATGGGGCTCCATTGGCAGGTACGATCGGGGTCCGCCAAGCCATTTTGCGAACATAATTTTCGCCAACGCGGCGGAGGTTAAAGAAGATGCGTCGAGCGCGACGGTGCCCACGCGCTCCAGTGGCATCTTGCTCACCAGCAAGATCGACCGGACCGCGCGGCGAGCCGCGATGGCCACGTCGGGAATGATCGCGAGATTGGGAATGGTGGTGTATGCAGCGGCAGGAATGATCCCGATGTCAGCCTCGTCGGCGGCCAGCGCACGGGCGCAGGCGGATGGAATGGTGTAAGAAATGTCGTAGTCCGAGCCCGCATCTGCGTGCTCAAAGTCCCACATCAGGGGAACGGTGTTGAGGTAGGAAATAGCCGAGATCCGTAACCGGCTCATCACTTTGCGAATTCTACCAAAAGCGATGTGCGCGGCATCATTGACAGTGGACGAAGAGAGCACTAGCTTCGACGACTATGTCTACAGCCGCTATGACGGGCGTGAATTCCACGTCACGCGAAGCCACTTACTGGCTCGCACTGGCTTTAACCGAGGGACTCGGCCCCTCGCGAACACGAAAACTGGTCGAGCATTTCGGCAGGGCGGAGAAGATTTTTCAGGCCAGCCTGACGGAGCTGGAAGCAACGGGCATGCGCGCGGTCTCAGCGCAAGCGATAGCCACGGGCAAGTCGCTGGAGCTGGCGCAGGATGAGTTGGCAAAAGCTGCCGTGGCCAAAGCCAGAATTATTTCGCTCAGTGATCCCGAATATCCGGCACGCTTGAAGGAAGTCTACGATCCGCCGGTGGTCCTTTTTGTGAAGGGAGACGTGGCATTGTTGTCGCAGCCGGGGATTGCGATGGTGGGGACGCGTCATCCTACCCCGTACGGTACGGGCATGGCCGAGCGACTGGCGACCGATCTGGCGTCGCGTGGGCTGGTCATTATTAGTGGGCTGGCGCGCGGAATCGATACTGCTTCGCATCGTGGTGCGATCGCGGCGAAAGGCAAGACCATCGCCGTCTTGGGCACTGGAATCGATATTTCGTATCCCAAGGAAAACACGCGGTTGAGTGAACAAATTCTTGCGCTGGGAGGAGCGCTGATTTCTGAGTTTCCGGTTGGAACCTCGCCCACGCCGCAGAATTTTCCGATCCGCAACCGCATCATCAGCGGCATGTCGGCAGGCGTGCTGGTGGTGGAGGCAGCAGAATACAGCGGCACCCGGATCACCTCGCGCTGCGCGCTAGAACAGAATCGCGACGTGTATGCAGTTCCGGGCAATGTGACGAACAAGAATTCCTGGGGGCCGAACACGCTGATCAAGCAGGGAGCGAAGCTGGTGGCGACGTGGGAAGACGTTTGGGAAGAACTACCTACGGACATCCAGGTCGCGTTGCAATCGGTTCAACATGAATCCGCGGAAACCTCGACTGCATCTCTATTCCCGGACGAAATCGGATCGCCTCACGAACAGAAGCTGCTGAAGCTGCTGAAGCCAGACCAGTCGACCCACATTGATGAGCTGGTGGAAATGCTGGAAAACGAAATGTCTTCTTCCGAAATTTTTGCTGCGCTGTTCGAGCTGGAACTGAACGGCAAGGTGCGGCAGCTGCCGGGGAAGAATTTTGTAAAAAGCTTCTAGCGAACGAGTTCCGCGTCACGAGCTGCGAGTCTCGAGCAATCACAGCGCGTACTTGTGCACGATTTCAAGGCTTTGAAGGTTTGGACAAAAGCTCACCAATTGACTGTCGTGATCTATCGGGCTACGCAGGAGTTTCCGAGGGAGGAATTGTTTGGCTTGACTTCTCAGTTACGGCGATCGGCCTCTTCGATCGGAGCGAGCATTGCGGAGGGCTGTGGCCGAAGAACTGATGGCGAGTTGACCTGTTTCCTACATATTGCACGTGGATCCGCGGTCGAACTTGAAAATCATTTGTTGCTGGCACGGGATCTGGATCACTTAGCCGAAAGGAGACGCGTCGAGTTTGTGGAGTGCGCCGACGCAATCCAACGCATGTTAACTGCATTTATTCAACAGGTTCAACGGGCTAAGAAGCCTCTTTCGCCGGGCTAAAAAACGATGCTTAAGATTGCTCGCAGCCCGGAACTCGAGACTCGTTACTTGAGTCGCATCTTCGCGAAATTTGCAAAATCATGCTAGTTTCGAGTACATAACATTCTGCTCAAAAAAGATGAGGGAACATTGTCGAAAGGTTTAGTCATTGTCGAATCGCCGGCCAAGGCGAAAACGATCCAAAAATATCTTGGTAAAGGCTTCACCGTCGATGCCTCGTTCGGGCACGTGAAAGATCTGCCCAAGAGCAGCCTCGGCGTGGATATCGACGACGAGTTCAGCACCGAATACGTCGTTATCCCGGGCAAGGAAAAGATTCTTGCCAAGCTGAAAAAGCTCGCGCTCTCGGCCGACCGGATCTACCTCGCGCCTGACCCTGATCGTGAAGGCGAAGCCATCGCCGCTCACCTCGCCGAAGAGTTGGGAGAGAACGGGAAGAAGAAAAAAACAAAGGCGGCAAAGAAAAAAGAGGCCGAAGAAGAGCGCATCCGGCGCGTTACGTTCAACGAAATCACACAGCGCGCCGTGAAGGCAGCGTTTGAGCACCCGCGCGACATTGATCGAAATCTGGTGGATGCACAGCAGGCGCGGCGTGTGCTCGATCGGCTCGTCGGCTATCAGGTTTCGCCGCTCCTGTGGGACAAGGTTCGGCGCGGCCTTTCGGCTGGGCGCGTGCAGACCGTCGCCCTGCGGCTGATCGTCGACCGCGAGCGCGAGATCAAAGCGTTCGAGAAAAAGGAATACTGGACGATTGACGCAAATCTCGCGGCAAATAAGCCTCCAGCGTTTGACGCGCGTTTTCTGGGCAAGGGCGAAGAGAAGATCGAGATTCCGACCGGAGAGGAAGCGGAGAAGATCCGGTTTGCTCTCGAAAAAGCCGCATGGTCGGTGCGTTCGGTTGACAAGAAAGAGCGGCGGCGCAATGCGACGCCTCCGTTTACCACCAGCAAGCTGCAACAGGATTCCTCGCGCAAACTGCGTTTCAGCGTGAAGCGAACCATGATCATCGCGCAGAGACTGTATGAAGGAATCGAGCTAGGTGAAGAAGGATTGGTCGGTCTGATCACCTATATGCGAACCGATTCCACGCGGGTCGCGCCTGAGGCGATCACCGAAGTTCGCGAATATGTGGGTCGCGAGTACGGGAATCAGTATTTGCCGGAGTCCCCGAATACATATAAAGAGAAAAAAGAAGCGCAGGCCGCGCACGAGGCGATTCGTCCAACCTCGGCGATGCGGCATCCGGACACGGTCAAGCAATATCTGCAGGAAGATGAATTCAAAGTCTACAAATTGATTTGGCAGCGGTTTGTGGCGTCGCAGATGAATCCGGCTGTGTTTGACCAAACGACGGTGGATATCGACGCGAAATCTGGCAACGACATTTTCTGGTTTCGCGTGACCGGATCGGTGATGAAGTTTGACGGCTTCCTGAAAGTCTACGAAGAGTCAAAGGACGTTAAAGACGACGAAGACGAGGAGTTGAAGCACAAGCTCCCGCCGCTGGAAGCGGGGCAAAAGCTAACACTCAAAGCGCTGAAGCCCGAGCAGCATTTCACTGAGCCTCCGCCGCGATATAACGAAGCCTCGCTGGTGAAAGAACTTGAAGAGCGCGGCATTGGCCGGCCGTCCACCTATGCCACGATCCTGGGCACGATCCAGGAACGCCAATATGCGCAGAAGGTCGGGGGAAAGTTCGTTCCGACCGAAATCGGTCTGGTCGTGACCGATCTTCTGGTCGACAACTTCAAAGACATCTTTGATTTTCAATACACGGCGCGGCTCGAAGAAGAACTCGACGAGATTGAAGAGGGCAAAGAGAAGTGGACCGACGCGCTCGGCGAGTTCTACAAAAAGTTCGCCAAAGATCTCCGATACGCAGAGAAGCACATGGAGAACATCAAGCGTATGGAGAAGCCCACGGACGAGAAATGCGAGCGCTGCGGTGCGCCGCTCGTCATCAAGTGGGGCAAGCACGGTTCGTTCTATGCGTGCAGCACTTACGATAAAGACGATCCGAACTCCTGCACGTTCACAAAGGAAAATCCGATCAATCTGCCGGATCTCGATTCGGCCGATGTGCAGGAAACTTCGCAGGAGGAGTACTGTGAAAACTGCGGACGCGTGATGGTGCTGAAGCGCGGACGGTTCGGGCAGTTCATGGCGTGCACGGGGTATCCGGACTGCAAGACGACGCGCCGGCTTGATCAAGGCAAGAAAGTGCCGGACATTCCGCTCGACGAAACCTGTCCGCAATGCAAACGGAATTTGATTTTGCGGCATGGGCGGTATGGCGAGTTTGTCTCGTGCAGCGGGTATCCGGATTGCAAGTTCGTGAAGCAGAATTTCATCGGCGTGAAGTGTCCGTTGTGCAAAGATGGCGAGCTGGTGGAAAAGCGGGCGCGCAAGGGGAACACGTTCTACGGATGTTCGAATTACCCGAAGTGCAAGTTCACGTCAGCGGCAAAGCCGATCGCAGAGAAGTGTCCGAAGTGCGGACATGAATATCTCGTCGAGCGCATGCGCAAAGACGGGATCGTGATCGCGTGTCCGAACAAGGAGTGCGATTACGAGCGGGCGGTGGAAGGCGCGACGGGCGCGGCGGCAAAATCCAGTTGAGATCTACGTCGACTGGAAACGTAATTCAGCAACAAACACTGATCACTTAAAGAGGCGAGAGCATGGCAAAGAAGGCAACACCACAGGATGGGCTGTTGATGCTGCAACTTTACGATCTGCGCCGCGAGGCGGAGATGCGCAAGGCGCGTAACTGGTGGCTGGTGGATTTCTGGCCACTGGATGCTGACGATTTCCTTAAGTTCGCCAATGCCTTTCCCAGCCAGGAAAATAACTGGATTCGGCAGGTTGGCGGCTACTGGGATATGGCGGCCTCACTCGTGCTGCAAGGCGCATTGCATGAAGAGTTGTTCTTGCAGCCGGGGTGCAGCGGCGAAATGTTCTTTTTGTTTGCAAAAATTCAACCTTTTCTGAAGGATCTCCGGCAGAAGATGAATAATCCCGATGCCTGGTCAAATATCGAGAAAGTTGCCACCGGATCGAAGCTTGCGCGCAAGCGCCTGGAGCGAGTCTCCGCTACTGTTGCGATGCGGCGCAAACAAATGGCCAAGGCGGCGAAGAAGGGGAGCTAAGACGTGAAGAGGTTTCGAACCGGCCTCTGATTTATTTTGTTTTGCCCGAGATTAATAGAGAAGAGCTCATCGTTGCGGATGAGCTTTTCTTTTCTGTGCAGGGTCTCTGGTCGCCTTCTGCTATCCTAGTGCGTTGTGCGGATGCTCTGGTGGTTTCTGATCCTGGCAGCTAGCGGAGCGGTCGTAGTGTCGGTGGCGATTTCACTACTCATGCGTGTCCGACGACAGTTGAAGCGAGCCACGTCTCAGCCGCTTGAATCGGAACCGCTCGATGAGGAGCCGTCCGCACCTGATAATCGATCGTTTTGATGAGAGGAAGCGCATGTCGAAAACAGCGACACAGGTCTTAGCGGGGCCCAGTCGAGCTTCAGAGTGGCTGAAACAGGCGGCCATCGTGGTGGGTGCGAGTCTTTTTGTCGCTTTGTGCGCGCGGGTGACTATTCCGCTGCCGTTCACACCGGTTCCGCTAACGCTGCAGAATTTTGGCGTGTTGGTTGTCGCTCTGGTTCTTGGATCGAAACGCGGCTTTGCCGCTCTGGCGCTTTATCTAGCCGAAGGCGCGGCGGGCTTGCCAGTTTTTAATCCCACGGGGCTCGGTGGCGTCGCCCAGTTGTTCGGCGCGACGGGCGGGTTCTTGATGGCATATCCGATGGTCGCGTTTGTCACGGGATGGATCTATGAGCGCTCCGCTCGGCGCTTTGCATGGGCCGCTCTGGCGGGATTTGCCGGTGAAACCGTACTGTTCGCGGGAGGGCTGGGTTGGCTCTTTGTGTTGACTCATTCACTCGCGCAGGCGATTCGTTGGGGACTCTACTGGTTCCTGTTCGCGGAAGTTATCAAGATTATGTTGGCGGCCGGTGTCGCCACACAATGGAAGAGGCGCGTCTCACCCCGTGCTTGAAACGGGCCGAGTTAGTGCTGTGAAGACACGAACTCATGCGAGGCAAGGGAACTGACCGCCGGTTGTCCGAGCGAAAATAACAAGCGAGAGCCGAATAGCGAAAGCCGAGAGCCGTATTTATGTCGACCGTTTCTTCTCCAGTTCGTGAAATCACCGTGGCGCACAGCCCGGATTCCGACGACGCATTCATGTTTTATGGGCTGGCAACGAATAAAGTTCGGGTGCCCGGCCTGCGTTTTACCCATCAGCTTTGCGATATTGAAACCTTGAATCGCGATGCCCAGCGTGGCGTGTACGACGTGACCGCGATTTCGTTCCACGCCTATCCGTATATCCAGCATGATTACGCGCTGATGTCATGCGGAGGCAGCGTGGGCGATGGCTACGGACCCATGCTTGTTTCCACGCGGTCGTTCACGCAGGCTGAAATTAAGCAGAAGACGATTGCCATCCCAGGCAAGCTCACTACGGCTTATCTTGCTCTGCAGCTCTTTGCTCCCGGCATTGAAGTCGAGGTCGTTCCGTTCGATCAGATCATTCCGCAGATTCTGGAGGGCAAGTACGAGGCTGGCCTGATCATCCACGAGGGCCAGTTAACGTATGACAAGTCCGGTTTGCATCGTATCGTCGATCTTGGCCGCTGGTGGCAAAGAGTGACCGGCTTGCCGTTGCCCCTGGGCGGCAACGCAATTCGGCGGTCTCTGGGACACGAAACCATGGCGAACGTCACACAGGCCTTGCGCGAGAGTATCCAGTACGCAATCGATCATCGAGAAGAAGCGCTTGCCTATGCCATGCAATTTGCCCGCGATCTCGATACCCAGCTCGCCGACAAGTTTGTTGGCATGTATGTCAACGAGCGCACGCTCGACTACGGCGAAGACGGCCGCGAAGCGGTGCGGCGGTTGCTCGACATGGGACACAAAGCCGGAATCATCCCGCAGGAATCAAGAGTGGAGTGGGTGTAGGGGAAGCAGCTACTGGCTGCGAGCTTCTAGCAAACAAAATCTTGGGTTCGGGCGCGATGAGAACACGCGAAAAGATCCTTGAGGAACGGCGCCGGCTCAAAGAGGAATACGGTCAATTATTCGACGCCGTATCTGCCCTTCTTTTTCGTTGCGATCCGATCGGCATCAATTTTGAAGACAACACTGACGAATACGATGCCGAGGCCGGTACAATTCTGCCGAGGCTGCGATTATGCTTCTCCGCAAGCGATACGCTCCAAGTGGTCCATGAGGAGTTTGTTCACTGGTTCGGTGCGGAGACCGCAGGATCCACGGACCGGTATAGAGCGGTTGCCTCGGAGATATGGGATGCTTGGCATCGCTCTGGCGGTTCGCTTCACCCTTCCATCACACTCTTGCCAGGTGGCAGCGGCTAGTAGCTAGAAGCAAGTAGCTTCCTCCCGCTATCATGAATGTATGCCCGGTGAGAATGGCGCCCAGACGCTGCTGATCGATGCGGACGACACGCTCTGGGAGAACAATATTTATTTCGAACGCGCGATTGCGAGCTTTATTTCCTTCCTCAATCATCGCGAATACACGCCTGAGCAGGTGCGGCTGGTTTTGAACGACGTGGAGCGCGATTCCATCGTCAAGCATGGATATGGCCTGCACAGTTTTGCTCATTCCCTGGTAGACACTTTCGAGAAGCTTTCGGCCGAGCCGATCACGCCCGAATTGCATGACCGCATTCGCAGCTTTGCGCACCAGATTGCGGGTCATCCGGTCGAACTGATTTATGGTGTGCCCGAGACTCTCGAATATCTCAGCCAGCGACATCACCTCATCATGATGACCAAGGGCAATCCTGCGGAGCAGGCCGGTAAAGTTGAACGTTCCGGCTTGAACCATTATTTTGCGGCGGTCGAGATCGTGGCCGAGAAAGACGAATCGACTTATCGCTCCGCCATCGCAAAATATGGGCTGGCGACCGATTCTAGCTGGATGGTCGGCAACAGCCCTAAATCCGATATCAACCCGGCATTGGCCGCTGGTCTGCACGCGGTTTTCGTTCCCCACGACCAGACCTGGGTCCTGGAGCATGAGGAACTGGCAAGCGCGCCGCCCTCGCAGCGATTGCTGGTGGTCGAGAAATTCGCGGAACTGCGAAAGCATTTCTAAGAACATCGTCCGCTTGAAATGCGGCTCGCCGTCTTGCTGAGCGAGTGACTTCCGTCACTTTTACCTCATCCGCTAGTGCCGTCGGCATCGTCAAGCGTGTCACCATACAGGGAAGGGAAGTTCTGTCGGAATTCCATTGCCGACAGGATGTGTATTCTGAAATCGTCAGAAGCGCCGCCAAATGCCTGAAGTTCTATCGACTCCTCGTCCGCGCCGCGCTCTCACCTGGGCGATCGCCGTCTTTTGTCTGGTTTCGGTGGTGATCAGTGGCCGCCAGACGTTCTGGTACTTCACTCACGGTCCGACGGTCAGCGATTTCCGAATCTTCATGACCGGAATCGAGATGGTGCGATCAGGCGAGGGACGCGACCTCTATCAATTCGAAGCTCAAAAGCGCGCCCAGGCTCTGCTTTACCCCGAGACCGCGATCAGCGGTTTACTGCCGTTCAATCATCTCGGGTTCGAGCTTCTCTATTACTGGCCGATTTCGTGGTTGCCCTATCGCGCGGCAATCGTCGGGTGGGCAGCAATTAACGTGGGCATCGTATTTCTGATCGGATGGCTGTTGAGACCCTACACGTCGGCGTTGAGGCAACGAACCGGAATTCCGATTGCATTCTTTCTGCTGGCGTTTTACCCGGTGATCTTCACTCTTGGGCAGGGCCAGGACTCAATCCTCTTTCTCCTGCTACTGGTTGTATCGCTGCGGGCAATGGACGCTAACCGGCCGTCGGTCGCGGGATTTGTACTGGCGCTTGCCTGCTTTAAGCTGCACCTCGCGTTGGCGATCGTCTTCTTCGCGTTTTTCCTGAGAGGCAAATGGCGCGCTCTGGCAGGCTTTGCCGCCGGTTCTGCCGCCGTGGTTGGTATTTCGCTGGCGATGGCCGGTCCGCGAATGATTTCTGACTACCTCTCCATGCTCAGGAGACAGGCCGAGCTTACGCCCTGGGGATTCATTCCTTGGTATATGCCGAACCTGCGCGGCCTGCTGCAATGGGGACTGGCTCCGTGGCTTGATATCGGAATGATTATTCCGATCATCTTCGTGCTATCGGTAATAGTCGCGGTGATGGGAGGGTGGATCATCCTGCGCGGGCAAATTGAGAATGACTCGAGCCTGGCTTTTTCGGTTGCGATTCTTACGACCATCTTGATCAGTTACCACTTCCACATGCAGGATCTTTCGATTGCTGCTTTGCCGGTGCTGGTATTGCTGAATCGAGCGGTGGCGCAACGGAGCGGGGAAAAGTGCTCTACAATTTTCGGCGTGTTTGAAACAGATTGCTCGCCGCTCTGTGGCGCAATCCTTCTAATATCGGTCGCCATCTTATATTTCTTTCGAGTCGTTGCCGAGCTTTATCCGTGGCTGGTGATTCACGGATGCCTGCTGAGTGTGCCACTCTCGCTTCTGTGGGTCCTAAGCTTGTATTTGGTCGGCATTGCCCACGCGACTCCGAGCAAATTACCTGCGTTGCAGACGCTGTAAAGGCTGCGGAGGAAAGCAGATTCCTCGCTGTTCTCGTCGATCAAGATCGACTGCGGGCGGCTCGGAATGACAACAAGCAAAACGGTATTTCAGTACGACCCAATTCGTCTACTCCCATCTATTCAGGAAATGAGTTGCACAAACTCACGGTCCCTGGACTTCGCAGTCGCGTCACGTCGTGCCGCGACGACTCCGCTCGGGATGACAGTGTTTTTTCACTGCCAGCTGACGACTGAGAACTGACTCCAAATAACACAGGCTGGAAAGCCGGAATTGCTTCCGGTTCCAGCCTGCGCTTCCTTCAACCTTGTAAGTCGTCTCCAGCTTGAGAAGCTAGTTGGATGCAGTAGTACTTGCCGCGGCGGTCGTGGTTGAGGTTGGGTTTGCCGCCGGAGCGTTGGCCGGGTTATAGCGCGCCAGCCGCGGGAAGAACGGCGTGACTTCAAACGGCATCTTGTCGCGCGCCGAGGTGATTGCCACCGGCTGCGCCTTTACCATTTCGACTTTGTCATCCCACGGATTCAGTTTGACGCGCCCTCCAAGAGGCAGGGCTGCGATCTGATCCAGTTTGTTCCAGTCGAGCGCGGGCGCACCGTTCTCCAATTGCGCCATGCGGGTCACAGTGCCATTCTCGGCCATGCTGTTGCCAAGGTGCGCCTGAAGCAGGGCAGTCAACTGCGGAGCGCGCGCTTGCAGCGCCTTGAGGAAAAGGCCTGCCGAGTCGAGCTTCTGCGCGTAAGGCGACGCCTTCAGCATCTCGATCGCTTTTTTGTCGGCCGCTGCTTCCTCTTCAGGAATGTGCTTAAAGCCAAGATTGGCGAATGTGCCTTCGTCAGAGAAGAGCATGCGGTCGTTGAAAGCGTACTGGCTGCCCAGGTTGTGACCCAGAACAATATGCGCCAATTCGTGCGACAGCACCATGGCCAGGCTGCCTTCGTCGGGCAGCACATCGATCAGCCCACGGCTCACAACGATCGTGTTGCCCACGCTGAATGTTTCCAGCGGAGACGTGGTCAGCACGCGCGTGCGCACCGGCCGCGGCAGCTCGATATTGTTGGTAATCTCGATGTTGTTGACGACGGTTTGCAGAATCTTATCGACGTCGCCTTCGGGCGCCAGCAAGCCGGCGCGCTCCAGGCGCTCGATCACGTTGTCTTCGGCCTGTTGCTGCCATTCCCGCTCGGCGGCCAGAGGAGACGCATCCTGCGCGGCGGGTGTGTCATCTTTCACGGCGTCGACGCGAATCTGGGTCAGTTCGTCGCCCGCGGTATTCGTCTTCAGGTTATAACCCCACATGCGCGTCTGGGCCTTGAATGCGATCTTGTTCTTTGCACCCGCGGTGAAGTCACCTTCTTCGCTATAGATGTAGGAAGGAACCCAATAGCCCGGAACCAGGTTCAGCCGCCACGCATCCATGTGGAAGAAATACGAGTTGCGCGCGGGTCGGACAAAAGTCCCGTTCAGGCGCACGATATTGAAATCCTGATCCTCAACCCAGATGCGGCCCAGGAAGCGGCCGCGGCCTGCATCCCTCTTCGGCGTAATGTCAAACACCAGGCAGCGCACGTCGCCCATAAACTCTCGGCGGGCGTAGTGAAAGTCATAGTGTTGCCGGTCAAAATCGTTGCGATCGGCGTAGATCATCCAGGAGAAACCGAGCGGCTGATACTGGAACTTAAACATTTTGGAGAAGCCGCCTAAAAGGCGCTGCTCCATTCCTTCGTCGCTATCCTTCTTGCCTTTGCCCTTTTCCGAGAGGAAGTCTGAGCGGTCGATGGCATCGCTGAGGTCCATGCGTCCGAGGAA
>DATJNC010000105.1:0-4616 GCA_035508395.1 Terriglobales bacterium | reverse complement strand
ACAATTTTGGCGGCCACAGCGCGCGCTTCCGAGAGGATTGGAACGCGGCGTTTGGTGTCGTGCGCGTCGGTTGCCAGAATGTGCAAGGCGGAATGTTCAAGCAGCCAGCGGGTGATGATCTCGGGCCGCTCACCCCAGAAGCCGGTGAGCGAAGAGGCCGTGGCCTGAATCAAACAGCCCTGATCGGCGAACTCGAGAATGCGCTGCGGGGTCTGCTGCAAGATCGGGTTGCGCTCCGGATGGGTGAGAATCGGGGTCAGCGAGCGGTCGCCAAGCCGGCGAAAACAATCGGCCAACTGGGGAGGGATGCTGTAGTTGCTCAGCTCGATCAAAAGGTAGTTTGTCCCGCCGATCGTGTAATTTTGCGGCTGATCGAGCACGCGTTCGAGGTTTTCATAAGAAAGATGGAAATCGCAGCCCAGGGTGAATTCAAGGGTTTGTCCGCTGCGGGTGCGCAATTCGTCGAGGAGGGTTGTGAGGTATTGGCGATCGTAGGCGTAGCGCTCATTGGCATGCGGAGTGGCCACGATGTGACGAATGCCATCCGCCACGGCCATGCGGCACATCTCAATGGATACTTCCCAGGATTTCGGGCCGTCATCAACCTCGGGCAGTATGTGGCAATGAATGTCGATCAAGAATGGGTCCCGGTGCTCAAGAGACTAGTTTAACCTCGCGGGGAGCGGTTTCCCATGGATGGGTCTTGGGTGTTAGGTGTTGGGTTTTAGGTTTTAGGTCGCGGGTTGCAGAAAGGGCACGCCGGCGATGCTCGGAGATTGCCCTTGGACCTGCAACTTGGCAGCCCACCTTTGGCGGCTGTTTACAACTCGTTCCGGTTACGGCTCCTTCCCGCATCCAATCGGAAAGAGAACCACTCGCTCCTGCTTGAACAGGAGTGCGGTCAAGCAGTTGCGTAGTCCGGCGTTCTCGTGCACGATAATAGTTTCGACTCTACCATCTGACATCGCAGGTTCAGGAGGCTTTGCGCATGAGCTTTGCCAGCGCGCGGCGCGCTATGCTGGTTGCTTCACACCGGGGTTCCCCGGTCGGGCTGAAGTTGGGCGGGCGGGGTAGAGGGTACCTCGGGAGTGTGTTTCTTGGCGGCGTGGTAGCGCTGGCGGTTGCGGTTTTTCTTTCGTGCGGAAGCAGCAAACCGATCAAGACATCGACGCTGCACAACGCGTACGTGACGCTGCCCACGAGCGGCTCGGTTCTTTTGCTGCACATCAACCAGGCCAATGGGCAAATCGGGATCGGGGGGCAAACGCCGCAGACGGTGGGAGTCTCACCGTATGGGATAGCGCTGGCTCCCTCGAAGAAATTCATTTACACCGCCAACGCTTCTTCCAATAATATTTCCACCTTCAGCATAGCGAGCGACGGCACGCTGTCGGTAGCCAACGCGCCGGTCGCCGGGGGATCGGGTCCGAACACAGCCATCATCGATCCGACGGGGCAGTATTTGCTGGTGACCAACAGCTTTTCCAACAACATCTCGGTGTTCTCAATTAACAGCAATACTGGAGCCCTGACGGAGGTTTCGGGTTCGCCGTTCTATGCCAACTACAACCCTGGCCAAATCGTGTTTGCGCCCGGGCCAACCAACTATGTCTATGTGAGCAACTCGACGATCGGAATGGTGAGCGCTTTCAGCTTCGATCCGTCGAGCGGCGCGCTCAGTCCAGTGGCGGGATCGCCTTTCCTTTCGGGGGCGGGCGCGAGCGGGCTGGCGGTGTATGGCAACGCGCCGTCGCAATTCCTGTACGTCTCGAATACCGCCGCGATTAATCCGAACACGAGCGTGATCGGGAATATCTCGGCTTTCAGCATCAATTCGACGACGGGAGCGCTTTCGGTGGTGAGCGGATCGCCGTTCACTTCTGTGCTGGGAGCCGGACCGGCGGAGCTGGTGCTGGCGCCTTCGGGCAATCTGTTGTTTGCGATTACGGCCGGATCGAGCTATAGCGTGTGGGCGTTCAGTATCAGTGCGACGACGGGGCAACTGACGGCGAGCCCGAATTCGCCCTACAGCGTAGCGGGCGGAAATTTATTCGCGCTGATCGACACCAAGGGAAACTACCTGTACATCGGGAGCCAGGCCTCGAAAGGCATCGCCGGATATACCTATGACACGAACGTCGGGACGCCGAACGCGCTGACGAATTCTCCGTTTTCGACGGGGGTTGCGCCGGGCAAGATGGTGGTGGTGGACTAGGGGCGCGGTCGATCGAGCGCGCAAACAAGGGACAAGAGGAAGGATCGAGCCGCTGGGCCGCATCACACGTTCTTGTGACCCGGGTCACCGCAGGCTGAGCATCCGCGAACGATAAAGAGGATGTGGCTCGGAGTCTGCCCCAATGGTGGATTCGGGCGATCTGGAGAGCATCGTGTGTCTAGCCATTCCGGGAAAAATACTGAGTAGCGAAGATTTGGGGTTCGCGCGAGTGGGGCGCGTGCAGTTTGGAGGCACGGTGCGCCAAGTTCGGCTCGACTTCGTTCCGGAGGCCTCGGTGGGCGATTACGTGATGGTGCACGTGGGCTTTGCCATCAGCAAGGTGGATGAGCAGGAGGCCGAGCGCACCTATCAAGTGCTGGCGGAGATGGGCACGATGATGGAAGATGAATTGCCGGCGCCGGATTCCGAGTAATCTCCGACTGGAGAAGCCAGATTGCGGAAGCGAGAATCGAAGAGCAGTTAAGGCTTTCCCTGTCTGTTTTCCTGCCTTTTCGTACCCCTGTGCGAACTCACCTGTTGATGTGACCACCATCACCGTGGGTATGTTCACCCCGGCTTAGATTGAACTCGCACAGGAGTTTCCAGGGGCGCGGGTCACAGCATGAAGTTTATCGATGAATATCGCGATGCCGGCGTGGCGCGCCGCCTGCTGTCGGAAATTGCCGGCACGGTGCAGGGACATTGGGTGCTGATGGAGATCTGCGGCGGCCAGACGCACACCATCATGCGATACGGACTGGATGAGCTTCTGCCTTCGAACATTGAACTCGTCCACGGTCCGGGCTGCCCGGTATGTGTCACTCCGCTGGAAACGATTGACAAGGCGCTCGAGCTGGCGGCGCGTCCTGAGGTCATCCTGGTCTCGTATGGAGACATGCTGAGGGTTCCGGGATCCACGACCGATCTGTTCACGGTAAAAGCGCGCGGTGGGGACGTGCGGATTGTTTATTCGCCAACCGAAGCGCTGAAAATCGCGCGGCAGAATCCGGAGCGCAAAGTGGTTTTCCTGGCGGTCGGGTTTGAAACCACCGCTCCTGCGAACGCGATGGCAGCGTGGCAGGCCAAAAAAGAACGAATCGGGAACTTTTCGCTGCTGGTCTCGCACGTGCTGGTCCCGCCGGCGATTCGCGCACTGCTGACTTCGCCGGATTGCAGGGTGAACGGCTTTATTGCGCCGGGCCACGTGTGCACGGTCATGGGATATGACGAATACGAAACTCTGGTGAGGGATTTTCGCATCCCAATCGTGGTTGGAGGGTTTGAGCCGGTGGATCTGCTGGCTGCGGTGTTGATGCTGGTGCGCCAACTCGAAAAGGGCGAGGCCAAAGCGGAGAATCAGTATGTGCGCTCGGTGAATTTCCAGGGCAATTTACCGGCGCAGCGCATCATGAAGGAAGTGTTTGAAATTGCCGATCAGAAGTGGCGCGGGATCGGAAGCATTCCGGCGAGCGGGCTACGCCTGCGCGAGGAATATGGCGACTATGATGCTTCGCGGCTGTTCGGCCTGTCTTCGATGTCGGTGGAAGAGCCCGCAGAGTGCATCAGCGCGCAAGTGCTGCAAGGGATCAAGAAGCCGACCGACTGCCCGGCTTTCGGCATGCGCTGCACGCCGCAAAATCCGCTGGGCGCGCCCATGGTTTCCTCCGAAGGCGCGTGCGCGGCCTATTACAATTATCGGAGGCACGCAAAACAGTTGCCGGTTGCCAGTTCCCGGTTGCCAGTGGACGATTCGAAGTCTGTCAGCTGTTTTGGGAACGGAGACCGGACCCGGGAACGAGGAACGTAGAAGAGGGAACAGAGGGTCGGGACACCAACTGCCGACCAATGACTGATGACTGACCCGACCAATGCGCTGGCGCAGTTGACGTGCGCGACTCCCCATCCGGCGAAAGATACGATTCTTCTCGGCCATGGCAGTGGAGGCCGACTGAGCGCGGACCTGACGCGCGAGCTGTTTTTGCCGGCGTTTCTCAACCCTGTGCTGGAGCGGCTCGACGATCAGGCGATTGTCAATGTGAACGGGGTGCGACTGGCCATGACGACCGATTCATTCGTGGTCAAGCCGCTGTTCTTTCCCGGCGGAGACATTGGGTCGCTGGCGGTTCACGGGACGATCAACGATCTGGCCATGGGAGGAGCGCGGCCGCTTTTTCTGAGCGTTGCCTTCATCATTGAAGAAGGCTTGTCGATGGAGGTATTGCGGCGGGTCGTGGAATCGCTGCGTGTGGCAGCCGACAAAGCGGGAGTGGTGATCGTGACCGGCGATACCAAGGTGGTCGAGAAGGGAAGCGGGGACGAACTTTTCATTAATACAACCGGAATCGGTCTGGTGCCACCAGGGCTGGAGCTTTCGGCCAATCGCGCGCGGCCGGGGGACAAG
>DATJNC010000104.1:0-10980 GCA_035508395.1 Terriglobales bacterium | reverse complement strand
TTCGACCAGCACCGGAGACGCGTAGCCGCCGAGCGTGAATGCGGTCGCGTAAAACTTGGGGCGGCCAGGAATCACGTTCTCGGGTTGCCGCACGTAGGGCACGATCTCGGTGATCGGCATGCGGGTGCAGCCGGTCAGCCCAGCCAGGGCCAGCGATGCGCCCATCGTCTTCAAAAAGCCGCGGCGAGAAACCGAATCCAGCCACTCCGAAGCGCCCTTGGGAAATTCGCGATGCAGCATTTCGCGGAATTCCTCGCTGCCCGCCAGTTCTTCGAGGCTGCGCCAGTATTCGGGGCCGGTCGTGTTTTCGATCTGCGCTTTTGCGCTCGCCAGATCTAACACAGGAACGTCAAGCTGCTTGCGCTTGCTCGGGCAAACATCCGCGCCGGTCGATTTCGATTTGTGATCTTCAGCACTCATTTTCCGTGTTGCGACCTCAGCGGCTAAAGCCGACGGTCAAGATAAAGCCGTTACCCGCAGCGCCACCCAAAACCCAAGTCTTGAGGCAGTCTGTGAGACTGCCTTAACAAGCTTCCTTCGCCGCCCTACCGATGACAGGTATTGCAGCTCGTAATGTCGTTTACCGACCGCACCTTATATGCCGCCTTGATCGCATTTCCCAGCTCGATCTGGTTGTTGTATGTCTTCTGATCAAACTCCACGCTGTTCTTGCCCAGCGGATCGTCGACGGGCGGCTGATAGCGCATGTTGAACACCTGCTCGCGCGGCCGCAGATATTTTTCGGGAGCGCGATGACAGTCCAGGCAAAATTCCATCTGCAGCGACGCGTACTGATACATCAGCGGCATCTGGTCCACAGGCCCATGGCAGGTGTTGCAGCCTACACCTTTATTAATGTGAATGCTGTGATTGAAATAAACGAAATTCGGAAGCTGGTTGACGCGCGACCACTCAAGCGACCGCCCGGTGCGATAGCTCTCGCGCACCGGTTCGAGGTAGGCAGCATTGGTCCAGATCTGCGAATGGCAGTTCATGCACGTCTTGGTGGGAGGAATGCCGGCAAAACTCGACTGCTCCACCGAAGTGTGGCAGTAACGGCAATCAATGCCGAGTCCGGTTACGTGGTGCTTATGGCTGAAGGGGACGGGCTGGGGCTTGCGCACGCCTTCCCACGTCACGTAGGGAGAACGCTCCAGCTGAGCCAAGACCCAGAACAGGCCAGCAACTGCGAAGACGGCGCCGAACAATGAGGCGCGCGCGATCGCATTGCTGCTGCGTGGAAAAATCTGCATTGATGAATGATGACTGTATTTCGGGAATCGGCTTCCGCCGGCTTCCCGGCTGAACTCGTTCTTGTGAATTAGGTCACTTGCCTATGTGACGCTCGTTACTGAAACATGTGAGTATAACAGTTGGCTGCCGTTTGGGAACAGGCGAATCCCAGTTTTCTTTCTTCGGTTGCGGGCGTGTTGACTTTTTCAACATCCGGATTTTTCAACTGCAAGAGAATGCCCCACAAGGTGCAATAGAGAAGTTCTTTAGCGGAGGTTCATGACCAGCAGTTTTGATTCGGTCATTTCCTGAATCGCATCGCGCAATCCTTCGCGTCCCAGACCCGAGTCTTTCACTCCGCCATAAGGCATGTGGTCGATACGAAACGTCGGCACATCGCCGGCAATGAGGCCGCCGACTTCCAGTTCATCGTAGGCCTGAAAAATCAGCTTGGCGTCGCGCGTGAACAATCCCGCTTGCAAACCGTAGGGTGAGCTGTTGACCTGCTTGAGCGCGCTTGAAAAATCGGAGTAGGGTTCGACGGTGACGACGGGCGCAAAAATTTCCTGGCAATTCACCTTCATTCCCGGCTTGGTGCTGGTGAGCACCGTCGGCTCCAGGATGGACCCGTGACGCTGTCCGCCGCATAGCAAACGTGCCCCTCCCCGAACAGCCTCGTGCACCCAATCGTAAGCACGGATGGCATCACTCTCGCGAATCATCGGGCCCAGGTCGCTGCTCTCGTCGAGCGGATCGCCAACTCGGAGCTTGCTCACGCCCTCGAGCAGCAGCTCGACAAATTTTCCGAATACCGACTGTTCAATAAAAATCCGCTGCACAGAAATGCAAGCCTGGCCGGCATAGGAGAAACCTCCTGTGATGCAGCGTGACGCGGCATAGGCGAGATCGGCGTCACTGTGCACGATGACACCCGAGTTGCCGCCGAGTTCCAGAGCGACTTTCTTTTTGCCGGCATTGTTTTTGATTGCCCAGCCGACGGCGGCGCTGCCGGTAAAGCTGATCAACTTGATGCGCTCGTCGGTTACCAATAGTGAGGAATCCTCATTCGACAGCAGCACGGCATTGAACCCGCCATCGGGCCAGCCCGCCTGTTGAATCACCTCCGCGAGCAGAAGAGAACTGAGTGGAGTTTGAGGAGCGGGCTTGAGTACGATCGAACAGCCGGCCGCGATTGCAGGGGCAACCTTATGCGCGACAAGGTTTAACGGGAAGTTAAAAGGAGTGATTCCAGCCACCGGGCCGAGCGGAAACCGCTTTACGATTCCCCAGCGACCGGCTGTGGATTGTTGCCAGTCGAGAGGAAGATATTCGCCGTATCCGCGAACGGTTTCTTCGGCGGCAACATTGAAGGTGAAGACGGCGCGATCGACTTCGCTGCGCGCGCTCTTGATAGGCTTGCCCGCTTCCTGGGCGAGAGTTCGCGAAAACTCGTCCCGGCGATCGTGGATTCCGTCGGCAATTCTGCGCAAAACACGTTGGCGCTCGAAAGCCGGCAGGCGGCGGGTGGTTCCGAAGGCTTTGACGGCGGCGGCAATGGCGGCTTCGGCGTGTTCGCGGCGTCCCTGAAAGACGCGCGCGATCATCACGCCGTCATAGGGAGCGCGAATCTCAACGATGTCCCCTTCTTCCAGCCACTTCCCATCGAGATAGAATCCATGGGTCGCAACAGGAGAAATCGTCAACTCCGCCATCACTCACCTCCCCACGTTCGGTGACGTAATTATAGAACTTCGGCTGATTTTTGAAGCGCGGCAGGCCGCGTCATTATTTTTTCTGCGGTTTGAAGCGTTCATCGACTTCAACCTGATAGCCAGCGACAAGCCGATTCGTCTCGTTTGCCATACCAACCACGGCCATCAGCTCTTTAAACTGCGCATCGCTCATGCCCTTTTTTTGCGCCGACGCGGTGTGCGACGCGATGCAATATTCGCATCCATTCGAGGCGGAGACCGCGACATAAATCAGCTCTTTCGTAAGCGGATCGAGCGCGCCTGGCGCCATGATCTGCTTGATGCTCTCCCACGTACGCCTGAGGGTTACAGGATCGTGGGCGATCGCCTTCCAGAAATTATTGATCCAGTCGGTTTTGCGAGTCGCCATGATGTCGTCGTAGACCGCGCGAACCTCGGGGCTCGCATCGGCGTATTCGACAAGGCCAAAGATAGACATGATTCCTCCTCCATATTGGGTGTTAGGTGTTGGGTGTTAGGTGTTAGGTGTTGGGTGTTAGGTGTTGGGTCTTAGGTGTCAGGAAAATCAAAAAAAACTGGACGATTCCGTTTCCCCCGAACTTGTTCGATCGAACAAGCTGATTTGCCCAAGACCTAAGGCCCAAAAGCTAAGACCTGCTCTTCACGATATCCAATCCAATACCTTGTAATACGCGCCCGCAAACGGCAAGAACCATGGCTTTCCGTTGTAGAGTCCGAGCGGAGCGCCAGGAAATTTGACCTCCGTAAATGGGTTGTCGGTTTTCCCTGCTGCAATCATCTCAGCCATCTTCTGACCTTGCCAGGTCGCCATAGCGACGCCGTGTCCGGCGTATCCAACGGCGAAGCAGATGCCGTCAATCTTTCCGGCGTGCGGCATCATGTCGAAACAGAAGTCGAGCGTGCCGCCCCAGACGTATTCAACTTTCGTCTCGCGTAGTTGCGGATAAACGTCGATCATTCCCTGGCGCAAGAGTTCGGCGCTTTTTCGGATCGTCTTATCGGTCTCGGGAAAGAAGGCTGCGCGGCCGCCAAAGAGAAGGCGGCTATCCGGGGTGAGGCGATAGTAATAAAGATAATTTTTAGAGTCGTAGATCTGCCGGTTGCGTGGGCTCAATTCGCGCGCCAGCGCACCTGGTAACACTTCGGTCGTAATGATGAATGACCCAATGGGGATGATTTTTCTTTGCAGTGGAGGAGTCGCCGCTCCCGTATAGCCGCTTGTCCCAACGAGAACGTTGTGCGCCCACAGAGTACCGCGTGAAGTCAGCAATCGAAGTATGGGCTGGCCTTCGAATGAGGCTTTGCGAACTGCCGCGACCCGCGTGTGCTCGGCGATCTGCGCACCGGCGCGGATTGCGGCCGAGGCGAGTCCGGCAACATAGCGGGCCGGATTCACTCCCGCGCTGGTTTCATCAACCATGCCGCCGTAATAGATGTCTGATCCGATTTCGCTCCGCAGCTGAGCACGCGGGACGACCTTCAATTGATGATTGAACTCGCGCGCAATCACTTCCGCCTGGCGCTCGTAGTCGTCGAAGTGTGACTGCTTGCAGGCGACTTCAAGATGGCCCGAGCGGGCAAAATCGCACACGATATTTTCTTCCCGAATAATTCGCTCGACGGTGGCGATGGTTTCGAGCGACGCGGCATACATCCGCCTGGTTAATTCCCGCCCATATCTCGAAATAAGCTGGTTCACGCCCAGTTTGAGTCCGGTCAGGACCATTCCGCCATTGCGTGAACTGGCGCCCCAGCCAATCGTTTCGGATTCAAGCACAACTACACTTGCGCCGCGTTTCGCGAGCGCCAGGGCCGCGGACAATCCTGTGAAGCCGGCACCGATAATCGCAACGTCGACTCGCTCGGGGAGCGGTTGTGCCGGAGGAGCCGGCATTTGCGCTGTTGTGAGCCAATAGTTGAACTCTTGCGGTGTGGTCATAGAACGGCGGACTCGTGAATCGTCCGGCCTTCCGCGAAGCGGGAAAAGTTTAACAACGAAGCGTCGATCAAATCGGTTGTTCTTTCGAGGATCAAGTCACTCAGAATTTTTCCCGTGGCTGGAGCGTGCATCACGCCATGGCCACTGAATCCGTTGGCAAAATAAAATCCGGGCAGATCCGGCGATTCGCCCAAAATCGGATGATGATCCGGCGTCATTTCATACAGGCCGGCCCATGCTCGCTTCGGATTGACCGGAAGATTTTCAAAGATAGGCACGCGATCCGCGGCCCGCACCAATATCTTCTCGATAAAGCCGGGCTCGAATTCCATTTTGTATCCGGGCGTTTCCTCAGGATCATTCCATGCCATCAGAAATCCGAGGCCTTCCGGTCGAAAATGAAATCCATTCGACATATCGATGATCATGGGGGCGGTGTGCGGAAACTGATCAAAGGGTTCCGTGGGCACGAGCATGCGGCGCAGCGGTTCTACGGGCAGGTCGATTCCGACCATGCTCGCGACTTCGGCAGCCCATGCGCCCGCGCAATTCACGACTTTTGCTGCGGAAATGGTTCCGCGCGTAGTCTGGATCTCAAAACCGCCGTTTCTCACCGCAATCGAAGTCACGCAGGCATTTTTCCAAAGAGTGGCTCCATGGTCGGTCGCCCACGTCATGAAGCCGGTCATAGCGCTGTAGGGATCGACGAATCCGTCAGTCGAGCAGAAACTGCCTCCGATGATGTCGTCACTTCGCAGCAGCGGAAACATGGAGCGGATTTCGTCGGCTTGCAGCAACCGAACATTCTGCAGTCCCAACGCGACCTGTTTGTCATAGTTGGCGCGGAGGTAGGCGATGTGCTTTTCATCAGTCGCGCAAAAGAGATACCCCTGCGGGCGATAGCCGCAGGGATATCCCAGCCGTTCCTCAAAGGTCGCATAGAACGGAATCGAATAGAGCGACATCTGGATGTTGACGGGAGTGGAAAACTGCGCCCGCACTCCGCCCATGCTCTTGCCGGTAGAACCCTTGCCCTGTGCGCTTTCCCGCTCGAGCACAAGGACATGTTTGCAACCGGCGGAGACAAGGTGACAGGCGATGCTCGAGGCAACGATTCCTCCGCCGATCAAGACAATTTCCGCTGTTTGCATGCTGCGCGGTCATTGTAAATCGGCGGACGACAGCAGGGGCAAGTGCGAAGAAGCACGCTTCGGACAATTCCCCGAGAGTTCTACGTTCGAAGTCTCAGGAGAAGATGGCGGCGATTCCGATGCGGAACAGCACAACCACTCCGAACCATCCGAAGACAATTGCGAAAGCAGTCCCGCGTTTGACTTTGGCGACACAGGCAACGCCGATCGCAGTCAGGACCAGAGTCCAAATGGTGATTACATCAAGCGAAGAAAGCACGGCGCGCAGAACCGGAGACCCTGTCGGATCGAGAAAATACGCAGGGTTGGTCGCCACGGGATTTTTGATGTCAAAGGAGTCACTGCTCACCCCTGCCAAAAGCGACAATATGACCAGCGCCGCCCTCACGACCTCTGGCAACCTGGTGTAAACAATGAGTGCGAATAGGGCGCCGAAAGCAACCTCCGCGTTCGTAACTACCTTTATGGTCGCCAGCAAGACCCCGGCGAAGATCGCATAGACAATGAGCCCGATCAGAGGAACGACGTAGGTCACAGCTTTTGTGATCGAGACCTGTCGCTCAAGCGCTTTTTCTCGTTGTGCGGCTGGCATCTGATCCAGACGCTCGGCCGCTTTTGGTTGTTGCTGAATCTGGTTGTCCACCACCTTGCGGAATCCGACCTTCTGATCGACGACGTAGCTAAAGATCGCGGAGATGATCACGATGATCAGAAACGGCGCCCACCAGCTGGCGTTGCGGCGCAAATCGGTGAATGTTTTGCTCGGCGCAATGAAAACATCGATCAATCGTTGGCCTTCGGATAAAGCCGGTTCCGGAGACGGCGGTACGGTTGTGGCCATGATTCCCTCCGAGGAGAAAATCTACTATTGAATGGATAACAGCGAAGACCGACTCTGGTTACTTAACCATGATTTCAGGCGTGGCCGCAAGCAAGCTTTTCGTATATTCACTTCGAGGCCGAGTGGTTAACTCGGCAGTCGAACCGACCTCGACGATTTTTCCCCGTTTCATCACCGCGATGCGGGTGGCAAGATAGCGCACGATTGGCATGGAATGCGAAATGAACAAATAAGTCAGACCGTATTCGCGCTGCAGCGACTGCAACAAATTGACAATCTGCGCCCCCACGCTCACGTCGAGAGCCGAAACCGGTTCGTCTGCCACAATGAATCTAGGCCTAAGGGCGAGAGCGCGCGCAATGCCGATGCGCTGCCGCTGACCACCGGAAAATTCATGCGGGTATCGCCGGGCGGACGATTCATCCATGCCGACGGCGCGCAACAGTTCAGCAACTCGCTGCCGGCGCAATTCGCGGCTCGGCCTTTCATGCACGGTCGTCTCGTGCACAATCAAGGGCTCCGCCAGAACATCTTCCACGCGAAAGCGGGGATCGAGGGAACCAAATGGATCCTGAAAGATGATCTGCATATCGCGGCGCAGCCTGCGCATTTCCGTGCCGCTCGCGTGGAAGATATCGGTGCCGTCGAACTCGACCGTTCCGGATGTGGGTTCGAGCAAACGAAGAATCAGCCGGCCCAACGTGCTCTTCCCGGAGCCTGACTCGCCGACCAGCCCGAGCGTCTCACCTTGGTGAATGTCGAGCGAGACGTCATCTACGGCGCGCACATCGCCACTTCGGCGGCTGGTAAAGGCCGATTCGGTCAGATCAAAGCTCTTGGTCAAGCTCTTTACTTCGACAAGCGGCACCTGCCAACGACCTTCCTGACACTAGTAACGCACCACGAAAACCGACGTACCGTGGCGTCCCAATTGATATTAAAGGAGTTTCGTCTCCTCCGAAGGCATGGTTTTGGCAAGCGCAAATGGCGGTAAATTCCCGACTAGCTCGCCAGCCCTTTTGCGGCTAGAATATTTCTCGCATCATCCAATGAGGTGGAAGGAAGATGCACACGGGCTCTATCCGCCGGGTTTGCGGAGGGGCACTGGAGGACATTGTGAGTCTCACCCCGATCGGCGAACCCCGCCGAAAAATCACCACTGCAAGCATTCGCGAAAAGAAGCTTCATCGTGAGCCTATTACCTGCCTGACCGCCTATGACTACGCGACGGCGCGTCTGATCGACGAGGCTGGCATCGATATCGTCCTGGTCGGCGATTCGCTTGCCATGACCATGCTGGGCTACGAAAACACGCTATCGGTCACCGTTGACGAGATGCTGCATCACGTTCGCGCCGTACGGCGCGGCGTGAAAGATGCTCTGCTGGTCGCCGACATGCCTTATGGGTCGTATCACACGAGCCCGGAGGAGGCGATCCATAACGCCGCCCGTTTTGTGAAAGAAGGCGGCGCCGAGGCTGTAAAGATCGAAGGTGGGGAAAAGCGTGCCGACATGATTCGCCGCGTGATCGATGCAGAGATCCCGGTGGCCGGGCACATTGGGCTTACGCCGCAATCAGTCAACATGATGGGCGGCTACAAGGTGCAAGGAAAAAGCCTAACGGCGGTCGAGCAGTTGATGCGCGACGCGATAGCGCTGGATCGCGCAGGCGTATGCTGCATTTATCTGGAAGGCATTCCTCGCGAAGTGGCGGCGATGATCACCGAAGAAATCGAAACGCCGACGATTGGCATCGGCGCTGGTCCCGACTGCGATGGCCAGGTGCTGGTGTTTCACGATCTCGTCAATCTGACGTTCGGGCAGCCAGCCAAGTTCGTTCGCCGTTACGCGGATGCGTCGGCTCTGATCACGCAGGCGGTGCTGGCCTACAAGGCGGATGTGTCCTCGCATCAATTTCCGAGCGACAGCGAGTCTTACCACCTGCCGAAAGACACGCAGGCCGCACTCGAGACTGTACTTCACCGCAAGCGCGCCATGGCGCGATAATGACGGCGGAGAAATTTTCGTGCGAATGATTGCTTCGCAACTAGTTCTTCGGCCGATGCTTTTCCTGCGTGCAGCTTTGCCGGTTGTGATGGTTTTGCTGACCTTGCAGATCGGTTGCTCGAAAACCACCAACAGCCCTCCTGGCGCCTCTGATGCCCCGAGAGAAACCGGACTGGAATCAATTCCGGCGGCCGATCCCTCCAAATTTCCGAAGTTTGAAGACATGAGCACCTGGAAGAATCCGTATTTCGTGGTGCGCGACGACGGCATTGGTCGAGTGGATCTCTCGAACCACGAGATTCACATATTGACTCCGGAGCAGATTCCTGCCGAACTGGCTTCGCTTGGCGCTGGCGCGTGGCCTTACGGGCGTGTCGTGCTCGTCACGCAAGCTGTTCCAAACAACCCCAGCGATCAGACGAAGGCCGACATCCGGAAGAATCGCGCACTGCTCATTGGAACCTTGAAAGAACTGGACGTCGAGGCGAGGGAATTGCCCTAATCGCACGCAGCCTGTGAAGATCTGCACCACAATTGCTGAGACTCGCGCCGCCTGCGCTGTCGTGCGATCTACAGGCAAGCGGCTCGGACTCGTCCCGACGATGGGCGCGCTCCACGCCGGCCACTTATCGCTTGTAGGCGCCGCCAAAGCACAATGCGATACGGTGGCGGTTTCCATCTTTGTGAACCCCACCCAATTCGGGCCCACCGAAGATTTAGCGAAATACCCCCGCACTTTTGAAGCTGACTGCGCGGCACTCGAGAAAGAAAGTGTAGATGTTGTTTTCGCCCCTACGGTGGCGGAGATGTATCCGCCCGGCGAGACGACGTGGGTCACGGTGGAGGGGCTGAGCGAGAAGCTCGACGGCCGCTCGCGGCCGGGCCACTTTCGCGGCGTCACTACGGTGGTTTCAAAACTGTTCCACATCGTTCAGCCTGGCCGCGCATTCTTCGGCCAGAAAGACGCGGCTCAACTGGCCGTTATCCGTCGCATGGTGCGCGATCAGAATTTTCCCGTGGAGATCGTGGGCTGTCCTATTGTGCGTGAGCCGGACGGACTGGCTATGAGTTCGCGAAATGTCTACCTGAATAAAGCACAACATGAACAAGCGCTGGAACTACACCGTTCTTTGCAGCGCGTGGAAGATGACTTTCGTCGGGGGCAGCAAGACGCCGCTAAACTCCAAGGAGTAGGTAAGGAAGTGATCGCGCGACAGCCTTCGGTGCGCTTGGATTATTTCGAGGTTGTCGATCCCGATACGCTGGATCCGGTTTCCACAGTCTCTCGCCCTACTCTGGTTGCGGTCGCCGCTTATGTAGGTTCGACGCGCCTGATCGATAACGTGGTTCTATTGCCGTGATGCGGCGTTCTTGCTAAGCGCGACCTCGCGCGCTGTCACCCAAAGGGGCCTGCTTGGTCACTCGTAAGATGCCCATGGGCGGAAATGTATCGAGCCAGAACCAGCCGGCTCGATTAGCCGTCGCGCCCGATTCCCGAAAAACAGCCGCGTACTCGCCCAGGTGAATGAAATCGGAGATCAATGCGACTCCTGCTGGCTTAAGGACCCGAACAATCTCTCGACATGCTTTCGCGCGGCCTTCACGCGTCGGGATGTTGTGAAGGCAGACGTTCGAAAGAATGACATCGAACGTTGGGTCAGGAAAAGACATTTTGGTCGCGTCTTCGTTGCGCACTTCCACGCGGTCGGCCACGCCTTCCAGCTCCGCATTCCGCAGGGTGTTCTCCGGCCGATTGCCGGAAAGATCTTTTGCGCTCCATATATCGATACCGGTCGATTTTCCGGTGGTCAGCTTCTTGGCTGCGCCGATCATCAGCAGGCCACGACCGGTGCCCACGTCGAGAACCTTCTCGTCTCCAGTCCACGAGACCAGTGACAGCATCCGGTCTCGATGGCGGAATTTGCCCCACTTCGAGTAGATCAGCATGAGCACGCCGCCGAGCGCAAGCCACGGTGCGAAGTTCCATGCCATCGGCCGCAAAATGAATGAGATTGAGCCGATCTTCACCGATGGAAAGAGGATGGCGAGAAGAAAGACAGCGATTGCCGTGACAAG
>DATJNC010000103.1:0-40707 GCA_035508395.1 Terriglobales bacterium | reverse complement strand
AAGCTCCGATCGTGTGCGCCGTCTCGCGCGAACTCAGATATCCGGTGAAGCGACCGGAGGTGATGATCGGCGTTGATTGCGCGGCCACACCTTCATCGTCGTAGGCAAATGTTCCGAGTCCCGGGCCATGCTCCTGTCGCGCATCAGCGATTACGTTTACCAGCTCGCTGCCGTAGCGCAGATTATTCAGCTTGTCTAACGTCAGGAATGATGTGCCCGCAAAATTCGCCTCCATTCCCAATACGCGATCCAGCTCAATCGGATGTCCGACGGATTCATGGATCTGCAGCCCTAGTTGCGATCCATCGAGGATGATCGTGAATTCGCCCTCCGGACACTGCTCGGCCTTGTGCAATGCCACTGCTTCCTCGCCGATCCGCCGCCCATTTTCGACCAGCTTCATCTCTTCGATCAGCTCGTATCCGCGATTCTGCCACTGTCCGCCAAACGAATTCGGATACGACCTCTTCTGAATCTCGTTCCCGGCAAACGCATGGGCGGTATATCCCGCTCCGCATGAGTATTTCGTCTGATGAATATCGGCGCCTTCAGAGGAAACGAACCACGACTCCTCGCGCACAAAATTCATCCCCGTTTCAGTCAGCGTGACGCCACTCACGGCACGCATCTCAGCATCTGCCTTAAGCAGCAAATCGAGATTTTGCGAAACCGAAGTCGTAAACGGATCAATCCGAATCGGCGTGGTCCAGTCGGCAATCGCTGGCGTTTCTGGAGCGAGGCGTACATTCTCGAGCTTTACACGGGCCGATGCCTTTGCGATCTCGACCGCCCTTGCGGCCGCTGCTTCAATCGCAGCATTGCCCAAATGGCCGGTCGCGGCAAATCCCCAGGCGCCATCGGCAATCACGCGCACTCCGATCCCGATCGAATCTGATTCCGAGGCATGACCCACGCGGCCACTCTTCGTAGTCAAAGACCGGCTGCGCGTGGCTACCGCTCGCGCATCGGCGTAGGTGGCTCCGCGCGCGACCGCGGTGTCGAGCGCCAACTGAGCAATGGCCTTCATCGTGAAACCAGCTCCTCGATTTTAACGGAGTACAAGTGGTAAGACTTGCCGCAGAGAAACAACTGCGAAAGACAAGATGCTACTGCATTCCCGGCGCAGCCACTGCCAGTGGCGCGTGCTTTTGGCCGAGATCAATGACGAACCGACCCGCCTGCAAGTGATCGTTGTCGCCCTCACCATGCCCAGGTTCGCTCCACACCGCTCCGATATCGACTTTGCCATCGTGCGAGCCCGCGACCTTGGTCGGCTGGCGGCGCTCCTTTTCCACGTAAGCTTTGATGACCTGCGCGGCCGTGCGGGCCGCCAGATATCCGTGCTCGCCCTCTTCCAGCAGCGCACAGACCACAATTTCCGGATTGCGACGCGGCTCGACTCCTACAAACCAGCCGTTATCCTTGAAGTTCTTCTTCCCAGCCTCGCCCAGTCTGGCCTTCAGCGCATTACTGATCGTCTGTGCGCTACCAGTTTTTCCGGCGAAGTCGATGCCTTGAAGATGCGCGCTGGGAGCGGTTCCGATCGGCGCCACTACGTTCGACATCGCATCCGTGATGATCTCCCAATTCTGCGGATCAAGCGGGAGGCGTGTTTGCGCCGGCACATCGGATGCCGGAACCACATTCGGCGGCAGATCGGTTGGATTGATCACATGTGGACGCACCAGCAATCCTCCGCTTGCAATGCCCCCGATAGCGCGTGCCATTTGAATTGGTGTCGCCGCCACCGCGCCCTGCCCGATGCCCACCGAAATCGTCTCACCGGCATACCACTTTTGTTTGAAATTCTTGATTTTCCATTCTTCCGAGGGCATCACGCCGCTGACTTCCTGAGGAAGATCGATACCGGTCTTCTGCCCCAGCCCTAGAGCGGTCGCATACTTGGCAATCCGATCAATGCCCAGTTTTTCCGCCAGCGTGTAGAAGAAAACATCGCACGACTGATAAATCGCTTTGCTGATGTCGACAACTCCGTGCACGCGATGTTCGGCAACAACCCAGCACTTGAAATATCGCCCGTAAAAGGTTGCACCACCAGTGCAGTTCACGTGCATGTCTTGGGCGACGCCTTCCTGCAAACCGGCCGTCGCCATGATGATCTTGAACGTCGAGCCGGGAGCGAGCTGCGCCTGAATCGCTTTGTTCAGGAGCGGATGGTTGTCATCCGTCACCAGCTTGTTCCACTCGTCCTTCGAAATCTTTACCGCAAAATCGTTCGGATCAAAAGTCGGCCGGCTCACCATGGCCAGAATCTCGCCCGTCCGCGGATCCATCGCAACAATCGCGCCGTTCTTGCCTTCGAGCGCCTGCTCCGCCGCAATTTGCAGATCAAGGTCGACGGTCAGTTTCAGCTGCTTGCCCGGTTCCGCTGGAGTTTCATCCAATCGTCCCATTTCACGTCCGTGGCTGTTGACGATGGCCCGCCGCGACCCGTTCTTCCCCATCAAAACGCTGTTGTACTCTTTCTCGACGCCGCTCACTCCAACCACATCTCCGGGGTTGTAAAGCTCAAACTGGGGCTGATTGAGCATGTCTTCCGTGACTTCGCCTACATATCCGATCAGGTGGGCCATGAATCCATTGCGCGGATAGAGCCGCCGGTGCGCCATGATCGTGTCCAGCTCAGGCAACTCGTTTTTGTGCGCCTCAATAAACGCAAGCTCATCCGGGGTAATGTCTTCTTTCAGAAAGATCGGCTGGTACTGCGGCATCCAGGCGGCACGATGGATGCGCTGCCGCACTTCATCGGCATTCAGGTGCAAGCCCTTCGCAATCGCATCGGCATCGGCGTTCAAATCGCGTGAGGAATCCCGCAGCAGCAAGGCTGAAAAAGAGGGATAGTTGTCGACAATAATCCGGCCTTCCCGATCGAGGATCTTTCCGCGCGGCGCCAGAATCGGAACGTTTCGCACCCGGTTCTGTTCCGCCAGCAGCGAGTACTTCCCACTCTGCATCACCTGTAGCCGCCACAGGCCCCAGGCCAGCAGCAGAAAAATAAACAGAACCATATACTGCACGGCGGTGAGCCGGACAGCGGAAACTTTTTCTTCGCGGCCGAACATCAGTCCTCGGTTCCAGCCAGTCTGATCAAATTGAATGGGCCAACCCTCGCGCTCTGTGCCAAGCCTGCGCGCCGGTCGCTGCAACTCTCTGAAAAGATGCTGAAGATTGCCTTTATTGTAACCCGCGCTTTGCCCCGCCCCGAAACGGAAACGCAAACGAAAGTTTGCCAGCCCGATACATAAACAGATTGTGAGTAAAACCAATCACCGGGCCATGTCCCACCGAGGATTGAGCTGATCAACACTCTCGGGCAACAATAAAGGCTAGCGTCACGTCTTAGAGTGAAGAGGGTTTCCCGGAAACCTCGCCCCAATTGTTTTTCGATTGCTGTCGGGCTGCCGGGAAGAATTGTTCTTCCTGAGACCTCACGGCTGACACCTAAGACCTAACAACTGATTTATGCGGATTCGCAGTTTCATCATCGCTTACGCTCTACTGCTGGCAATTCTTCTCTTCGCCGACCGCAGGCCCAAGCCGGTCCAAAACAGATACTCACATATCGTCGACCTCACAATTGCCGACGATGCAGCGGAAAAGAAGCCGGCCTCCTCACGAACACTGATCATTGCCCCGGACGCGCTCATTCCTGGAACCTGGACGGCTGCGCAAATCCCGCCGGAGCGTCTGATCGCGCCACTCGTCGTCATGGATCTCAACCTTGCACCGCCCGCCCAGATTTCGCTTGACGACGTCGCCAATTGGGAAATGGCACACGGGACAATCCCGCAGGGAGCCGTGGTCGCCATTCGCAACACGAATAACGCAAACGCGGCGACCCCAGCAGCGTCGCTTCCCATCACCGACAATGCTGCGCAGTTTTTGATGGATGCCCGCTATACCCTGGGCTTCGTGGTCGAATCGGCTGCTGATGTGAAGGCAGACCGCGCTCTCGCTCGCCAGCTCGCCCTGCACGGCAATTTCGTAGTCGAAAAAACGACACGGCTGTCCTCCATTGCTGCTACCGGCTCACTGATCATCGTTGCTCCTGCCATAAGTAAAAATACCGGCACCGCTCCCGTGCGTGTGCTTGCAATGGTGAAATAAGGCAGTTCTCAGTTACCAGTTGGGGCCCGGCTGAGCCCCGCAAATCCAACGCTCAAGACCTGAGACCTGGCGCCTGTTATTTTTGCGACTGGCCCTCGCCGCTCCTCATCTAGTTCCCATGACGGATCCGCGTTATCCCATCGGAAAGTTTTCTTACGCCGGCCCACTCACCGCAGCGCAGAAAAAAGAATTTCTCGACCACATGGAGCAAACCCCGGCGCGGCTCCGCGAGGCGGTCCGCGGGCTGTCCAACACGCAGCTCGACACACCCTATCGTGATGGTGGCTGGACCGTCCGCCAGGTCGTTCACCACGTCCCCGACAGCCACATGAATTCTTACGTTCGTTTCAAGCTGGCGCTGACCGAAGATGTTCCGACCATCAAGCCCTACATGGAGGACCGATGGGCCGAACTGATCGACTCACGGCAGGCCATCGAGAACTCGCTCACTCTGCTCGATTCCCTGCACCGTCGCTGGACAATTTTATTGCGGAGCCTCAGCGACTCCGATTGGAAGCGCACCTTCCGCCATCCCGAACTCGGCGAGATGACCCTGGAAAAGAGCCTGGCGCTTTATTCCTGGCACGGACAGCATCACGTGGCACACATCACAAGTTTGCGCGAGCGAATGGGGTGGTAGACGAGCTGCGAGCCACGAGCTTTGGAGCTCAAGACACGTCGAGGGGAAATCGGCCGTAATTAGGATGGCCCGAAACGCACCGGGCATCCCAAAGTTTCCCTAATGAACTTCGGAGATCGCTCATAGCTCAAAATATAGGTTGTTGCTTGCACGAAGCTCAAAGCTGGGGTTTGTTTGCTCGCAGCTCATGACACGAGGCCCGCGGCTGCTTCCGCGGCTCGCAGCTAGCTCAGTCCCACCTTCCACGCCAGATAACTCATCGCCTCTCGCATTACCGCCCAAAAGCGCTCCCACATTGAACGGGGGCGCGATTCCGGCCGTGGCGCAACCTCAACCTGAATTCCCTCTCGCTCCAATAACGCGCGAATGCGAAACACATGATAAGCATCGCTCACCGCAATGCACCGCCGCATTCCATTGACGCGCATGATGTTTCCGACGCGAGCAGCCGACTGCGCCGTATCCGATCCTTGCGTTTCCGCGATCAACGCTTTTTCCGGAACGCCCCGCCGCAACAAATAATCACGTCCTACGCCGCCCTCGCTGAATTCCGGGTCCTGCCCCGCTCCGCCCGTTGTAATCACCACGGGCGCCAAGCCCAGCCTGAACAACTCATAGCCGTGATCGAGCCGCGCCTTGAACACCGGCGACGGATGGCCCGCATACTGCGCTGCGCCGAAGATCACAATCGCGTCGGCTTTGCTGGTCGGCGACTCTCCCGCCGCCACGACGATTCGAGATCCCGTCACCCCCAAAAACAAAAGCAGCGCTCCCGCCAGCGCCAGCGCAATCAGGGCAATCGGTCGAAGCCAGAAAGGTTTTTTAGGATTTGATGGGTGGGAGTCTTCTGCCATCTCAGATCGTCACTGTCCCGACCGGTGTCATGTCAAGAAAGAGCTTCCACGATCTCGGACGCCGCGATCGCGCCTTCCCGCAAAATCTGCCAGCTGCCGTCCTCCTTGAAGTAGACAATCGTTGAGGCCATGCTGCGGGGCGATTTTCCTCCGTCCACGATCAGTGAGATTCGATCCAGCAACTGGTCGCGCACCTGCTCGGCCGTCGTGCATTCCACCGCACCGCTCAGGTTGGCCGATGTCGCGGTAATGGGAATTTTCAAGGTTCGCACCACCGCCAGTGGAATCTCTGCCGCCGGCACGCGCAGGGCGACGTTGCCCGTATTTGCCGTCACTTTGAGCGGCAAATGCGACGCCGCCGGGGCGATCATCGTCAGCGGCCCCGGCCAGAAACGCCGTGCCAGCAAGCGAAAATCGTTCGACAGCGGCCGTGCAAATTCCTCCGCTTGATCCACGTTCTCGATCAGTAACGACAGAGGTTTATGCCGCAGCCGCGACTTGATTTCGTAAACCCGTTCCACCGCGCGCAGGTTAAACGGATCGGCCGCAAGCCCATAGAACGTGTCGGTCGGCATTCCCAACACCTGACCGGCCTGAATCTGTTCGGCCGCATATTTGACCAGCTTTGCCTCTGGAGTCTCTGGATGGATTTTGAGGATTTCCGCGCGCACTCGATCCCTTTCCCGTTCCCGGTAACCTGTCAGCGCAACCTTGTAGGCGTAAACACTGAAATGTACCATACATCGGGCTTCCCGCCGAAGTCTCGACCATGGCTCGTATTATCCTGATCTTGCAGCCCACCAATGAAGCGGCACGCGAACAATCCGCCAGGCCAGAAGTTGGCAACCCGCCTGCGGCCCGTCACCGGCCGCCACAACTCTTGTCTCAAGGAACTGCGCCTTGCCTTTCGCCGTTCTCAGCTCACAGAGAGCGGTGAATGCGCCATTGATGGGACAAAACTGCTAGAAGAAGCTCTGCGTCAGGCCTTGCACATCCAAACCATTTTCTTTAGCGAGACAGCACGTCCGCTGGCGGAAAAGCTCCTTCCTCAGATCGGAAAACACACCGAAACATGGGTTCTGCCTGCCGCGCTTTTCAATTCCATTATGCCCAGCGAAACTCCGCAGGGAGTCGCAGCATTGGTAAAGCTGCCAACCTTCACTCCCGCCCAACTGCTCGCCCGCACGAACGATGGTCCGCTCGTTGTCGCTGCCGGATTACAGGACCCCGGCAACCTTGGCACCATCTTCCGCTCCGCGGAGGCCTTCGGAGCGGCCGGAATCTTCCTGACCGAAGGTACCGTCAGCCCCTATAACTCCAAGGTGTTGCGCGGATCAGCCGGATCGATTCTCCGCCTGCCCTTTCTTCAAACTTCGTCGTCCGAACTGATTCCCCTTCTGCGCGAGCGCGGCCTCCGCCTGCTGGCGACCTCTTCGCACAAAGGAACGCTCATCACCGCAGCCGACTGGACCCTCCCGCTCGCCATTTTCATCGGCAACGAAGGAGCCGGTCTGCCCCGCGAAATCCTGCATCAGATGGATGAAACTCTTGTGATCCCGCAGGCCGCCGCCCTCGAATCACTGAACGCGGGGGTCGCAGCGAGTATCGTGTTGTATGAAGCGGCAAGAGCAGGTAAGAAGTTAGAAGTCAGAATGCAGAAGTAAAATCCTTCGCTCATCGATTGAATGTTCAATAATCGTCAATGCCGGATGGTCGCAATTGGATAACCCATACGGGAGTTTGCAGCTTGAGGGTTCACTTCTGCATTCTGCATTCTGACTTCTAACTTCTGACTTCAGGTATGAGTCTTTTCGCCTCCACTCCGAATGCCGATGCCGCGCCCGGCACCCGCCCGCTCGCCGATCGCATGCGTCCACGCACTCTTGATGAATTCGTCGGGCAGGATCACCTGGTCGGTCCGGGCAAACCCCTCCGCGTGCAAATTGAGCGCGACGATCCAGCCTCGATGATCTTCTGGGGCCCTCCCGGCACCGGCAAAACGACGCTTGCCAAGATCATCGCCGGCATGACCAAGGCCGAGTTTATCGAGTTCTCGGCTGTGCTCTCCGGCATAAAAGAAATCAAGCAGGTGATGGCCGACGCCGATCGCGCCCGTCAGTACGGCACCCGCACCATCGTCTTCGTCGACGAGATTCACCGCTTCAACAAAGCCCAGCAGGACGCTTTTCTCCCCCATGTCGAAAAAGGCAGCATCCGCCTCATCGGAGCGACCACTGAAAATCCGTCCTTCGAAATCAACGGCGCCTTGCTCTCTCGCTGCCGTGTTTACGTGCTGCAGCAACTCTCCGAAGATCAGATCGTCGAGCTATTGCGCCGTGCGCTTGCCGATGCCGATCGCGGCCTCGGCCAGCTTCATCTCGAGGCTTCCGACGATGCTCTTCGCAAAATCGCCGCCTATTCGAGCGGCGATGCCCGCAGCGCGTACAACGCCCTCGAAGTCGCAGCATCCATTGCGAAGCAGACGAACACAGCCGACCTCACCGACCAGATCGTCCACGAGGCCCTGCAGCGCCGCGTCCTGCTTTACGACAAAGCCGGAGAAGAGCACTACAACCTCATCTCGGCCCTTCACAAATCCGTCCGCAACAGCGATCCCGATGCCGCGCTTTACTGGCTCGCGCGCATGCTCGAGGCTGGAGAAGACCCCCTCTACATTGCTCGCCGCGTCGTCCGCATGTCAGTCGAAGATATCGGACTCGCCGAACCCAATGCGCTCGCTCTATGTATGGCTGCCCGCGACGCCGTCGACTTCATCGGCATGCCCGAAGGAAATCTCGCCCTCGCCCAAGCCATCGTCTATTTGTGTGCCGCGCCGAAATCAAACGCGCTCTACACCGCCTATGGCGCCGTCCAGGAAGACGTTGAGCGCACCGCTGCCGAGCCTGTCCCACTCCATCTGCGCAATGCCCCCACCCGCCTGATGAGAGGCCTTGGCTACGGCAAAGGCTACCAATACGCGCACGACCTCGACGAAAAAGTTGCCGACATGCAATGCCTCCCCGATAGCCTCCGCGACCGCGTCTACTATCACCCGACCAACGAAGGCATAGAAAAACGCATTCGCGAACGTCTCGAAGAGATCAAGAAAATCAGGCAATCCGCCCACGGCTCAAATCGAACAAAAAGAGAATCGCACACCTGATTTTGCGAATCTTTAGATAAGAGTTCACAGGGCACTTAACCTCGTCAGGAGGCATTTTCGTGGCCGCGTCTCCCCGCTCCGATTTCGAACTTCCTAGTTCGCTCGCGCCTGATCCTACCCTGACTGTCAGGCTTGCCGAACTGATTCGCCTGCAGAAGTCCGCCCAGCGCATCACTTCAACTCTGAATCTCGAAGAGATCATCGACCGCGTCGTGGAAGAAGTTTCCACCTCGCTGGGTTGCGTCGAAATCAACCTCTATCTGCACGAGCCCGCACAGGAAGAACTGGTTCTTTCCGGAGTTCGCGGATGCACCGTCCATGGCAAGGGCCATCGCTTCAAAGTCGGCCGTAAGACCGATACACGACAGGGAATGTCGGGCCACGTGGCCTTGACTCGCAGGATGCACTACGCCCCTGATGTGAGTGTCGACCCGTACTACGTGGAGTGTGAATCGAGCACAAAGTCTGAAGTCGCGATTCCGCTGGAGGTCGATGACGAACTCGTCGGCGTCTTCACCGTTTCCCATCACGACCTCGATGCCTTCTGCGAAACCGAACTGCGCCTGCTCCAGGGACTTTGTTCCCATGTTGCCGTCGCCGTTCAGAATGCCCGGCGCTTTCGCGATGAGCACAAGCGGCGCGAGCAGATGACTCGCGAGGCCGAAGAGGCCCGCGCTATTCAGCAGGCATTGTTTCCCCGCACTTCTCCGCTAATCCCCGGCTTTAACGTCACCGGGCTTTCGGTTTCAGTTGGCGCCGTCGGTGGTGATTGGTATGACTTCATCCCTCTTTCCAACGGAAAGTGGGGACTCGTGCTTGCCGATGTTTCCGGCAAGGGCATGGCCGCCGCGCTTCTGATGTCAGCCACTCGCGGAATGCTCCGCTCACTCGCCCAAGTCGGGTCCGGTCCCGGAGAAGTGCTCAGTCGGCTCAACAGCATGTTGCTCGAAGACTTTCCCGACGGCCGTTTCGTCACCATGGTCTATGGCGAACTCGATCCCGAAAAACACACGCTGCGCCTCGCCAATGCGGGCCACCTGTCTCCTCTCCTCATTGATCCCGCGGAATCTTCCGGCTATCGCTGGATCGAGACGGAGCAAGGACTCCCGCTCGGCGTCTCCATTTCTAAATTCTCGGAAAGCGAAATCAAGCTTGGCCCGAACTCCCGCGTCGCCTTTTATTCCGACGGCATTACCGAGGCAGAACTCCCTTCCGGCGAGGAATACGGGCCGCAACGGCTGCTGAAGCGATTGCAGTCACCCGACGTTACGCCAGAAACCCTGCTCTCCGATGTGAGGAAATTCGTGAACGGAGCCGGACTGCGCGACGATGCGACTGTGATTCTGGTGAATTCGCAGGAAAGGGCGTCTTGAAGAATTAGCGGGATTGGCTCTGCAAGGAAGCGAATCTCAACGGTGCTTGCAACTAGCCGAATCTGGCCCGATGCTCTTTCAAGATACACCGGTCCATCACTACGAAGATTCCGGCCCTCCGCGCTTTCTCCGCGGCGCGCTCGTTGATCACATCTTCCTGCAGCCAGATCGCGGGAATCTTCAGCTGAATCGCCTGATCAACAATCTCATCGACGAACTCAGGCCGCCGGAAAACATCGATGAGGTCAATCTTTTCCGGCACATCGAGCAGCGATGGATACGACTTCTCTCCCAAGGCTTCGGCAATTTGGGGATTCACCGGAATAATCCTGTATCCCTGCGTCTGCATGTAAGCCGAAACGCCATGACTCGGCCGCATCGGACTGTCCGACAATCCAATGACGGCAATTGTCTTCGCTTTGCTTAGCAGGTCACGGATGGGATCGGCACTCTTCATCAAAACAACCAGGTGATGAACATTCTATCGGCGAGCACAGCTGCAAAGGTCTCGTCAACGCTGTTTCACTGATCACTAACCACTAGCCACTTGTGTTAGTTCTTCTTCTCCATCTTCTGCTTAAACATCCGCAATGCCAGTTTCCGAATCGTCTCGGAAACTTCCTTGTTCCCCGAGAGATTTTTCAAATCGTGCACCAGCAGCCCCTTCATCAATCCCAGCGACAAATCCAGCGGCGTGCGCGGATTGTAGACCAGGTTCCGCATGATGTTGTAGTTTTTCGCAAATCGCCGCTTCAGCGGAATCTGTCGCAGCACTGCCTCCAGCACGTTCTTCTGCAGCGCGAATCCCTCCACCTCGCCATCGGTAACCTTCGGAGATTCAAGCACTGCCAGCGCAACCAGTTTTGTGCCGTCGCGAATCAAAATCGACCGCTCTTCTTTGCTTCCGCGCACCGCAAGAGCAATTCGGCCCTTGATGTCGAGCTTGGCAATCTTCTGCAGTGTACTGTCGCGCCGTTCCACATGTCCCGCTTGCTTCTTGGAGCGTGCCGCCGCTGCTGCCGCGGCCGTGCCTGTGGCCACTCTCATCCCAACATCAGCGGCCGCGTTCGTCGCCGCCGTGGCAGGCACTGGAGCTTCTGCCTCGATGTGATCATGGCCGATGTGATCATGAAGCGGCCCGATCGGCTGAAACGGCTTGTGCTTGTCCGCCTCCACTTCAGCCGCATTCTCCTTGAAGAAATTATTCAGCGCGTCTTCAATCGCCGGATCATGCGGCCCCGATTCCTCCCCGGCAGCTGAAGTCGTGGGCGGCTCCAAACTCGCCAGCTTGTTTCCCACTTCCGCCAGTTCATTCTGTCGGAGGTTCGCATTCGACTGCAGCGACTTGAGCAGGATCGCCGAATTCATGATCCGGTGACTTTTCAGCAGTCCCTCCACCGTGGAGCGTGATCCCCGGCTTGCCAGCTCGCCCAGCGCCTCCTCGGTTACCGAGGGATTTTCCGCCAGCACGGGCAACAAATTTGTTCTCTGATTTTCGACCGCCGAGAAATATCCCAACACCTCTTGACTGGTCGCCGGATTCGAAGCCGCCGCCAGGCAAGCCTTCTCATCCCATCCCGCCAGGGTCAACTGCGCCTCCTGCCCCAACCCCTTGTGATGCACCGCAAGATAGACCAGAATCTCGATCATCTCGGCCGGAGCCACCGAAAGCGATCCACGCGCCGCCGCATGCATCAGATTGGCCGGAACCTGCGACTCGCGAATCAAATCAAGCATCCGAGGCATCTTCATCTCCCTCGCCGGCGGGTGTTATCTTTTCCCCGCTCTTGCGCGCGTCCATGCGCCGTCGAACTTTCGCCCCTTCGCGCTCCATCCAACCTCGCGCTCCAGTTGCGCGACGGCCAGTTCGAGTTCGCGCGTAATTCGATTGGGCGTACGCGCATACTCATCGCCCAGGGCACGGTAGTACCAGAGCGTTCCTTCTCTTCCTCCATTAAACCGCACCCAGATTCGATCGCCATCATTACGATAGTCAGTGAGAATGGTGCGCACGTTATGTAGCTTGTCCGAGGCCGATACCAGCCTCGTCTCAGCATCCGCGTCCTTCACCTCTTCGAGATAGCCTTTCTTTCGCTCGATCCAATCCGGCTTCGGCTCGACGAAGGTATCCGTACAACCCTCGACAATCCGGGCCACCCGTGGCCCGAACATTTTCTTGATTTCCCGAAGCCGGGGCATGCCACCGCAGTCCTCCACCACATCGTGGAGCAGGGCAGCGATGGCCAAGTCCTCGTCTCCTCCGGCCTCGAGCACCAGCGAGGTGACCGCCATTAGGTGGGAAAGATAGGGTACAGCTGTCTGTTTTCGTGCCTGTCCTGCGTGCCACTTGGCAGCGTAACGGAAAGCACGTTGAAGGCGAGGACCGAGGGACAGAGGCTTCTTCGTGATGTTCTGAACCGCCTTCATCGACTATCCGCAACCATTACAGCAGGCCTCTCCGCGCCATGCATGCAGTCCTTCTCTCGCGATCAACGGCACCATCAGTAGTCCGGCCGCGGGATCTGCCCACCACCATCGGAAGGCCGCATTCAGCACCAGTCCCGTCAACAGAATCGCGGAGAGATAAGCGCAGATATCCGCTTGCCGCGAGTCCGCCTGCAAGGCAGGACTCACGAGATCCGCAGCGACCCTCCGCTTAGCTCGGGCGAGAAGAGGCATCGTAACCAACGAGGCGACCGCCAATGCGATGCCCACGAGGCTTGACTCCGGAGCCTCCCGGCGTGTCAGTGCGAGAATCGAATCCGCGGCCACGTATGCCGCTAGCGCTAGCAGACTAACACTCACCAACTTTAGTGCCCGTCGCTCGATCGCCTCCCGTCGCTGCTCGTCGTGGTCGGAGTGCAGGCGCCAAAGTAAAATGCCTCCTGACGACGCTTCGATCAGTGAGTCCAGAGCAAACCCGATGAGCGCAATACTGCCCGCGACTGCTCCAGTCGCTAACCCAACTGCGGCCTCGACAAGCGTCCAGCCGACAGTGAAGTATTCGAGACCTAAGCCACGGCGAACGATCTGCGCGCGTGTGCTCACGCCTTCTTCTCGTCCCTTCGCATCCTCAAATACGCCCGCATGAACGGCGTCAAATCGCCATCAATCACCCGATCCACATCGCCCATTTCGAATTTTGTGCGATGGTCTTTAATCAGCCGATAGGGTTGCAGCACATACGAGCGAATCTGCGAGCCGAAATCGATATCCAGCTTCGAATCCTCAATCTGTTTCGTGACCTCGCGTTTCTTCTCCAGTTCGTATTCGTAGAGCTTCGAGCGCAGCATGCTCATCGCCTTGTCTTTGTTCTTGTGCTGCGATCGTTCGTTTTGGCAGGCCGCCACAAGTCCGGTTGGAATATGCGTGATGCGCACCGCCGAATCGGTCGTATTCACATGCTGACCGCCTTTGCCGCTCGATCGATACGTGTCAATCCGAATATCTTCCGGCCGGATCACCACTTCGATCGTGTCGTCGATCTCCGGAGACACGAACACGCTGGCAAACGACGTGTGCCGCCGCTTGGCCTGGTCAAAAGGAGAGATTCTCACCAGCCGATGCACCCCAATCTCGCTGGTCAGCAAACCGTACGCATAGTCGCCGATCACCGCAAACGTCACCGACTTGACTCCGGCTTCTTCGCCCGGCTGATAGTCATATATCTCGGTCTTGAATCCCTGCCGCTCTGCCCAGCGCAGATACATGCGCAGCAGCATGTCCGCCCAGTCCTGCGATTCGGTCCCGCCAGCTCCCGGGTGAATCGTGACGATGGCATTCCGCGCGTCGTTCTCACCTGAAAGCAGCGTCTCGGTCTCGACCCGATCGACAAGCTCCCGCAACGCTTCGAGTTCCTTTTGCAGGTCGGCGCTCACGTCCTCGCCCTCTTTGCCTAAGTCGAAATAGGCGCTGATGTCGCCGGTTCGCCGCTCCAGGTCAGACTCGAGTGACAACACCTGTTCCAGGCGCTTACGCTCGCGCATCACCTGCTGCGATTTTTCTGGGTTCGACCACAGGCCCGGATCGGCAACCTGCTTTTCGATTTCGGCTAGCTGCTGGCGCAATTTGCCCGCGTCAAAGATACTCCCGCAGGTCGTGCACCTTGGTCTTCAGTGAGGAATATTGCTGTTCTAATTCATCAAGCATCGTGGTTTTGATTTTCCCGCTCGCCGTTAGCCATTAGCCTGTGTTCTGGAGATTTTCCTAACGACTAACGACCAACAACTAACGACTACAGAAATTATCGCACACAGGTATGCGAACCAATCTCCATGTTGCGTGTAGAACGTGGTGCCCGAGACAAGCGCATAAGGCGCAACCATCGCGGTGCGCTCCTTACGCGGCACATCCGCCACTACCCTTCCCCAGGGATCAATCGCCGCCGTCAATCCCGTATTCGTCGCGCTCAGCAGCCAGCGATCGTTTTCGATGGCCCGCATCCGAGTCTGCTGCAGGTGCTGCTTCCATGCCCCGCTATCTCCATACCAGCCGTCATTCGAGATATTCACCAGCACCCCGGCCCCATCGAGCGCAAACCGTCGCACTTCGTCGGGAAAAATCGACTCATAACAGATAAAGGTCCCGATTCTTTCTCTGCCAGCATCCAGCGGCTTGCGCGATGTGCCATGCTGAAACTCCCCAACCTCTTTCGTCAACCCGCCAGCGAAAGCAAATATCTGCGGAAACGGCAAATACTCTCCAAACGGCACGAGGTGAACTTTGTCATACCTCCCCGTCCATTCCCCTTGCGGACTCACCAACGCCGCCGAATTGAAAATCAGCGAACTCTGCCGCCCGCTCTGGTTCGCTGGCGTCACTCCGATCGCTCCCACGATCACCCAGTTGCCCGATTGCCGAGCCAGTTCGCTCACCGGATCGCGAAACCGCATGTCATTAGTGAAGAAAGGAGCAGGGGACTCTGGCCAGACAATCACTTTTTCTCCCGCAGCTGCGCCAGCTTCAGCGTTTGTGACTGGCGGTTGCAAGCTCAGACCAGCCAGATCCTTCAATGTGCTCTGAAAGTAATTCTCTGTCCAATTCGCCTCAATCGGAATATTCGGCTGCACCAGAACCGCTGCCCGATCTGCGGCCGCAGGCGGTGGCTTCATCGTCCATTGTCCCACCTGAAGCACAAGCGCCGCCCCAAACGCCGCCCCGAGCAACCGATTCCGCCGGCTTTTCTCCACCAGAAACGCCGCCGCAAAAACGCTATTCACCAGCACAATCTCAAACGAGATTCCATACACGCCCGTCAAAGTTGCGATTCGACTCACCGCGATATTCGAAGTCTGCGCGTATCCCAACAGCTCCCACGGAAACGCCGTAACCCGCGTCCGCGCCAACTCGACTGCGACCCAAATAAATGGCGCCGCCACCAGCGCGCGCACCAATAAAGCCCGTCGCGCCACCACCGCCAGCAGCAATCCAAACAACCCGTGATACAGCCCGATATAAAGGCAAAACAACAGAAGTACGAACGCGGCTGCCGCACTCGACAGGCCCCCATACCGGTGCATCGTGTCGAACACCCAATAGCACGTTCCAGCGTTCCAGAGAATTCCGCAGACATAAGCCAAAACAAATCCCTGTAACGGAGACGCCGGCGCCAGCTTCGCTGCTGCATCTACCTGCAATATCCCCGCCGGCCGCGCCCTCAATAGCGCGACGAGCAAGGGCGTCACCGCAAGCCAAGCGACCCAATAAAGATCTGCCAAAGGAAAAATCACGACCTGCAGCACCGCTGACAACCCAACCAACAACCAGGCACTAGAATGAATGCGTCGCACGTCGGAAGCATAGCAAACCAAGGTTCGGAGACTGCCGGTCACGACTATTTCGAGTCGCCCCGCACCATACCCACTGCCAATTTTCGCTCTGTTCTGTGCCCTCTGAATCGAATAACATAACTCCTTCATGGATCTCTTGATAAAGGTGGTAGCCCGCATCCTTGAAACGATGTTCCTCGTCGGGATCTTCGGCTCCCTCGGCGTTCTCATCGTCAGCTTCGTCGAAGACGTTGAGACTCTTTTCGATATGGAGGATTCCAGCCACTCCTGAACGGCTCGCGCGCCCCCATGTCTTCTATCCCGTCACCGCCCACCTCATCATCCAACCGCGTTCGCATCGTCGTCGCCACATCGGTGATGCTGACCTTCATCTCCTATTGGCGTGCGGCCGCCATCGTACTCAACGACCTGGCGTCCTCGGCTTTCTACGCTTGCGGCATCGCCGAGCAAGCGGTCGGCAAGTCCGCGCCATGGTTCATTGTCGGCGTCATGCTGTTTTCCTTCACCGTGCGCGCGGTCTACGTCGAAAGCTGCTCCATGTTCGTTCGCGGCGGCGTGTACAAAGTGGTCAAGGAGGCCCTCGGAGGCACGTTGGCCAAGCTCAGCGTCTCGGCGCTGATGTTTGACTACGTTTTAACCGGCCCGATCTCGGGCGTGTCCGCCGGCCAGTACATTGTTGGCTTGATCAACGAAGTCATCCTCACCGCCGACGCCCACGGCTGGATCCCGCGCGCCGTTCACCATATCTTTCACGGCACTCCGCAGTTCGACGTCAACTGGACCTCAGTACTCTTCGCCTTGGCCGTGACCATCTATTTCTGGTGGGAAAACATCAAGGGAATCCACGAGTCGAGCGAAAAAGCATTATGGGTGATGCAGATCACTACCATCATGGTCGTGGTGCTGCTGGGCTGGTCGGCGTTCACACTGCTAAAGAACGGCTATCAGACGGTTCCGCTCCCCTCACCGTCGAACCTTCATTTCACCAAAGAATCGCTCGGCTTTCTCTATCACCGTTTCCCGGGTGACAGTCTGCCGCGGATGTTCGGCGTTCTCGGCATCCTCATTGCCTTCGGCCACTCGATTCTCGCCATGAGCGGCGAAGAATCTCTCGCCCAGGTGAATCGCGAACTCGCCCATCCCAAGCTGAAGAACCTCAAGCGCGCGGCCCTCGTCATCGCGCTTTACAGCTTCATCTTCACCGGACTGACGGCGCTCTTGGCCGTCATGATCATTCCCGACTCGGTTCGGGTCCCGGTCTACAAAGACAACCTCATCGCCGGCCTCGCCATGTTCATGTACGGGCCCGAAATCCTGCGCCTCGTCTTTCGTGGCTTTGTTGTCGTCGTTGGCTTCCTCATCCTCTCCGGCGCCGTCAACACGGCCATCATCGGCTCGAACGGAGTGCTGAACCGCGTCTCCGAAGATGGCGTCCTCGCCGACTGGTTCCGCAGACCACAGCGTAAATACGGAACCAGTTATCGGATCATCAACTTGATCGTCGGACTCCAGATTTTCACCATCATCGCCAGCCGCGGCGATGTATACGCGCTCGGCGAAGCCTATGCCTTCGGCGTCATCTGGAGCTTCGCTTTCAAAGGCCTGGCTATGCTCGTGCTCCGTTTCAAATACAAAGGAGAGCGCGGCTGGAAGGTCCCGATCAACTTCCGCATCGGCGGCATCGAAATCCCCTTCGGCTTGGCATCGGTCACGCTGGTCCTGCTCGCCGTGGCGCTGATGAACCTCTTCACCAAATCGGTCGCCACTGTCTCTGGCGTGGCCTTCTCGGCCATTTTCTTCGCCATCTTCACCCTCTCCGAAATCGCCAACAAGAAGAAAACCGCGCGCTCCAACAAGCACATGAACGACCAGTTTCAGTTGCTGCAGCGCGACACGGTCGAGCGCGAGAGCCTCAGCATACGGCGCAGCAACATTCTGGTTCCGGTGCGCGATTACAACACTTTGACTCATCTTCACTGGACGCTCGAACGCATCGACACTCGAGAGCAGGACGTCGTCGTCATGTCCGCGCGTATCAGCCGCTTCGGGGCGGCTGCCTATGACCTTGCTCCCGACCAGATTTTCAGTGATTACGAGCAGACTTTGTTTACCCGCGCCGTCGCGGTCGCAGAGAGCTTCGGTAAGAAGGTCTCACTGCTCGTCGTGCCCGCCGCCGACGTCTGGGCCGCGATCGTCCAGACTGCCAATAACCTCGAGTCCTCCGCCGTGGTCATCGGAGTTTCCAGCAAAATGACCCCACAGGAGCAGGCATTCAATCTGGGACGCGCGTGGGAGCAACTCCCGGAGCCCAAACGCCAGTTCGTCCTTCAGGTTGTGCCACCCGATGGCCGCGTGGATACCTTCCGCATCGGCCCGCACTCTCCGACGATGAAGGATGAGGACGTACTGTTGTTGCATCGTCTGTGGCTGAACATCACCCGCGAGCCGGGCCTCGATAAACTCCATCACAATGAGATTCTTCGCGAGGCCCTGACCCGTTTCGCCCGTGACTACGGGGCGCGCGATCGGGAACAGATTTTGAAGGATCTTCGTCGAGTGAACTCCTCGGACACCGCAGAAAGGGACACTTCTCAAGGGGTCAGCGGTCCGATTGGGCGTAGAGAAGGCGGGGAGGGGCCGCCGGTTGAGCACACTCCCTGATTGGCGCATCCCCGTCGGCCCTGGACTCGATCCTGGGTCTCTTACAAATCCGCTTTCGGCTGGTTCACGTGGAAAGCACGCGATCTTCTACTTGATTTTCGGCGACTCCGCGTCCGCCGGCTTCTGATCATCCCCGTGGATCACGCCATCTTCTTCGGCATAGAACGAGCGATGATCGGCGTCCATCTGTTTCGGCGTCATCGTCAGAATAAAGCCCTCTTCGTCCTTCCCCTTTTCCTTATGCAGCCGAAACGACACCGTATATTCCCCCCGGCTGGTTGAACTCGCCATTCGTTTGGTGAACGATCCCGTTCCTGCCAGCGCCGAAAGTGTCTCGGCATATTTATCGTGACGTTTCTTGTACTGCCGTTGGGCGCGCAATAACGTGCGCATATATGCAAGCGCATCGAATTCCGAATCCGACCGCGCCGGATCGCCCGCAAACTTCGGCTGGTAGCTTCCAGAAGGCGTCCCTCCCGCGGCCTGCGCCTTCATCAATGCTGGCGCGGAAAAGATCGCGATCCCCAAAATCCCCGCATAAAACCGCTGTTTTCTCCTTCCCATCACGCCAAAACCCTCCAGTAACAGGCCTTTTATGGGGTTACCCCCGTAATTGGACTTGCTCACCAATGATTCCAATTCATTCCCACTTCAGGCAAGCTTGAACAGGATGCAATCCTAACAGGGAAACCTTGATGAAAGCTGCTGTCGCGAGAAAACCTACGATCCGTGTCGCCGTCGTTGAAAGCGATCCGTTGCGCTTTGTTGGATTCCGGGCTCTCTTCGACTCCGAGCCCGATCTGGAACTCGTCTCCGCTTCGCTCTCCGACCTCGGTCAGCTCACCTCGATCGATCTGGTGCTGCTCGGCAATCGCAACGGTCAAAACCTTTACGACATTATGGCCAGTCTGAAGGCTGTCCGCCCCGATCTGCGCATTCTGGTCACCGGCTCTGGCATGGATGACGAAAGCGTCCTCAAAGCCATCGCCGCCGGCGCCAAGGGCTACGTCGATGAGGCCGCTTCGCCTGCCGAATTCATTCAGGCCCTGCGCATCGTTCATCAAGGCTCCGTTTGGGCGCCGCGCCGCGTGCTCTCCACTTTCATCGAGCGCGTCAGTGCTTCGCCGGGTCGAATCTTTCCCGCTGGCCGCGTCACCTTCACCGACCGCGAAAAAGAAGTTCTTGAGATGCTGGTTGCCGGTCGCTCGAACAAAGAAATCGGTTCCGCGCTCGGTATCGAAGAACGCACGGTCAAAGCTCACGTCGCCAAATTGATGCGCAAAGTCGGAGTGCAGAATCGTATCGCGCTCTCCGTCCACGCCATCACACATTCGCTGGTGACTGCCAAATAGCGGCTCGCACTGTGACCGAACTCGGCTCTGTATCGGAGAGACGGCCGGGGGCATCTGCCGATTCGTCCCAGATCCCTGGCGTCCTAAGGCGTGAACCCGACGCCGTCGCGCTTCCAAGCCTCTCTCTTGCTGCGGTCGCCCGGCTCACTCGCTATTGCGCCGTGTTTTTCATCAGTCTTGCCATCCTCACTGGAGGCCTCGCCAGCGACCACACGCCCGCCTTGGACGAGCATCTTTACACCAGCGCCGCTCAGGCTTTTCTCGCCGGCGCGCCCTCCACCAACATCGAGCATCCGCCCTTTGCCAAATATCTGATCGCGCTCTCCATCAAGATTTTCGGGGACAATTTCCTGGGCTACCGCTTCTCCTCCGGTCTGGCCGGAGCCTTGATCGCTCTCTCAGGCTTCGGACTCACCCTGCGCCTTACGCGCACCTTGCACAGCGCCTACATCGCGTGGATCCTGCTGCTCGCCAACGGATTTCTCTTGGTTGAAAGCCGATCCGCCAATCTCATCATCTTCCAGGTCGCATTCGAACTCGCGGGCGTATGGGCCTTCCTGGTTGCGATTGAAACAGCAAACGAAAAGAGATCGTCGGCCTGGTTCGTCTGGGCCGGCGTGCTGCTCGGTCTTTCCGTCGCTTCCCGCTGGTGTGGACTTCCCGCGTTAGTCGCCTGCTGCCTGTATTTGTTGTTCCAGCATCGCCACATCACTAAAAATCTGCTGCTGGTTGCGGGTTCTTCTCTGGCTGCTTACGTCGTCAGCTGGATTCCTCTCCTCATCCGCGAGCACCGCAGCCTCACCTACCTCTACTCGGCAAACCACTATATTCTTTTCTCGCACGCGCACTATCGCGAGAACATGATCGACCTGCGGCCGCTCGACCCCTGGTGGGCCTCAATCCTTAGATTCCAGCAGCAGGAAAGCTTCCGCCAGCTGATAGCGAATCCCGTGATCGCCAGTCTTGGCCTGATCGCGCTCGTCGTCCTGCTATGGCAACACAAGCCGTTGCTTCCCACTCTCTACACGCTCCACATCCTTCAATGGGCTATCGTGCGTTACCTTCCCCAGTACTATTACTACTACCTCGACTCTTTCACCTGGCTCACCATCGCCCTCGCGGTTGCTCTCTGCGGCATCTCGTTCAAGCGCATTCGACTGGACCTCGTGGTAACCGCCTGTGCTCTCGGCTCCGCCCTCTGGCCGCTTTACGCCGCCCTCCGCTATTAGTCCTTCCCTCGTTACCACCGGACAGTGACCTCGGTAATCTTGTCGGCTTTCCCAACCTGCCCCATACTCGCCTCACCTACCACAGAACCTGGGAGACGGGGTTGGAAACGGAGATTAGGGTCGCCGCTTTCAGCCCCGATTTTTTTGCCCTTGCTACCCTCCGCCACTCACCTAGCTTGCTAACCCCGCGCGCCATCACTTGCATCTATATCGTTTAGAATCAGGATCAACAAATAAAATTCTCTTCTCCCTAGTGAGGCATGATGCGACAGCTTCTCGTGGTTCTGGTACTGCTTTGCTTTTTGACCCCCGTTATCGCCGCCGACGAAGATTCCAAGGCCCAGGAAATCAACAGCAAGGCCTCGGCGCGCATCGAGGCCGCCGGTACGGTGCTCGACGAAATTCAGGCCGCTCCCGATAATCGCATCCCTGAAGAGGTTCTCGGCTCAGCCGACTGCGTCGCCGTGGTTCCCTCGCTACTGAAAGGTGGTTTCATCTTTGGGGGCCGTTACGGCCGCGGTGTGGCTAGCTGCCGCACCGAAAAAGGCTGGAGTGCGCCTGCATTCTTCACCATCGGCGGTGGGAGTTTTGGTCTTCAGATCGGCGGCCAAGCCGTCGACCTCGTCATGCTCATTATGAACAAAGAGGGCATGAACAATCTGCTCTCCAGCAAATTCAAGCTCGGCGCCGATGCTAGCGCCGCTGCTGGCCCTGTCGGCCGCCACGCCTCCGCCGACACCGACTGGAAAATGCGCGCCCAGGTTCTCACCTATTCCCGCGCTCGCGGACTTTTCGCTGGCCTCGAACTCGCTGGCGCAGTCATCACTCAGGACAAAGACAGCACACGCCAGTTCTACGGTCGCATGGTGCCCTTCAAAACTTCGCTCACGGGAGAAATTGAGGCGCCCAAGCAGGCATACCCGTTCCTGAGCACGCTCGCGAAGTGGGCCCAGGTCGCAGCAAAATAAATCCGGTTGGAACTCGCTATATCGCCCGCGTCCCGACGTCGAGTGCAACAAGATTGATGGATCAAAGGGAACCTCGTGCTACCGTGGAAGAGCGGCCCTTTAGGGCCGCGTCGATGACCCGGTTAATAACTGCCGGCTTTAGCCGCGGCGGGAATGTCGAGTGCAGGAAAATCTCTTGCTCAGCCGTCCCAAGCCGTGGATCTGGATTGACCCGCGTCTCGCCCGAGCGAGTCCACGATCGCTCATAGTATTCATATGTGATCTCGCGGCGTCCCGCGCCTGATATATTGCTACTTCTGTTCGCACGATTTACTGGAAACGTCGAGGGGGAATCCTGATGAAATTTGTGCGATTGGTGGTCATCTGTTCTTTGTCCTTGTTGGTCTCTACGTCATTCGCTCAGAAAACTCCAAAAACAAAATCCTCTGCTCCCAAACCCGCGCCTCATATCACGCTGTCCGTCGACGCCACCGAAGCGCCTAGAAAAATCTTCCATGCCCGCCTCACCATTCCAGCAACGCCCGGCACTCTGACTGTCTACTATCCCAAGTGGATTCCCGGCGAGCACGGCCCCACTGGCCCCATCGAAGATCTCGCCGGCCTCGTGTTCACCGGCAACAACGGCCAGCGCCTCGCTTGGCGCCGCGATCTGCTCGACGGTTGGACCTTTCACGTCGACGTCCCCGATGGCATCTCCAGTGTGGAAGTCGCGCTCGACTTCATCTCTCCCGCCGGTGGCGAAGAAGGCCTCTACACCGCCGGAGCCTCTGCCACCGACAAGATGACCGTCCTCAGTTGGAATACCGTGCTCCTCTACCCGGAAGGCTGGACCAGTGACGAACTGACCTATGAGGCAAGTTTGCATTTGCCGGCTGGCTGGAAGTTTGGCAGCCCCCTCCCCGTCTCCTCGCAAACCAGTGGAGAAATCAAGTTTCAGCCTGTCTCACTCACCACGCTCGTTGATTCTCCCGTCCTCTCTGGCGAATACCTGCGCGTTGTTCCCCTTGCCGACAATCCTCCGCAAGAAATGGACATTGCCGCCGACAGTGCTGCCGCGCTCGATGCCCCGCCCGCGGTGTTCGATCACTACAAAAATCTCACCGAGCAGGCAAAAAAACTTTTCGGCGCTCAGCATTTCCGCGACTACCACTTCCTCTACAGCTTGAGCGATCACGTCGCGCACTTTGGTCTCGAGCACCACGAATCGGATGACAGCCGCAGTCCGGAGCGCGCCTTGGTCGATCCGGAAGAGCGCTTGCTATCGTCCGGCTTGCTCTCGCATGAATACGTTCACTCCTGGAACGGCAAGTATCGTCGCCCGGCCGATCTTGCTACTCCCGACTACCAGAAGCCGATGCAGGATGATCTTCTCTGGGTCTACGAGGGCCTGACCTCGTATTTGGGAGATGTTCTCAGCGCCCGCAGTGGTATTCGCACCCCGGAGCAGTTTCGCGACAGTGTCGCCGGCCTTGCCGCTCGTCTCGATCACACACCTGGCCGCACCTGGCGCAACTTGCAGGACACCGCTGACGCGATCCCGGTCATGCAGTTCGGCATCCCCGCATGGGAGTCGTGGCGACGCACCGCCGACTATTACGACGAAGACGTGCTCAACTGGCTGTGGGTCGACATGATCATTCGCCAGCAAACTCACGGCGCCAAATCGATGGACGACTTCTGCCATCTGTTCCACGGCGGCCAGAGCGGTCCTCCCGAGCTCAAGACCTATACCTTCCAGGATGTCATGCAGGCCCTCAACCAGATTGCTCCTTATGACTGGACCGGCTTCTGGACCGCGCGCCTCGCCAATCACGGTCCCGGCGCTCCCTTGACCGGCCTCGAAGCCAGCGGGTGGAAACTCGTCTATGACGACAAGCGCTCTGAGTTGGAAAGAGCCGCGGAAGGAGAAGATGGCGTCGATGCCAGCTACTCGCTCGGTCTCAAACTCCACAGCGATGGCCGAATTATCGATACTGTCGAAGGAATGGTTGCAGCCAAAGCCGGTATCGGGCCTGGCATGAAGGTCATTGCTGTCAACGGCAAGAAATTCTCAGGCGATGTTCTGCGTGACGCCTTGCAACAGGGCAAAAGCAGTTCGATGCCTCTCGAATTGCTCATCGAAAACACCGACTACTTCACCACCTTCAAGCTCGATTACCACGGAGGAGAAAAGTATCCGCACCTCGTCCGCGACGAATCCAAGACCGACGAACTGACTGAAATCATCAAAGCAAAATAACTCTGCGAACGTCGTGGCCCAGGTTCGCGAGCCGCTTTTGCGAGCTAACCCGGGATCCAAAAACGAAAAACTTTCAATAATGTCATCCTGAGCGAAGCATGATCGTCGCTTGGCGACGATCGTGCGTAGTCGAAGGCCCCCTATTCCCTCACCTGCAATCCGTCGTCGCGAGGCATTCCTACGATGTCGCCTGCCCCACCCTTGCTGCCAATCAAGCCTGTCCTTGGATCGAGTCTGAAGAAGAAGGAAGCGGTTTTGGGCGGCGCAGCCCCGGGGACTCCAGACGGCGCGGTTTTCGCTGTTGGGGTGAAGGGCTTTAGCGCCGCATTATAGCCGACTCCATGTGTCGTGGCTTTAGCCACTGAGGCCACAATGCTATGTACTAAAATTCTTCTCTTGCGCGAACGCCTCGAATACGCCGTCGTCTGGCCTGCGACCAAATTCGTCGGCCTGCTTCCCCGTTCCCTCGCGCGCGCCATTTGTATCGCGCTCGGCCTCATCGTCTACTACGCATATCCTCGTCTCCGCCGCGTCGGCACGCGCAATCTCGAACTGGCTTTTCCCTCGATGACCCCAGCCGAACGCCGTCGCATCGTTCGCGGAGAATTCATCTCCCTCGGCCGCCAGCTTGCTGAGCTTTGTCTTTTCCCCTCGTACACACGCGCCAATGTCTCCAACGTCGTCGTCTACGACGGACTGGAAAATTACGAGCGCGCCTTCGACCGTGGCAAGGGAGTCCTTTTTCTCACCGGCCATCTTGGAGCTTGGGAACTCTCCGCCTTTGCCCATTCCCTTAACGGGCATCCGCTTTGGATCGTCATGCGCCCGCTCGACAATCCATATATCAATCGTCTCCTCGAGAGCTACCGCACCCTGCACGGCAATCGCACCGTCAGCAAAGATGATTTCGTGCGCGGCTTGCTTGCCGCCATGCGCGCCGGTGAAGCTGTCGGCATCTTGATGGATACCAACATGACCCCGCCCCAGGGAGTCTTCGTCAATTTCTTCGGCATCCCCGCTTATACCGCCAGCGGATTGGCTCGCATCGCTCTCCGCACCGATGCCGCCGTGGTCCCCGGCTTCACCATTTGGGACGAAAGTCGCGGTAAGTACATCCTGCGTTTCGATCCTGCGCTTGACCTGATTCGCACCGGCGACCAGGAAGCCGATATCGTCGCCAACACGGCCCGCTTCACCACCATCATCGAAGACTATGTCCGCCGCTATCCCGATCAGTGGCTCTGGGTCCACCGCCGCTGGAAGACCCGCCCCGAAGGCGAACCGCCGCTATACTGATCCCCCTGATTTGTGTTCTCCATGCGGCCCTTTCCGCGAACGCTTGAGCTACCGTCGAAGAGCGGCCCTTTAGGGCTGCGTTGAAGGCCGCACAAAAACGGGCTTCAGCCCCTGACGCACCGCCTTATCCACTAAGATGAATTGAGGCGCAACCGGACTTGCGGCCCCAAAGCCCCACCTTCCATGTCCATCCTCGTCATCGGCGGACACTCTCGCAGCGTCGGCAAAACCAGCGTCGTCGCCGGCCTCATCGCTGCCCTGCCCGATCTCCACTGGACCGCTCTCAAAATCACCCAATACGGCCACGGCATCTGCTCCGCCAACGGCGCCCCCTGCGACTGCGCCACCGGAGACCACTCCTGGGCCGTCACCGAAGAGCACAATAAAGCCCGCGACCGCTTCGGTCGAATCTCCGACAGTTCTCGTTTTCTCGTCGCCGGTGCCAATCACTCCTGGTGGGTTCGCACCGAACAAGGCCGCCTCGCCGAAGCCATGCCCCGCGTGCGCAAGATCCTCGCGGAGTCGCAGAACACCATCATTGAGTCGAACAGCATCCTGCGCTTCCTGAAGCCCCATCTCTATCTCACCGTCCTCGATCCCTCGACCGCCGACTTCAAATCCTCAGCCCAGCAATTTCTCGATCGCGCCGACGCCGTATTACTGCATGCTAGTTCCCATGCCCGGCACTCGCGACCCGCAGTCCCTGCCTGGAAGCAGGTTTCTCTGAAACCCGTCGCCAACCGCCCCACCTTCCCGATCCGCCCGCCCCACTATGTCACGCCCGAAATCATCGACTTTGTCCGCCATCGCCTCACTGGCCAGGATCTAAAATCCGGTCTTTCCTGATGGCTGATAGCTGAAGGCTGATCTACGTATACATCCCAATCACCCGCTCGATCGCTCTCCTGCACACCGCGCAGAACTTGTCATATCGCGTGAACATGATGCAATTGACCTGCGGACGGTAATATCCCTTCGACTCATAGTTCGCTCCTTCAAACGCTCCAACTTTATCCGCGTACTTCTCCGAGGCAAACAGGGCCTCTTCTTTCTCTCGTTCTCTCCTGAACAACGCCTCCATCTCTGCTTCGGGCTTGCCTTCGGCTCGCAGCTCATGCCGCTGCTTCTGAATCTCCGCCTCCATCTTCTCGAACTCGTCTTTGTGCCACGGAGTCGGCAACGGCGTTCCCGGCTCAACCAGGTCCCTCCATTTCAAGTTCGCCGGATCGAGCAATGCCGTCACATTCGGCTCCCACGGCTCATAGCGCTTCTCCTGCGAAAGGTACGACACATCCGACGTGTAGTACTCATCCGCCAGTCCCGCGAAATGATGCCCGAATTCGTGCACTCCCACATAGCCTGCCCATGCGTTATCGATTGCCACCGTTGCGTACTGATTGAAGATTCCGCCGCCTCCATATCTATTCGAATTCACCAGGATTTCCACGAACTCATACGGCGCATACGAAGCCACATCCCGCATCGTGCGATTCTCCGTCGTCAGCACATACCGTTCGCTGTCGAAGGTGTCATAGCTCGCGCCCAGCGGCGATCGCCGATAGATTCCGCTCGATGGCCGCGCCACGCCTGACTCTTCCGCCGCCGGACACAATCCCCAAACATTGAAATCCTTCCTGTGCTCTTTGAATGGAGAAGCCGCAAAGAGAGTTTCCATATACCGTCGCGCATCCGCTTCGAACTTGCCGCGCTCTTTCGCCGTATATCCATCACCCAGCACCAGCAAGTCAACCTTCGTCGCCGAATTACCCATCTTCTGCAGTGCTAACAGCGGCCCGGGAGATGGCGGCAACGACCGATCGACAAACTTGTCATTCGGATCCACCGTTGTCTTCCACACCGCGTGAAAGCCCGCGCCGGGATCTTTCTGATCCCGCTCTTTGATCGACACTACTACCGTCGCCGCGGGAGTCGGAAACCGCAGCGACTCGGAAAATGTCCGGTTGGCGTGCGCCGCTTCCTCCGTTGTCTTCCATTCGGCAAAGACCGAGCCGAATCCCCGCGAGTAGATCAGTCTCCCGCTCGCCTGCTCGCGGACTTCAAATTCGTACGCGCCCAGGTTGCTTTCATCGATCGCCTTCTCAGGATTCCCCGGCCAGTCCAGCGGCTCGAGCACCGTCCGATCGAGCGTGAACCATTCATCTTTGGAATTTCCGCCGTGGTAGTAGTCAATCCGCATGGTGCGCGGCGCGGCCAGACTGAGGACAGAAAATAGTAAGAGGGTAAAGACAATGCCACCGATTCGTTTCATGCCCGGCATTGTACTGCACACAGATGCTGCGCTTGAGACTGGAGAGTGGCCCAGAGCTTGCCCCAAGCCAGTCGAAGCGTTTGCGAGCGCACTCTGCAACCTAACACAGCTTCACAAATCGCATTCCCTACCCTGTCATCCGGAGCGAGTTGAGGGAGCGAAGCGGCTGAAACGAATCGAGGGACCCCGTGTTCCCTCAAAACCAAAATCCGCTCAGCAAGGAATCCTCTCAACGGACCCGCTCGCCACGCGCCCCGGGAGCTTGCCCTGAGTCAAGTGGAAGGGTTTTCCGAGAACTGAAAACTGTTTTTCTACGCCCCCGCTTTAATCTCGACCGCCCTATCATTCTCAAACGTCACCGTCACCGGTTTGCCATGGTTCGCGTAGTGCAGCGTCCGCCATCCATAATCCCCCGATCCCGTAGGCACGCCCATCCCTATCGCAAAGCTCGCCTGCAACTCGCTCATGCCCTTCTCCACCTGATGCGCATCGATGGCCTTCCACACATCAGCCGGCCAGAAGTTATAAAGCCCCCGCGGGTCCTCAATGAAGAAAATATCGTCGGAATAAATCTTGAGATCTCCTTCCTTCTCCGCCCCAATCGGTACCGCATAAGCCTTCCCCTCGCCATGCGACTTATCGTCGAACTCAAACACCGCCATCACCTGCTTCGTCCCCGGCGCCTTCGGCGAAGTATCCATCAACACATCCGTAACCTGGATTTTTTCCAGCGGCCCCAGGGTTCCCTGCTCATGCGCCCACTCGGTCTTATGCCGAGCCCGATCGTATGCATAGTAGGTAAGCTGCCCTCCCAACTTCACCCACTCCGGCTGCTTCGTCAGTTCGCGCGCCGTCTTCAAATCGTATGGATGCAGCTTCATTGGCGTCACATAGTAGTCGGCCTTCATCGGCGCTTCCTGCTTCGGCGTGTTGTCTGCCTTCATCGCCTCATGCCGCTCATACACGATCCACGCCGCGCGCCCTGCCGCCACCAAAATTCCGAGCAGTAGAATGACTTGCAGCTTTCTTCGCGACTCCGCATCAAAAGCCATGTCGAGTTGCCTCCGCGCGCGGTTCCCAGTGAAACCCCGTGCCTTCTGCGTTTAAAGCTTTTGCATCCACCAAATCGGAGCTAAACTCAAAATCAATATGTCGCTAACCGAAACTCCTCTCACCAAAGACGAAGTCCTCAGCGCCCTCAAGCAGTGCTACGACCCAGAAATCCCCGTCAACATTGTCGATCTCGGGCTTATCTACGAGATTCGCATCGCCCCGGCCGACAACTCACAGAACGACGTCACCATTGATATGACGCTCACCGCTCAAGGTTGTCCCGCCCACGTCATGATCAGCGACCAGGTCAAATCACGCGTCGAGCAGCTTCCCGGCGTCCGCAACGCCGCCGTCAATATCGTTTGGAATCCTCCATGGACCCCGGAGCGCCTCAGCCCCGACGCTCGAAAGCAACTCGGCATCGATTAACTCTCCCTTTGATGAACATGAACACATTCATCCGGCCAGCGCCTTTTTATGTGTTCGCAATCAGTCTGGCATTGCTCTCCGTCAGCCTCACGCGCGCGCCTATGATGTTCGACGAAGGCTTTTACGTGACCGCCGCGCGCGACTTCCTCGCCGCCCAGCCTACCAGCAACGCCCAGCACCCGCCTTTGGCCAAATACTTCATCGCCGCCTCCATCCGAATCTTTGGTGATCGCCCCTTCGGCTGGAGATTTCCCTCCACTCTCGCCGGAGCCTTGGCCGCGGCTTGCGTATTCGGCATCACTCGCCAGCTCACGCACAACCAGCGCACCGCAACCATCGCCTGGCTCCTTACAGTTGCTGGTGGCTTTTGGTTCGTCATGAGCCGCATTGCCTGCCTTTCCATCTACGAGTTCGCCTTTGAACTCGCCGGCGTCTGGCTCTTTCTGATCGCACTCGGCAATCCCGCCGGCCAAACTGTCAACGCCGGAATCACCAAGTCCTCCACCTCAACAAAAAGCAGCCTCACTCTCTTCACTCTCGCCGGAGTCCTGTTCGGCTTCTCGGTTGGCTGCCGCTGGTGCGGAATCGTTGGTCTGATCGCGTGCGTCATAGTCGCCGTAATCGAACGCGTGCAACTTCGCCCGATCGTGTCCATGCTGGCCGCCGCGCTTGTCACCTACCTCGCCATCTGGGTGCCCTTGTTCATACGCGAACGAAGGCCGCTTGCCGAGATCGTCTCCGCCAATCTCTACGTCTATCGTTTTCATCACTACGCGCCCGCCGACCCTCGCCTCGGAGAACCCTGGTGGACCTGGATTTTTCGTCTCGAGCCAAAACAGAGTCTCGCCCATCTGGTCGCCAATCCTGTCATCGGATCCCTGGGATTATTCGCGGTCGTCGCCCTGCTGGTGAACCGCTTCTTGCTGCATAAGAGAGGATATTGCTACATTCTTTCGCTTCTTTATCTCGGACATCTCGGACAGTGGGTGGTTGGAGTTCGTCCCCAGACTTTCTACTATTATTATTTCGAAGCCTTCACGATCCTGGCTCCTACACTGGCCGTTGCCATGCAAAGATTGGAATGGCGCGGGCTTCGCGCCGACATCGTGGTAACGGCGGCTTCCCTGCTCTTTTTCCTCTACTGGTACCCCACATGGGCGAATCTTCCGCAACCCTTCAACACCCTCACCGGGCCTCACTGATCGCTAGTTACCAGGTCAGAAAAAGCCTTCTCAGTAGTCTCCCAATTCTTCAAACGCCTGCATCGCTCGCTTCTCTGCCACCGCGGTAATCTTGTTCCCGATCTTCATCGCCAGCTCGAGAAAGCGCGTCCCCTGCCGCACATACGAAGGCAAATCCTCGCGAATTTTCTCGAATCGCTCCGGATACTCTGATGCCAGCACCGCCAGCCCAACTCCGCCCACCAGCACCGCCGCAGGCCGCTTCCCTTTCACCAGCAAAATGAGCGCTCCCGCCGCCGATCCCGCAATCGCCGCTCGTTTCCAGTTCTCCATGTCTTCTCCTGAGATCGTTCTTTCGTGATTTTTCCACCTATCGTTTGACTGGATTGTAACTCACGCCTGCGGCGATGCTTTATACTGCCGCGTTCGCGCTTAACTCCGCAAACGCAGCGATCAGGGTGGCCAGATTATGATGCGTCTTTGCCGTTTCTCGTTTCTCGCGCTTGTCACAGTCTTCGTTTACCTTGCATCCGCTCAAACCAGCGTGGGCGCTCAAGCCAAGCCCCGTGCCCGGGATCTTGGCGTGCCGTTCGATGGGACGCCTGGCCCGTATAACGCGATCACCGATGTCAAAGGAGTCGAAGTCGGCCACACCACCCTCATTTCCGGCGAAGGCAAGCTTGTCGTCGGCCAGGGCCCCGTGCGCACCGGAGTCACAGCCGTCCTTCCGCGCGGCAAAACCTCAACTGACGCGGTCTTTGGCGCATGGTTCACGCTCAACGGCAATGGAGAAATGACCGGCACCACCTGGCTCGAGGATTCCGGCCTCCTCGATGGCCCCGTCATGATCACCAATACTCACAGCGTCGGCGTGGTTCGCGACGCTGTCATCGCCTGGAAGGTCAAGCACGGCACGCCCGACATGGAAGGGTATTGGTGGTCGCTTCCCGTCGTCGCCGAAACCTGGGACGGCTGGCTGAACGACATCAACGGATTCCACGTGAAACCCGAAGACGCCTTTCATGCGCTCGATTCCGCTCATTCCGGTCGCGTCGAAGAAGGCGACGTCGGTGGTGGAACTGGCATGATCTGCAATGAATTCAAAGGCGGGATCGGCACTTCTTCACGCGTGCTCGACGCGAAAGACGGAGGCTACACCATCGGTGTCCTCGTGCAATGCAACTATGGACGCCGTGACCAACTCCGCATCGCCGGTGTTCCCGTTGGCAAGGAGATTCGCGAACATCCGGCCTATGAAGAAACTGGCGCTCTACGGGCGCCGAGCGAAACCACCAACCCCACCGTACCCGGGAATGTGGAGCCTGATTCCGACCGCGATACCGGCTCCATCATTATAGTAATCGCCACCGACGCGCCACTTATCCCTACCCAACTGAAACGCGTTGCGCGTCGTGCCTCCCTTGGCCTTGGGCGAGATGGTAGTTACTCAGGCGATGGCTCAGGAGATATCTTCGTCTCTTTCTCAACCGCTAATCCAGGAGCGGGAGGTTCAAAAGGCATTCACGATCTTCACATGCTTCCCAACGATAGCCTGGATCCAATCTTTCTTGCGACCGTTCAGGCGACAGAAGAGGCCGTCGTTAACGCCATGGTCGCGGCCGAGACCATGACCGGCATCAACGGCCACACCGCAATTGCTCTTCCTCATGACAGGCTGCGCGATGTGCTGAAGAAATACAACCGGCTTGCACAATAAGCCGTTTCATTTTCTGGTTGTTATTCAAACCGAAGGGAGGAATCTGTCGTTTCGGCGCGGGTAAGCTTTGGTCTTGTTCAGGCCACGGCCTTCCTAAGACCTACTACCTCAGACCAAAGAACTGGGAACTTTCTAATCCTTCACCGCCCGATCCGTGATCTCGAGTCCTTTATCGATAATCCCGAATGCCTCGCGCATCTGCTGCTCGTTAATGCACAGCGGAGGATTGGTGAAGAATGTGTTCCAGCGCACCAGCGTATAGAGCCCATTCTCGCGGAAGAATTTCCCCAATGCGGCCATTTCTTCTGAAATTCCGTTGAAGGGGGCCATCGGTTGCCGCGTCTTCTGGCTCCGCACTAGCTCGACGATTCCGAACAATCCAATCGAACGCACAGCTCCCACCGACGGATGTTTCTTTTGTAAGTCGGCCGCAAGCGATTTGAGCACTGCGCCCATCTTCTTCGCGTTCTCGATCAACCCATCCTCTTCATAAACACGAATCGTCGCCAACGCTGCCGCGCATCCCATCGGATGCGAGTTATACGTCAACCCACCGTAGAAAACCTTGTCGGTAAAGTTTTTAGCGATCTGCGGTCGCATTCCAACTGCGCCAAGCGGTAAGTAACTCGATGTAAGTCCTTTTGCCATCGAGATAAGGTCGGGAACCACTTTCCAATGATCAACCGCAAACCATTCGCCCGTCCGGCCAAAGCCTGACATAACTTCGTCAGCAATCATCAGAATCCCGTACTTATCGCACAGCTTCCGCACTCCTTCCATGTAGCCATCAGGAGGCACGAGAATCCCGTTTGTCCCAGTAACCGTCTCCAAAATGAATGCTGCGATCGTCTGCGGGCCTTCCAGTTGAATCGTCTCCTCGATCATCGCCAGCGACGATTCGGCCGATTCCCATCCACGCTCGATGCCGTGATACGGGTCCATCACCCGCACAACCCCCGGAATCCCCGGCTCCGCGGCCCATCTGCGCGGATCGCCAGTCAAGCTCATCGATCCCGCCGTCGCCCCATGATACGAACGATAGCGCGCAATGATCTTGTTCCGTCCCGTATAGAACCGCGCCAGCTTGATCGCGTTCTCATTCGCTTCAGCACCGCCGTTGGTAAAGAAGAAAGTGTCGATGTCGCCGGGAGTGATCTCCGCAAGCTTCTGCCCCAATCGCGCCCTCGGTTCCGTCGCCATAAAAGGATTGGCGTAAGCCAGCGTCTGCGCCTGCTCGGTAATTGCCTGAATCACGCGTTCATCACCGTGCCCAATGTTGACCGACATCAACTGGCTGTTGAAGTCGATGAAGCACTTCCCTTCCGGCGTCCAAAAATAGATGCCCTTGGCGCGTGCGACCGGAATCGGATCAACCTTCGATTGTGCTGACCACTCGAACAGCGTGTGCTTCTTAGTTAAATCAACGATGTCTCGTCCAGTCATTGGAGGTGTCGCCGTCGCGGTGGTCATTCAATCCTCGTTTCGATTTCACTTTCTCTATAACTGTATGATGAGAAGCTTTCGCCAATCTCTACACAGATTGCGCACTCAGCATGGACTTCTTTTCTGCTACATGAGCGATCGCCGCCTCCAGCACGTCCATCGCCTCATCCATCTGTGCGTCGGTGATAACGAGCGGCATCAGCAGCCGAATGACGTTGCTATAAGACCCTGCTGTGATCGTCACCAGCCCATGCTCGTAGCAATATTGTGACACTTGCCTGGTCTCTTCGTCTGCTGGTTGACGCGTCGCCTTGGAGCGTACCAGTTCCAGAGCCTGCATGGCGCCCAGCCCGCGCACTTCGCCAACCAGCTCCCATTCCGATTGCCACTTGCTCGCCCGCTTCCGAAAGCGCTCGCCGAGCGCATTCGCGCGTGCACACAGGTCTTCCTTCTCAATCATCTGAAGCACCGCCAGCGCGGCTTCACACGCCGCCGGATTCCCGGCAAACGTGCCCCCCAACTGCCCCGAACCAGGCGTGTCCATGATGTCCGCTCGTCCAGTCACCGCCGCCATTGGCAACCCGCCCGTTAGCGACTTCGCCATCACCACCAGATCGGGACCGAGACCCAATCGCTCGCATGCAAACATTGCTCCAGTCCGTGCGAATCCAGTCTGCACCTCATCTGCGATCAGCAGGATGCCATGCTTGCGACAGATGTCTCCAAGTGTCGGATAGAACTCAGGCGGCGGAGTTACAAATCCACCCTCCCCGAGAATGGGCTCGACAATCACCGCTGCCACCGCCTCCGCCGCAACCACGCGCTTGAAAGTATCTTCCAGATGCCTCGCGCAAAACACTTCACACGACGGATATGTCATCGAGTAAGAGCAACGATAACAATACGCATAAGGAATGCGGTATACCTCACTCGGAAACGGCTCGAATCCGGCCTTATAGGGATGCGTCTTACTCGTCATCGCCATCGCCATGTAAGTGCGCCCGTGAAACGCATCTTCGAATGCAATGATCGCCGGTCGTTTTGTATACGCGCGGGCGATCTTTACCGCGTTCTCCGTCGCTTCAGCCCCCGTATTCACCAGCAGAGTCTTCTTCGGACCTCCGCCCGGAACAATTTCGTTGAGCTTTTCGCAAACTGCCACATAACTCTCATAAGGCAGCACGTTGAAACTGGTATGTAGGAATCGATCCAGTTGCCGCCGTATCGCCGCAATGACATTAGGCGCGCGGTGCCCGGTGTTCAAGCAGCCGATGCCGCCGGCAAAGTCAATCAAGCGGTTGCCATCGACATCGACGATTACAGCCCCTTCCGCTTTGTCGACGAAAACGGGCGTGGCATGATAAGCCCCTTGCACGACAGCGGCATTCCGCCGCTTCATCAGCGCTTGGGAGTGCGGCCCCGGAATAGAAGTGCGAAGTTGAATCGTAGACATAGTTCAACTCTCTATCATCAATAGCCAGTGGACACAGCCATAACGAGCGCAATCCTGATTTTCACTAACCACTAATCACTCGCTGCTGGCAACTGCCTTTCAGTACCATCCGATCGGCGCCTCGTTCAAGTTGATATAGACCTGCTTGGTCTCGAGATATTCTTCGATTCCCCATGGTCCTAACTCGCGCCCGAAGCCCGATTGCTTGTAGCCTCCCCACGGCGCTTCCACGTAAGTCGGCTGCATATGATTGACCCAGACAATGCCGGCTCGCAGCGATTTCACCGTCCGCATCGCTTTGAATATATCGCGCGTCCACACCGCGGCAGCCAGCCCATACGGAGTGTCATTGGCAATCTTCAACGCATCCTTCTCATCATCAAACGGAATGACGGCGGCCACTGGACCAAATATCTCTTCTCTAGCGATGCGGGCATGGTTATCAACGTCATAGAAGATCGTCGGCTGCACATAGTAGCCCTTCGCAAACTTATCGGCGCGTGCGCCGCCGAAGGCCACCTTGGCCTCCCTCTTCCCGATATCCAGATACGAGAGCACGCGATCGTACTGCTCTTTGCTCACCAGCGCTCCCATCCTGGTGTCACGATCAAGAGGAGGACCGAGCCTGATCCTCTTCGCCTTCTCCGTCATCGCCTCAACGAATTTCGTATAAATCGACTTCTGCACCAGAATTCGGCTTCCGGCCGAACAAACCTCTCCCTGATTGATAAAAACGCCAAACAGTGCCCCGTCGATCGCCGCCTCAAAATCGGCATCTGCGAAAAAGATATTCGGCGACTTTCCGCCAAGTTCCAGTGTCACCCGCTTCACCGTGTCCGCTGCTTCCTTCACGATGATCTTTCCCACCGCGGCCGATCCAGTAAAAGCAATCTTGTTTACATCCGGATGCTTTACCAGCGGCGACCCGCAGGTCTCTCCAAACCCGGTAATAACATTCACCACGCCCTTCGGCAAACCCACTTCCTCGAACCATTTCGCCAATTCGAGCGCTGTGAGCGGCGTCTGCTCTGCTGGCTTGAGCACACAGGTACAGCCCGCAGCCAGTGCCGGCGCGAGTTTCCATGCCGCCATCAGCAGCGGATAATTCCACGGAATAATTTGCCCCGCGACTCCCACCGGTTCTTTCAGCGACAAACTCATCGCGTTATCAGGAACTGGATTCACATAGCCAACCACCTTCGTCGCCAGCCCGCCGTAATACTCAAAGCAGGTTGCGACGTCGTTGATGTCATATTCCGCCTCAACGATCGGCTTGCCTGAGTTCCGGCATTCCAACTCAGCCAGCGCGCCGAGATTCTGCCGTACCTTTTCCGCCAAACGAAACAACACTCTTCCACGTTCTTGCGCCGTCGACGTTCCCCACGGCCCTTCCTCGAATGCTGCTTTTGCCGCCGTCACGGCGCGGTTCACGTCGTCCGCATTCGCATCCGGAACCTGCGCGATTACTTCCTCGGTCGAAGGGTCGTACACCGGAAACGTCTTACCCGACTTACTCGCGATCCACTCGCCATTAACAAACATCTGATATGTCTTTACTGCCGTTTCTACCCCGCTGGGCATAATCGCCTCCGACTTAGATCGATCTCGCTGTTCCTAGAGTCTTCTCCTGAGCTGTGCGGCCATAGGTTGACTTGAACCGTCCATAACCAAAAAAGAAAAATGCGCCGAGCGCCAAAAACCCAAGCGTGATGCCAAACATTCCTATTTCGTATTTCCACAAAGAAGTGATCTGCTTCGCCGGAGAAAATGCCAGGATAATTCCGAGTGTCGTCGTCAAGAAACCCGCCGCTCCGGCGAACAACAAGGTCCCTCTTCCATAGCGGCCACCCGCAGTTCGCCGGGCGGCGAACTTGAGCAACGCGCCAAAAACATAAAGAAACGGAATCAGCTGCAATACCACCGCTGCCGATAGCATTTTTTGAAACGCCTCCTGCACTCCGCCGGAAGCGGTGAAGGTCACCACAATGAGAATCAACGAAATCAGTCCCTGCACGATCAGCGCAGCGTGCGGCGTGGCGTACTTGGGATGAACCTTGCCCAACCACGCCGGCATGTACGAATCGAGTCCTGCAACAAATGGAATCCGCGCCGAGCCTCCCATCCAAGCCGAACCAATACCCGCGATCGACAAACTGAGCATCAACGCAAAGGGAGTGATAATCCAGGCCACGCCCACTCTCGCCGCCATATGACTTACAGCCTGCACGATGCCCTGTAGAACATTGATCTCGTTCCTGCTAATTGCCAGCAGCAGCACCAGTGTCACTCCGATGTAGAGGGCACCGGAAATAACGCCGCCCCATGCCACCGCTCCCGGCAGAGTTTTCTGTGGATCGCGAATTTCGTCTCCCATCACCGAGGCGAGTTCCAATCCGACAAGCCCGAAGCAGATCACGCCAAATGAATTCAGCACGAATCGTGGATCCGCCGGAACTCTGAAATCGGCCGCCGAGATCGGGGTTCCGAATCGTGCCCAAATTGCAACCCCCAACGCTATCAGCACCGCCGCCGCAACAAACGTCCCGACTGCGCCCAGGTTGTTCAGCCACTTCCCCACGCCAAGACCAAGAATGTTGAGCCACGTAAGAAAAGCCAGTAGCGCCACCGACGCCACCATGGCGAACGTCTTGTCATCGGCCAGTTTCGCATGGCCGGGCCCCATCGCGAACACCGACACGCCGACGAAGTACAACATCACCGTCGGCACATAGAGCATGTTATTGGTCCAGTAACACCAGCCCGAGAGAAATCCGTGGAAGTCTCCAAAAACCTCTTTAGCCCACAGATAGACGCCACCTTCACCCGGGTAGCGATGCGCCAGTTCGATCACGGCGATTCCCTGCGGCCAAAAGAAAAGAAACAGCGAGATCAACCAAAGCCATACCGTCACTCCGCCGTTCGCCGCAATCGACGGAACAACGTTCAGGTTGAATACGGCCACCACAAACAGCAACACGAGATCGAAGCGCCCCAGAACGCGCTTAAGATGTGGCGAGTTAGAGTCGCTAGCTGACATTTCCCATCTACTAATGATTTCCTTTACCGAGCCATGAGCCGCCGGGCGATCGAACATCGCTCGAACAGATCACCCGATGGTCCGATCACCCGGTCACCCGATGCCCTTAGTGCGCTGCTACCGCTCCCAGCCTTTCTTGCTGGTGAGCGGCCAGCGATTCGGCTATGTCGCTGAAAGCTGCAAGATGCTTCTCGATGTCGGCTTCAGTATGCTGAACCGAAATCGTCCACTGCTCATCCCACCAATACGGTTGTGCCATTACGCCCCGGTTGACCATGCCGAACCAGTAATGCCGCCACACGTCGGTGTCAACCGCCAGCCAATCGCGGTAGTTGCGAATCTCCTTCGGATACAGCATCAGCGCGCCATTGGCTCCGGCGGCCGCAATGTACGCCTGCAAGCCAACCTTCGCGATCGTCTTGCGATAGCCTTCGACTAACTTGTTGCTTAGTTTCTCGATGAGCGCGTAATTCGATCGCGTCAGCACTTCGCGGAACGTCGCGATGCCGGCAGCCATCGAGATCGGATTCGTGTTGTAAGTGCCGCCATGAAAGACCTTGTGATCGGAAATCAAATCCATCACTCGCTTGTGTGTTCCAAAAGCCGCCAGCGGAAATCCTCCACCAATCGACTTTGCCAGGCAGATCATGTCGGGCACCACGCCGAAATATTCCGACGCGCCGCCCCAGCCCAGCTTTGCGCCAGTCTTCACTTCGTCAAAAATCAGCAGCGCGCCATGCTTGTCGCACAGTTCGCGCAGACCCTCCAAAAATCCTTTTTGCGGCATGCAGAGCCCAACATTCATCATGATCGGCTCGAGAATTACCGCCGCGATCTCATTTGGATTCTCCCGAAACCGACGCTCCACGGTCTCCAGGTCGTTAAACGTCGCTATCGGCACATTCGCCAAACTGGCTTTCGGCACACCTTTCCCACCAGATACCGGCTTCGGATTCTTGATGTCTCCGAAATCATCTCCCGGAGGATGCGGTTTCACGCTCACCAGCGCGGCATCGTGCAAGCCGTGGTAGCCGCCTTCGAATTTGATGACCTTGTCGCGTCCGGTTGCCGCGCGTGCCAGGCGGATCGTATGCATCGTAGCTTCGGTTCCGCTGTTGCCGAACCGGCACATCTCCATCGGAAAGCGCGTGCAGATTTCTTCGGCCAGCTCCCACTCCATGTTGTGCGGCATGCCATAAGCGGTGCCCTTGTGCAGGCGGCCCTCCACAGCTTTGATCACCGCTGGGTGTGAATGCCCAGCCATCAGCGTCCCGAAACATAGATTGTGGTCGATGTATTCATTACCATCTAGATCACGGAACTTGCTCGCCGACGCCTCGGCCACAAAAATCGGATACGGATCGTAGGCGCGATAGTTGCTGGCCACGCCCAGGGGCAAGCGCTTCAGATTCTTCTTATGCGCTTCGGCGGACTTCGGCGTACGGCGCTCGAAAGTTTCGAGCTCCTTTTTCAGTGCGGGGTACATCGTATTCTCCAGAATTACTCAGGCCGGATCCGCAGCCCCGAGCCGCTTTCGGCTCCCCGGGCTGAGGGATGGCCATTAGATTGGGCCGGGCAGTTCAGACTACCCGGTTTTCAGACAAACGTCTTTCAGACAAACCTACTTCCAGTCAATCAGAAGTAAAACTTCAAAGCAAATTGTACCAGCCGAGGATCATGAACCTCCGTTACCTGCCCGAACTGGCTACCATCTGTGCTGTTTCCATCCGGGTTATAGAACTGCGTGTGATTGAAGATGTTGAAGATCTCCCCGCGGAATTCGAAATGCGTCCGTTCGCTCACCGGAATGTTCTTGATTACGACGAAGTCGCTGTCGCTGATCCCAGGACCGCAACAGAGAGTGCGCGGAGCCGTGCCAATCCGCCCGAGCAGACTTGGATCATAGCAACCATACCCAGGGCTCGCTGTACACAGAGGCTGCGTATTATCGGTGGCATTTTCCGTGAAGCTGTTCTGGTTGAAGTAGTAGTTCCCGTTATTCTGCGGATGAAGTTTTTGCAACGGCGCCAGTTGATCCGGCTCGCCCGGATATTCGAAGTCGTCGCTGTACATCAGCTCGTTGTCAGCCGATGAAGTGATCCGGATCGGGAATCCCGTTTGATAAGTTGTGATTCCCGACAGAGCCCAACCGTTGATTAGTTTTCCGGCAACGCCGCTATATTTCCGGAACGGCAACTCCCAGTAGTAACTGAATACAAAGCGATGCCGCGCATCGAAGAGCGACAGCGCATAGTTGTCTGCTCCTGGAAGTGGATTGAGTATGCCTTCGAAGCTCGACGCCTGGTCGATCGACTTACTCCATGTGTAAGCCCCTGTAAATTGCAGGCCGTGCGAGAAGCGCTTCTCCAGCGAGACTTGCAGCGAGTTGTAGGCGGAACTGGCAATGGTATCTTGCGCAAAGACGCTGGTAAA
>DATJNC010000102.1:0-5774 GCA_035508395.1 Terriglobales bacterium | reverse complement strand
GGATCGTAATGCTGCCGCATCACTGCCTGCGCCAGCGCAGCGCAGAATTCAACCGGCTGCTCTTTGCCGGGAAGTTTCACTTCGTTCAGCAGCCGCTTCAATTTTTCGACCGCCAGCAGCGCTTCCTTCTCGCCGGTGTCGCCCAGTATGAGCGCGACCGTGGTTGCTTCGTAGCGAAACGCCAGATCGTTCGAGCGGATGTTCGCTGAAAACAGCTGCCCGATCTGCTCCATGATCTGGTTGACCGCGGGTTCGCCGAACTCCTTGACCAGCACATTGCGCTTTCCGAACTGCATCAGAAGAATGGTCAGCGCGGTCCCCTGCTGCAAACCACGCCGCGTCTCAGCTTGGAGAAGATCGAGATACGATGCCCGTTTCAGCAAGCCCGACTTTTCGTCGGTGACGGAAAGATTCTTCACCAGCCGGCGCAGGCCGACATTGTTGAGCGCGATCACCATCTGGTCGCTGAGAGTGCGAATCACCAGCGCGTCCGAGGGCTGCCAGGTGCGGCCCGAATCCTGAGTGAGAATGAGCACGCCGATCTGGTCGTTGCCTTCGGCCAGAGGCAGAGCCAGCAGCGATCCGATCTGCATTTCCTCGACCGCTGCCCGCACGGCCACCAGCTCGGGAGCGTTGTTTGCGTCCGTGATCGTCACCGAGCCGCGCGCCGTGGCGAGATCCTGCAAGGTTTCTACCAGACTGACTAGCGCGCCCGAACTGACGGGCAGCAGCGAGTCAGCGTGAAATTCCTGCACGCTCGAAGGCGGCAACCCCGGCTTACGCAGCGCCGCAATACAACGCGATGTCCGCCAGGTGCTTCCGATCTCGTTGGCCGCGGTTTTTAGCACGGCTTCCGCGTTGCCCTGGTGATACAGCTTGCGTGTAATTTCCGCGACGCGGGCCAGGCTGCTGACGTCGCTCGTCTCTGTGCTGGCGGGGGCCGGAGTCGCGGGTGCGGGTGGAGCTGCGCTCGCCGCATGCGCTGTGGGTTGTGGAGGCGCCGGCGGTCTGGAATGATGAGACTCCATCCCGGCGGCAATATACAACCGCTGCAAGTCCTGGTTGCGCTCTTCCTCGTGCGGAAAAAGTTCCTGAATTCGCTGCAAGCGCTCAATCGCCTTTGTCCGCATCCCATACTGCACCAGAATTTCCGCCTGCAGCATCAGGTCTTGCAGCGCCGCCGCGCCCAGGGTTGGTTCAGTGGGCTTTGCCGTCTGCTCCTCTTTCTTTACCGTTGAGAAGCGGGAAGCGATCATGTTGAAGCGCTGGTCGTCGATCTTGCCCCGCAGCGCCTCCAGCCGTTTCTGATGGCCGGGCTCGTAGGGATCCACTTCGGCGGCGCGGTCCAGGCATTCGCCGGCCTTTTGGAAATCGTGCTTCGTGCAGTAGATATCGAACAGCTTCAATAGCGCCTGGGCGTAGTCTGATTCCCGGTTCGAGGCATTGAACAGCTCGGCCAGGAACTCGAGCATCTCTGCCGACGAGCGATGCGAGGCCAGCAATTCCTGCATGGTGCTGATGAAGCTTCGCCGTTCCCCTCGCCGCCGCTGAAATGCTTCCAGCTTGCGCGCCAGCGCTACCGCTTCCGGGTCGAGTTCCGAATCGATCAGGCTCCCGATCAGATTGACTACCTGATGAATGCGAGCCGGGTTTTGCTCGAACATCTGCCACACGATGGGTTCCGCCTCGGCGCAACGACCCGCGGCCAGCAGGGCCTGCCCGTAGAGATCCCGGAGTTCGACCGGAACATCGGGCCCGTGCACCAGCGGCTCGAAGATGAATATGGCCGCGCCCGCCTCGCCCTTTGCCAGCAGGCTCTTGCCGTAGGCTTGCGCCACCTTGGCCTCTGTCGGGTTCTCGGTATAGGCGCGCTCAAAGTATTGGTCCGCGCCTCCGCCAGACGATTCCGCCAGTTCTCCTACTCGCAGGAATGACTCCGAAGCCAACGCGTGCTCACCCAGATCCGCCGAAAGCTCGGCTACGCGCAGGTGGTTCGTTTGTGATGGCTCCAGTGCTACAATCCGGCGCAGAACCAGCAACGACTCTTCTTTCTTTCCCTGCCGCTGCAAGTCCTCGAGAGCGTTTTCAAACGTGCCGATGGCCAGCTTCTTGTTTGACCGCTCTAAGAGCTGCCCAAAGCGGACTTTCTGCTCCCAGGTGGGATTGGCATACCGAGCCAATTTCTTGTAGGTCAGGCTGGCTCGCGTGGCATCGGCCGCCGCCACCTGTCGCTCAAACAATTCGCCAAGCAGGCGCACCGCCATCGCCCCTTTATTCAACGACAGGCAAAGATCGGCAGCGATTTGGCGCACGTTGTCATTCTGCGGATCATCTTCAAGAATCTGGAGATATTCGGCGAGCGCGTCCGCCGTCCTGCCCTTTTGCAACAGCTTTTCCGCCTTATCGATGCGGCGCGCGACTTCAGTGCGATTGGGAGTCTCGGGCATGGACGGCTTCTGGGACAGAGGTACCCGCTTTGATTCTAGGTTTCGCCTAAACCAGCGGCAACGCGCTTCCCGAGCACCGGATTACGAAGGTCATCTCCGCACAACAGCGGTTGAACAAGAGGACGCGACCTCGTAACCTTCGTGGCAAATTTCAGCTCCGTTCCCGGAGATTCGCTCCACGTTAACAATGCGATCGCAGTTACTTCCGTGAAAAAACATTCCCTTTCGCTTCCGTTCTCTCGCGGATGTTTTCTTATGCTGGTAAGAAAACGGGGCGACGGAAATCTGTGCATCTCGATCTGGCCACCTTCATTCCGATTTACAAACTGACATGGATGGCGCTGTTCGCGGCCGCGGCAGGCGTCTATTTTGTCGTTCAGGGTGCTAGCCTGATTGGCCGCACAGACGCCCTGAAACATGCCCCGGCGTCAACCATTCGCGACGCTACTCTGGGCCCCGTCGCCATCTCTGGAATGGCTGCTGGCCCGCACACTCTTACTGCCCCGGTTTCAGGCAACGCTTGTTTTCTTTACCAGGTGACCGTGTGGGAGCTTCCGCCAGGCAGAGATCAGCTTTGGCAGGAAATTGTCGACGAAACTCTTCATTTACCGTTCTTGGTGCAGGACTCAACCGGGGAGTTACTCGTCGAACCTATGGCTGCCGAGTTGAATCTGCATCCCGGTGTTCAGCAGGAATTTGGGCCGGCATCTTCCCTCGCCAACCCGGATACCATTCCTCCGCGGGTCAGCATCTTTCTTTCGCGGCACGGTATAGCCCTGGGCCGTCCCATGCGCATCGAAGAACGTACGATTCGGCCTGACATGCCCGTCTTCGTCGCGGGCACGCTCACGGAAAATCCTGGAATCCGCCCGCGCGCATTCTCGCCCGTGCTTGATGATTCGACGATTGCGCACGCGCCCGACGGAGCGGATCGAAATGCGCACCAGCCCGAACCAACGATCATCAGACTGGATAGCGGCGAGGCGCCGTCCTCTACAAGTACGATGAGTCAGCAGCAGAAGATCGCCGCCGCGCTCGCCCGCGCCGGCATTGCGAATCCGCCAGCCTGGGCAGCCGCCGGGGCGCCCCGCCCATCGGTTGATGTGGAAGATCCAAACGCGCCTGCGGTCTCCGAAGTTGAGGTCTCAATCGACGCTGGATCCGAGGAGGCAAGGAACAAACCACTTACAGTGGCTTCCGCAACCGAGTCTGAGGGGATTCCCCCGCTGGTTCTCATGAAGGGCCCGGCCAATACATTTGTGATCTCAGACAAAGACCAGAGCGAACTCGTTGGCGCATTGAGCTGGAAGTCCGTGGCGATGATCCTGGGCGGAACGGTCCTCGCCGCACTGGGATGCTACGTACTTCTTCTGGAGTACCGCTTCCACTAAGCTTTCAAAAGGGTAACTCCTATCAGAAACTAACTCCTAAATGCGTTCAGCCCTTCGCTAATTTAGAATGATCGCTGTGACCGAACCCATTCGGATCGGCATCCTCGGCGACTTCAATCCCGAATTTCGCTCTCATCACGCGACCAACGATTCGCTTCAGCATGCCGCGAGCAAGCTTGACATGAAGGTTGAATCGGCCTGGGTTCCCACGCCGTCTTTGCTCGATCCCGCCGCCAACTCCATTCTCGATTCTTACGATGGGCTTTGGGCCTCGCCGGGAAGTCCCTATAAAAGTTTTGAGGGGATGCTTAAGGGCATCGAATTCGCCCGCGTTCATGACCGCCCATTTCTCGCGACCTGCGGCGGCTTTCAATACACGCTCATCGAGTGCGCGCGCAACGTCGTCGGGATCCGCGACGCCACCACCGCCGAAGAGGATCCGAACGCTAAGAACATCGTTATCTATCCGGTCTCTTGCGCCGTCCCGAATCGTTCCGCCGACGCGCCCAAGCTCTCAGGAGTTATTCCAAAGATCCACTTACGCCCAGGCTCGTATCTCGCCTCTTACTATGGCAAAGAGATCGTCCAAGAGGAATTCTTCTGCAATTTCGAGGTGAATCCCGAGTTTGAATGGACCGCGATGGAGGCCGGCTTCCCGGTCGTGGCTCGCGGCGAGCAGGGAGAATGCCGCGCCATCGAATCTCCTGCGCATCTGTTCTTCGTGGCAACATTGTTTCAGCCGCAGCTTTCATCGACCGAAAAGAAGCCTCATCCGTTGATCATTGCCTTCGTGCAGGCCGTCGCCGATTTCCGCCGCAAGCGGCTCGACGATTCAATTCTCGCCTGAGTTGCGGCCGACTGGCGCTTCGCTTTCATCCTGAACAATGTCGATTGCCCAGCGCATGTGCCATGATTAAGAGAGCAATTTATGTCCTCCCCCGAACCTTGGCTGCGGGGAACTGAAACCGGCGTCCCAGCTGTCGTGCGCGCCGTGCTTCATGCCCTCCAACTCGCAAACGAAGACATCAAAAAATGGTGCGGGCATCTTTCTGATGCGGAGTTGAATGAACGCCCTTCAGGAGTCGCCCCAGTCGCATTTCACGTCCGCCACATCGCGCGCAGCCTCGATCGTCTTCTCACCTACGCCGAAGGGGGCAGCCTGAACGATCAGCAAATGGCGCAATTGAAGGCCGAGCTCGATCCAGCCGCAACTCGCAGCGAGCTACTCAGCGAATTCGAAAACGCAATCGCCAATGCCGATCGCCGCGTGCGCGATTTGGCCAAAACCGATCTCGAAGAAACACGCACGGTGGGAAAGAAGCTGTTGCCCACAACCGTCGGAGGACTGCTCGTCCACGTGGCCGACCATACCCAACGCCACGTTGGACAGGCGGTTACGACTGCAAAGATCGTCCGAGGAGAGATCGTCCGGGGAAAGACCGCCTAAGGAAAAATGGCGCGCGCGATTCCGCGCCGGAACCGGAATCAAAACGCCAGTCCTGATCCGATCACGCTGTAGAGCAGAACGCCCAGCACAATCACTGTGAAAACGACGTACATCCGGTCCCGCTCGAAAGCGAAGCCGACGATGCAGAAGGCAACTCGCGCAATCGGAGTGGCGATCAATAAAAGCAGTCCAAGTTGAATCCAACCTCGCCCGCGGCCATTGTGAACGCTCTGGATCACGCCGGGAACCGTGCGAAACTCCGAGGGCTCCCCGCGAAAGATATGGTAGCTCGCCGGCTCATGCGCGTGACGCGAGATGTAAATGCACGCCCCCAGGAACACAATCGCAGCGGAAAGCATTACCCCATACCGCAGCAGGTGGCCAACCACCACCTCAATCTGGTAATCGCCCCAACGGCTGCCGCTGGCGCTCGATCGAGAAGAGTTGGGCGACTCGGACGCAGCATTCATCAGATGTTCCCCCAGATGC
>DATJNC010000101.1:0-19247 GCA_035508395.1 Terriglobales bacterium | reverse complement strand
CCATTCACGCGCAGCACGACCGGAGCGGTAAAGACGGGAACGAGCCATCCCGAGAGAAGATTGCCCATGGGCATGCCGCCGCGGAAGGCGAAGTTGTAGACGCTCATTACACGGCCACGCATCTCGTTGGTGGTGATCAATTGCACCAGCGAATTCACATTGGCAAAGACGGCCATCATAGAGGCTCCAGCGAGAACCATCATTGCTCCGCTGAAGGGGAGCGATCGCGAGAGCGCAAATCCCCAGATACCAATGCCCAGGCAAGCCAGCGCCAAGATAGCAATCGCACCTTTTCGTTTGACATTCCCCAATCCAGCAATGCCGAGCGAGCCGCAAATCGAGCCAACCCCCATAAGCGCGAGCAGGTTGCCGTAAGTTTCCGGCCCGCGATGGAAGATGTCTTTTACGAAGACCGGAATGTAGGTTCGCATCGGCATGCTAAGCCCAGTCATACAGAACGCGAGGATGATGAGCGCTTCCATCGAGTGCTGATTGCGAACGAATTTGATCCCTTCTTTCAAGCTAGTGAACATCGATTCGGTCGTCTTCTGCGGGAGGAAGCGAGCGGTGATGAGCGACAGAGAAATGATCGGGGCGAGAAAGGAAAGAGCATTGAGGCCGAAGCATGAGGTCTCGCCGAGCTTGGCCAGAGCTTGGCCGGCGAGTGCGGGACCGACCATAACTGCGACGTTGAACTGGATGGAATTCAAGGCGATGGCATTGGGCATGTCTTCTTTTTCGACCAGAGTCGGAATGAGAGCTTGGTAGGCCGGTCCGCCGAAGGCTTGAGCGAATCCGGAGACGAACGAAAGACAAAGAATCTGCCAGACGTGTACATGCCCGGTATAGACAAGAATTGTCAGCAAAGCGGCGCTGGCCATCTGCACGTATTGCGATCCGAGCAAAATTCGGCGCCTTTCAACGCGATCGGCCACCACGCCGCCGATCAGAGAAAAAAGAAATATGGGGATGCCGCCGAGAAACTGATCGAGGGCTAATAAGAATGCCGAATGGCTCAGACGATAGATGAGCCAGCCCTGCGCGACGATCTGCATCCAGGTGCCAATGCTGGAAGTGCAGGCGCCGATCCACATAAGCCGGAAATCGCGATATTGAAATGCTTTGAAGACTCGCCCGAACAGAAATCTCTCCAAAGACCCATGCAGCAGACTACCACGCCGGTCTTGTGTTGCTTCGATCTCGCGGTTACGCAGCGGCTGCAACGGCAGTTCGGGATTGGCAGACGCCATATAGCATAGACGTGTGAGAGGGGCAAAACGTTTCGGAATCGCGCGGGTAATTTCGAAGCTTGGCTATTGCTCGCGCTCGAAAGCGGTCGCACTTGTGCTGGCAAATCGCGTGCGCGTCAACGGGCGCATCGTTCGGGATCCCCAGTCGCCGGTGCGAACGGAAGTGGATCGAATTGAGGTGGATGGTTCGGACATCGCAGAACAAGAATTCGTTTATCTGGCGATGAATAAGCCTCGCGGGCTTGTGACGACGGCATCGGATGAAAAGGGACGGGCGACGGTTTATGAGTTGCTGGATCGCAATGGGCCGTGGGTTGCTCCGGTGGGGCGACTGGATAAGGCCAGCGAAGGGCTCCTGTTGCTGACAAATGATTCGGCGTGGGCGGCCATGATTACAGACCCGGCGAGCCATCTGGAAAAGGAGTACCACGTTCAGATTGATTGCCTGGCGACTGATGATTTGGTGGCGAAGATCCGGCGCGGTTCTGTTGTTGCCGAACAACCTCTGAAGGCGAAGGCCGCACGGGTGCTGCGAACGGGAGAAAAAAACAGCTGGCTTGAGATTGTGCTCCACGAGGGAAAGAACAGGCAGATCCGGCGCTTGCTTGAGGCTGTTGGCATCGGAGTGCTGCGGCTGGTTAGAGTGTCGATTGGGCCGCTGGAATTGGGGGATTTGAAGAAAGGTGCGGTCCGGTCGCTGACGGAAAACGAGAAGCTGGCAGTTGATCGGGCAATTGCAGAAGCTGCAGATGAATGAGTTGGTTCCACCCAGGCACCGGCTACCGTGCCGGCAAATTGAAGTCGAGGTGGTGATGAAATTCGCCCCAAAGACAACGGGCGCGTGCCGAAAGATGTGGGGTGAGGATGGCAACGGCACGCGCCCTATTAAGTTGAATACAGATTAGGGTGAACCACGCCTGGTGTCAAGATAAATCTTTTGTATACAATGAGTTACGATCGATTTCTGGATCACTTTTGAGGATCTCGCGCAAGTGCATGGATCACGTAGCCGTGTGACATGCTCAGAGCGGTTTCCTAGTTGATGAGGGGACTGTTCTTGCAGCCAGAAAGCCGGCGGCGACCCGTTCCCGTGCCTGTTCCACAAGCTTGCGTTCGCTGCTATGCGCCATCCGAGAGGGCGCATCCGTCAAGGGAATCCAAAGAGCGCGTTTGACTTCAATGCGCATCTCTGGGGTCACGTCGTCTATTTCTCCCGAGAGATAGCGCATCAGATAAAAGCTCACGATCTTAAAAACTCGCTCGCCATCGCTCCAACTGCGCTGGTAGACATATTTGATATCGGCGAGTTTTTCGATCGCTTCAGCGCGCAGGCCGGTCTCTTCGTAAACTTCGCGTATGGCGGCGGCCTCCGCTCGCTCGCCTGCATCTACCAGTCCCTTGGGAAGAGACAAAACGCCGGAACGACGTTTCGGGGAAGATTTGCTTGAGGTCGAAGTGTTCTCTTCGCTTCTGTGCGGTTCGATAAGGGCGACGTGCCAGACACCGGAAATTTCGTGAAGCACAATGCCTCCGGCCGAGATCTCACGCGCCATCGCCGACACGATCAGCAGTCTCCCAATTTGCCAGTCTCTTCGAGGATGCGCTGCCAGGCACGCTTCACATGACGCTCCTGAGTATTGGTTTGACCGACGCAGAAGCGCAGGGTGAATTTGCCATCGAGTTTGGTGTGAGTAAGAAAGAGATCGCCGCTGGCGTTGAGGCGGTCCATTAGAACCTGGTTGGAGCGATCTCCTGAGCGCAGGCGAAAACAAACGAGGTTGAGCTTTGCGGGAGCGACGAGTTCAAAACGCGAATCGGCCCGCACCCAGGTGACGAATTCCTGTGCCAGACGGATGTGCTCGCGAATGTGGTGTTGCAGACCCTCAATCCCGTAGTGGCGGATCACAAACCAGAGCTTGAGCGAGCGGAACCGTCGGCCGAGTTGAATATGCCAGTCCCGGTAATCGATCACGGCTCCGGACTCGGTAGCCTGGTTGCGCAGGTACTCGGGCAGAATGGTGAGGGTTTGAATCAGGTGTTTGCGGTCGGCCACGTAGAAGCAGTTGCAGTCGAAGTTGGTGAACATCCACTTGTGCGGATTGAAGGTATAGCTGTCGGCGAGTTCCACACCGTCATGGATGAAGCGAAACTCGGGGCAGAGCGCGGCGGTGCCGCTCATGGCGCCATCCACGTGCAGCCAGAGATTGTGCTTGGCGCAGACCCGTGCAATTTCGCCCACTGGGTCGATCGCATTCGACGAGGTCGTGCCGACGGTCGCGCAGACGAAGCAAGGTGTCAAGCCGGCTTCGATGTCGGAGGCAATCTGCAGCTCGAGGGCCTCGGGACGCATGGCAAAATTTTCATCGACCGCAATGGCTCGCAGATTGTCAGAACCAATGCCTGCGATTTTGATCGCCTTTTCGATCGAGGAATGAGTCTGCGTAGAGCAATAGGCGACGAGGCGTCCATCGCAGCCTTTGCGATTGCTGGCGAACTGTGTGGCGCGCTCGCGGGCGGCAAGAATCGCGCACAAGGAAGCACTGGAGGCAGTGTCCTGGATCACACCGCCGCCACTGCTTGTCGAAAGAAATTTTTCTGGCAGGCCGAGCATTGCCACGAGCCAATCAAGCACGTGGGTTTCGAGTTCCGTGCAGGCGGGGCTGGTCGACCACAACATTCCCTGAACGTCGAGACCGGAAGAAAGAAGATCACCGAGAATTCCCGGGCCCGAACTATTCGAGGGAAAGTAGGCATAGAAGTTAGGCGATTGCCAATGAGTGATGCCAGGCAAAATGATGCGGTCCATATCGCCCAGAATCTGCTGGAATGATTCGCTCTGAGCCGGCGGACTGGCGGGCAATTGGGCGCGAATATCTCCCGGTTTGACGCGGGAGAGAACAGGGAATTGCTCGATACGGGATTGATAGTCGGCGATCCAGTCGACGACCGCGTGACCGTAACGGCGGAATTCTTCGGGCGACATATGGAAGGATTTTTCCGCCGGCTTCGATGCTTCGGTTATTGCTCCGTCAGCTGCGGATCCGGCAATTTTAGATTGTTCTGAAAAGCGCAATTTTTCGGCGCACATATGAGATGTCTTTCTACTCCAAGTTGCCATAGTAAACACGCGTGCGATATTCGAATCCGACCTGGCCGTTTCTCGCGTGCAAATCAAAGATGCGTCTTAGTTCCCGCATCATCGGCTCGTGATTGGGATGGTCCTCGAGTGGCGCGTACGACGATGACAGCAAGCGGCCGGCGGCGCCTTCATGATCAAATTCCTGGTGAAAAGAGAAAACCTGCTCCTGATGCCGCGTCGGTGCGAAGAACTTGTTAATGACGGCCGTCGTCCGCTCGTGTCGCACTTCTTCGTAATCGGTGCCGTAGTTGAGCAACAGATTCTCGTAGTCGCGTAGAAATGGTGTTGCATCGGTGACGCGTTCGTTCCAGATCAGTACGCACCAGCCTTCGGGTTTCAAGATTCGGACAAATTCGGCGCGTGCCCGCGGCAGATCGAACCAGTGGGCGGCCTGCGCGGCGGTAACGAAATCCACTGAGGCAGAGCGTAGGGTTGTCTCCTCCGCCGTTCCAGCAACTGAAACCAGGCGGTCATATCGCGAAAGCTGGTGCAGACCCATCTCGCGCATCTCGAGGTTGGGTTCGACGGCGAACACCGAATTCCCGTTTTCTAAAAGCATGCGGGTGAAGAGCCCTGTGCCGGCGGCAATATCGGCGACGATATGATCAGGTCGAAGGCCGCATTCGTTACGCAAGACGTCGAGAACTTCCGATGGATAGCCTGGCCGGTAAAGGGCGTAATTCTCCACCCGATCGGAAAAACGGGTGGTTGGCGACTTGCTCATAACTTTAAAGTGTAACGCGTGACGTTGTTCTCGACTTCGGCGCGATACAATCCTTGTCTCATGTTGGAAGAGCGTCTTCGTGGGGTGATCCAGAGTCCGTTACCGTCAGTTGGCGATGCTGCGCCTGATTTCGAATTGCCCGCGCTTGTGGCAGGCGTGAGGAAAGCGCTACGCCTGAGCGACTACCGGCCACAGAAGAAAGTGATCCTGGCGTTTTATCCGTCGAATTGGGAGCAGGCCAGCGAGCGCCAGTTGGCGAGTTACCAGAATGAACGCACGCGCTTGCTGGCCCATGATGCAGAGACGGTCGGGGTCAGCGTTGATTCCATCATGAACGCGACCGCATGGGAGCGGGTAATCGGTCCGTTAGATTTTCCTCTCTGCAGCGATTTCTGGCCGCATGGCGAGGTGGCGAAACGCTACGGCGTGCTCGAAGAATCAGGAGATGATGCCGGCTCCTGCCGCCGCGCGGTATTCGTGATCGATCATGCGGGGATAATCGTTTTCCGAAAGACCTATGATCTGGACTTTGCCGCCCCGGTGGATGACATTTTTGCTGTGCTTGAAACCACTTAAGTCTCAAATTCGTGTTGAAGGAGCTTCATGAGGGTTCTTTCCGGTGCTGTGCTGTTTTTCTTTCTGATCATTTCCAACCTGCAGGCTTTTGACCGAACGTCGAAAGAGCGCTCAGACGATGCGAACATGAGCGGATTCCGGGACGTTGCAGCAGAGCAAGAGCTGGAGAAGAAGTTTCTGGCAGTCCCCGATCCCAAATTGGCGGAGCAACACCTTCGGATCCTAACCCAGGCGCCGCATATCGCCGGCTCTCCCGAAGATAAGGCCACGGCCGAGTACGTGGCGGGGAAGTTCCGCGACGCGGGACTTGAAACCTCAATCGTCGAATACAAAGTCTGGTTCAACTATCCATCCGAGATCCGCGTCGACCTGACCGCACCGGAAGGCGTGGAGATGCACGGCCCGCGGCCCGAGCACGTATCCGACGATCCGTTTCAGGACGATCCGCGAATTGTGACTGCTTATAACGCGATGTCTCCTTCAGGAGACCTTGAGGCCGATGTTGTATACGCCAACTACGGCTCGCCGGAAGATTTCGACCGATTGAAGCAACTGAATATCGATGTTCGCGGCAAGATTGTGATCGTGCGCTACGGAGAGAATTTTCGCGGCGTGAAGGTACTCGTTGCGCAGGAACATGGGGCGGCTGGGGTCATTATTTATTCCGATCCCAAGGACGATGGCTACTATCGCGGCGACGCTTATTCGAAGGGGCCGTGGCGTCCGGCGAGCGCGGTGCAGCGAGGATCAGTAGGGTTTATGTTTGAGTTCGCCGGAGATCCGACAACTCCGGGCATTGCTTCCACGCCATCGCTACCGGATTCGAAACGCATTTCGCCTGGCCAATCCGAGCAGTTGCCGAAGATTCCCGTAACACCACTTTGCTATGCCGATGCTTCGCCGATCCTCGAGCATCTGGGAGGACCCGCCTCGCCTCGCGAGTGGCAAGGAGCGTTGCCCTTCACTTATCACGTTGGGCCAGGTCCGGCGAAGGTCCGAATGCACCTGAAGCAGGATTATCAGTTCCGTTCCATCTGGGACGTAATTGGCAAGATACCCGGCGGCACGTCTCCCGAGGAATGGGTGGTGGCGGGAAACCATCGCGACGCCTGGGTGTATGGGGCGGTAGATCCAAACAGCGGAACGGCGGCGATGCTCGAGGCGGTGCATGGTATCGGAGAGTTGCTGAAGTCGGGCTGGAAGCCAAAGCGGACCATCGTTTTCGCAAGCTGGGACGCCGAAGAAGAAGGACTCATTGGATCGACGGAGTGGGGCGAGGACAACACGTCGGCATTGGGTAATGCAGCGGCCTACTTCAATATGGATGTCGCCGTTTCAGGCAAGAAATTTGGCGCGTCGGGCGTGCCCAGCCTGAAGCAATTCATCCGCGGGATTGCACAGGCAGTGCCGTCGCCACAGGGCGGAACGGTTTACGACGCCTGGAAAAATGCGAACCAATCCAGAATGGGTTCGTCTCGACAGGAAAGCGGCAGCAATTACCGCTTACCGGCCTCGGGATTAAACACCGACGTTCCGGTGGGAGATTTGGGCAGTGGTTCCGATTACACGGTATTTCTGCAGCATCTGGGAGTGCCCTCGACGGACATCGGATCAACTGGCGAATACGGGGTTTACCATTCCGCATTCGATGATTTTGCCTGGTTCAAGAAGTTTGGCGATCCCGACTTTCTCTATGAGCAACAAATGGCTCGGGTATATGGGCTCGAGGCCATCCGCATGGCTGGCGCCGACGTGCTGCCTTATAACTACGAAGAATATGGCAAGGAGATTCTGGTCTATCTTGATGCAGCGCAGGCAAAAGCGCAGGATAAGTTCGGGGACAAGTCTCCTGACTTCGGCGCTGCGGTCGACGGGGCGCGGCATTTGCAGGATGCCGGCGCGAAAATGTTACAAAAACAGCGTAAAATGCCTGCCGATCCTGCGCGGATCAATGCTACACTACGAGCGGTCGAACGGGCGCTTCTGATTCCCGAAGGACTACCCAACCGCCCGTGGTATCACCATTCGATTTATGCGCCGGGGGAATACACCGGCTATGCCGCGGTTGTAATTCCCGGCGTCAATGAAGCGATAGATCGTGGGGATCTTCGCCGGACCGGGCAGCAGATTGCCGTTCTCGCCGCAGCGTTAAGCAAGGCGACTCAGGTCCTTGAGCAGTACCGCTAGTGCTTTACTAAACGTTGTTACCCGCACCTTACGAATGCCGGTGGACCCGACATATGGCATTGGCAAGGATCATTTCCAACTCGCCGCTTTGTTCGAGAGAACTCGCACTCAATCTGCTTGAGCGCGGATATGCGGTCGAGATTGTCTCTCCCGATGCGATCCCCGACAATCTGGCCGATCTGGAGTTAAGGGTCGAAACCGGCCCGGCTGACCTTCTCACCGCCAACGTGGAGGCGCGCGGCGAAACCCGGTCCGCTACACTGCAATTCATCCATCAGTTGAAATCTCCATCGCTGGAAATGAAGAGGCCAGTGGTGACCGACGAATTGGTCGCGATTGCTGAAGCAACAATTTCGGCGAGCACGATTCCGGCTCTTGCAATTTCGGCGAACCCATCGCCGATGTCCGAAGCTTGCGAGCCGATTCCGATTTCCGCTGCCGCACTCGCTCCCGCGCTCAAGCCACGAATGGTAGAGGATTCCAAGGCCATTGTCGCGCCAGCAAATCCCTTGCCGACTGCGGACCCGCCCAAGAAACCAGCCGCGTTCAGTGATAAAGCGAGCTTGATTGTGATGCCGAGCCAATCGCAGCCGGCGCCGCACAAGACCGAGCAATCCGCGGCGGCAGAAGTTCCCACTAATCCAGTATTTAAGGTAATCATCCCAAAACCATCTTTTCGCAGTCTCGCGATTCATAGATTTGAGCTGAGGGGCTGGCGAACTGGAATCAGCCGGTCGATGGGACGCATTCGCGGCATAAAGATGCCGACACTAGGGTGGCTTGGTTGGACCGCACTAGGCTTTGCCGGCGTGGTGGGTTTGGGCCTGGCGTTGCCATGGTCACTCTTGCCCAGAGGGGACACTTTTCGAAATTTTCGCTCCGGCATCGCGATCTCCGAAAGTGGATCATCTGCGGATGGTTTCTCCTTTCTGCCCCCCGTCTCCGATGAATATGGAAAGAAGGTCAGTGAATTACAAATCAAACCATCCGTGAGCCGGCCGTCATCGGCGGAGAATGCGGCTGCTCCTTCAAGCGCAGCACCGGTTCCGGAGAGGTACGAAGCGCGATCTTCCACCTCAATGCTTCCGGCGCCGGCCCCAAAAGCCGCCAAGACCGCACAACGGTCCACGCCGATCCACCATTCCGATGACGTCATTGCCCCGGACACAATCACTTATTTCAATCGGCCTGGCGCGAAGCCGATTCCAGTACAGGAATTGGCCCGGCGGCGCGTCGAACCGGGAAAACACAGCAACAGGGCGATCGCCGTTAATTCCGTGCCCGCCAAAACCGGGGCCAATTCAGGATCGGGCAAGTAGCTATACTGAAACATCAGCCCGATGAGCGCCGAGTCCGCCATCCAACATGTACTGCATGACCTGCCCACTGCGGCTATCGCCACCTTTCTTGCCCTTTTTCCGATCGTCAATCCGTTCGGAGGAATTCCTCTGTTCTTCAGCCTGACGACTACGTTCTCCGACGACGAGCGCCGTAGGACAGCACTGAAAACGAGCTTCTACGTCGTGGCCATCCTGATCGTGTTTATGTTGTTTGGCCGGTTCGTGTTGAACTTCTTCGGGATCTCCCTGCCCGTGCTGAGGATTGCCGGCGGCCTGATTGTCGCCAATACGGCGTGGGGCATGGTGACCGGATCGAGCCGGATCACGCGCGAGGAGAACAACGAAGCTCAAGTAAAAGAGGACATTTCCTTTTCGCCGATGGCAATGCCGATGCTTTCAGGCCCGGGATCGATCGGCGTTGTCATGGGACTGGCCGCCGAATCGTATGGGTTGCTGGCTTATCTGGGGATGATTGTGGGCATTGTTGCCATCGGCATCACGGTTTACCTTTTTCTGCGTCTTGGAGGTCCGCTCGAGAAAAGCCTAGGGCCGGGAGCCATGGGTGCAATCAATCGAATTTTTGGATTTCTGATCTTGGCCATCGCTGTGCAGTTGGTGTGGGACGGTGTTGCCTATCTTAGGACGTGACGACGGGAAAGACCGGCGAGCCAAGCGGCCGCGCGGCGCTTAGCGCGATGTTTGCGATTTTCCGGCGGCCGACCCGGACTCTTTCACCATGAATCGAGCGACGATCGCCGCGCATGATTCGACGAACCGTTGTTCTGGTAGATCGAACGTTTCGGTGAAATAGCTCTCGATACACAATTCTGCTTCGACCTGGCTCTTTACCAGGATCGGCACCACCATGTTGGATTTCACCATATCGGAGCCGAGGTAGCGCGGGTCGAAGGCAACGTTGTTCACGACCACACTCTTTTTCGACGTCGCCGCCGCCCCACATAACCCTTTTTCCAGCGGAATTCGAAGCGTAGGCATGAAGCTGCCTTCGTAGGGGCCGAGCACCAGAGTATCGCGGGTGGGAGACTCCATGAAGTAAAAGCCGACCCAGTTGTAGCGCGCCATTTCCTCGTGAAGCCGTTCCGATATACGCTGCATCAGAGGCTTCACGCCGCTGGCAGAGCGGGCGAGGGTGTTGAATTCGTCAAGAAGTTCCCGGTGTTTGTCCATCTCGATTCGCGCGCTACTTGATCGTCACCAACTTCTCGACAAGATCCGAATAGTCCTTCTTTTGTAAGCCGTGGACCTCCTTGTTGTACTCGTCGACCTTGCTGGAGTAGTTCATCGAGCAGAACTTCGGACCACACATGGAGCAGAAGGCCGCCGTTTTGTACCCCTCTTCGGGCAGTGTTTCATCATGCATCGAGCGCGCGGTTTCAGGATCAAGCGATAACTCGAACTGCTTTTCCCAGTCGAATTTGTAGCGGGCGTAGCTGAGCGCGTCATCGCGATCGCGGGCGCCGGGACGATGACGAGCCACATCGGCGGCATGAGCTGCGATCTTGTAGGCGATGATGCCATCCTTCACATCTTTTTCGTTGGGCAGGCCGAGATGTTCTTTCGGCGTGACATAACAGAGCATCGATGCGCCGTACCAGCCGATCATCGCGGCCCCAATGGCCGAGGTGATGTGGTCGTAGCCCGGGGCAATATCGGTGACGAGTGGGCCCAGCGTGTAGAAAGGAGCCTCGTAGCACATCTCGTTTTCTTTCTCGACCTGTTCCTGAATTTTGTCGAGCGGAATATGGCCGGGGCCTTCGATCATGGTCTGGACGTCATGCTGCCATGCGATCTTGGTCAGCTCGCCCAGGGTTTTCAACTCGGCAAATTGCGCTTCGTCGCTGGCGTCCGCCAGACAGCCCGGGCGCAGGCCGTCGCCGAGCGAAAAGCTGACGTCATACTTCTTCATGATTTTGCAGATGTCGTCGAAGCACTCATAGAGAAAATTCTGCTTGTGGTGATGGGCCATCCATTGCGCGAGGATTGCGCCACCGCGGCTCACGATGCCCGTAATGCGGTTGGATACCATCGGGAGATACTGAATGAGCACTCCGGCGTGGATGGTCATGTAATCGACGCCCTGCTGCGCTTGCTCTTCGATCACTTCGAGCATCACGCTAGCGTTGAGATCTTCGACACGTTTGACGCGCGAGATGGCTTCGTAAATCGGCACGGTTCCGATCGGCACAGGCGAGTGGCGCAGAATCGCTTCCCGAATCTCGTGAATGCCGCCGCCGGTCGAGAGATCCATGACTGTATCGGCGCCATAGTGCACCGCGGTGTGGAGCTTCTTGAGTTCCTCGTCGACATTTGAGGTAACAGCCGAGTTGCCGATATTGGCGTTGATTTTGCAAAGTGACGCAATACCAATGGCCATCGGCTCAAGTTCAGGATGATTGATGTTGGCGGGAATGATCATGCGTCCGCGGGCAACTTCGTCGCGAACGAGTTCGGATGAAATTTTCTCGCGTCGGGCGATATACTCCATCTCTTCTGTGATCACGTCCCGGCGCGCGTAGTGCATCTGCGAGAAGTTGCCATCTTTGTTCTCAGCCTTTCGCTTCGCCAACCAGTCGGCACGCGGCTTAAGGGCAAGATGAAAACCATTGTCCTGATTGCCATTCGTCGAATCCGCATTATGTGCAGCCATTCTTATGCACCATCCTTGACAAAATCTTTTCTGAGATTATAACGCTCGGGTTGATGTGGGGCTTTGTAGACGCGTCGGATTACGCGGGGTACCTGCGAAGAATTTGAATCCGGTCATGCGAGGTGACAATCGAAGTTGATATAGTTGTTATAACGACAATTAGAGAGGCGAATATGAAACGATTGCTGGCGACAAGCGACGATGTAACCCTGACCATCTTGCGGATCGTCCTGGGCGTGGTTTTCTTCGCTCATGGCGCGCAGAAAATGCTGGGCTGGTTTGGCGGTTACGGTTTTCACGGCACCATGAGCTTTTTCGAGCATCTCGGCTTTCCCGCGCCGGTGGCGTTCCTCATCATCTGCACGGAGTTTTTTGGAGGGCTCGGCTTGATCGTGGGCTTGTTGACCCGGATCCCGGCGCTGGGTATCGGCGTTGAAATGATCGGAGCCCTCCTGATCGTCCATCTGCCAAATGGCTTTTTCATGAACTGGTACGGCAACCAGAAGGGCGAGGGTTTCGAATACCATCTACTGGTGATAGCGATAGCAGCCGTGCTGCTGATTCGCGGCGGCGGCGCGTTTTCGGCGGACCGGGCGCTGAGCAGGTAACGTGTTGCGAAGGAGCAGCGTTGAGGGCGACGGACCGTTGGCGCCCCGGTGGTCAATTCCTTAGTGTTTTGCCCGTCTTCAGCGTGAACTGGATTCTCTCCTGCGTCTTTTTCTCACCGCAGAGAGATTTGAATGCTTCGCGCTCCAGATCGAGCACATATTGCTCACTGATCGGCGTTCCAGGAGTGATGTTTCCGCCGCAGAGCACCTCGGCGATCTTGTTCCCCAGTTTCTGCTCGTGATCGCTGATGAAATTACCCTGGCGCATTAAGTACACCCCCATCTTGAGAGCGGCAAGAATATTCTCTCCAGGTGCGGGGATGTTCGTGCGCATGACCGGAGGCTCGTAGCCGGCCTTAACGAACTCCAGGGCTCGCACTTTTGCATCGCTAAGCACACGCTCGCGGTTCATGGTGATCCGGTCGGACTCGGACAAGAATCCGAAGCCGCGAGCCTCGTTTGCAGAGGTTGCAACTTTGGCGGTCGCGATGGTCTCGAACGTTTTCTTTATCGCCTCCATCATTTCTACCGATTCGCCGCGACCATCGGGGCGAATCGAAGCGGCGCTGTCGACCGCACGCAGCAGCATTTCCTTGCAGCCGCCACCACCAGGGAGCAAGCCGACTCCTACCTCGACAAGACCCATGTAAAGTTCAGCATGCGGCTGACGCGAGGCTGCGTGCAGAGAAATCTCGCAACCGCCGCCGAGTGCCAGCCCGAACGGCGCAATCACAACCGGCTTCGGAGAGAACTTGATGGCCTGCGTCATGCCCTGAAATTGGCGAATCGCCATGTCAACTTCGTCCCACTCTTCTTCCTGCACCGACATCAGGAGCAGCATCAGGTTGGCGCCGACTGAGAAGTTCTGTGCGTCGTTGGTGATGACGAATGCGTCAAAGTTGTCGCCGGGGCCGCCGGGCTTGAGGGTTTGCAGGATGAGCGAGATGATGTCGGCTCCCAGCGCATTCATCTTCGAATGGAACTGGATGCAAGCGACGCCGTCGCCGAGATCGACCAGCGACGCGCCGGAATTCTTCCTTACCACGCCATTCGATTTCTTGGCGACTTCGACGGACCACACACCAGCCGGCACGGTGACCGGCTGCGAGTTGCCGGTTGCCAGATCCCAATAACGTTTGCCCGAAGGGGATCTCGCGTCGTCGGCATACCATGATTTCTGGCCAGAATTGAGAAGCCTTTCTACGTTTGCCGCTACCTGCCGTCCCTCCTTCTTCATATACGCTACGGTCGACTCAACGCCTGCAGCGTCCCAAAGCTCGAAGGGCCCAAGCTCCCAATTGAAACCCAGGCGCATGGCGCGATCGATCTCGACAACTGAATCTGCGATCTCGGGAATTCGATTGGCTGAATAGGTCCATAAATCGGCGAGCGCAGACCAGACAAACGCCGCAGCCTTATCCGCTTTCTGCGCCGCCCCCGCGTCACCCAGTAACATGCGAACACGCGCGCCTGTATCATCGACATTTTTCGCCATATCTAGCGCGGCAAATTTCGCTTTCTGCCAGGGATGATACTCGAGAGTTTTCCAGTCGAGCGCCAGCCGCTCGTCATCCCCTCCGTCGCCCGATTTCACCTTCTTATAGAAGCCACCCTTGGTCTTGTCGCCGAGCCACTTTCGTTCGAGCATCTGGCGGAAAAAGCCCGGAATCTGCAAGTCGCTGCGTTCGTCGCGAACGTTCTGCGTCATATTGCTGACAACGTGGCCGAGGATGTCGAGGCCGACGAGATCAATCGTGCGGAACGTCGCCGAGCGTGGCCATCCGACGGCCGGGCCTGTTAGCGCGTCGACCTCTTCGATGGACAGATCCATCTCCTGCATCAGGCGCATTACATTAAGCACGGAAAATGTTCCGATCCGATTTGCGATGAAATTCGGGGTATCTTTCGCGAAGACGACCCCCTTGCCCAATTGCACATCGCAGAAATGAGCGACCGTATCGATCAGGCTCCGATCGGAATCTGGCGTCGGAATCAACTCCAGCAGCCTCATATACCGCGGAGGATTGAAAAAATGTGTACCGAACCAGCAGCGGCGAAAGTCGTCGGAAAATCCTTCCGAGATTTTGGCAACAGGCAAGCCGCTTGTGTTCGTGGTGACGATCGAGCCAGCCTTGCGAACAGCCTCTACTTTCTTCAGCAATGCGCGCTTGATGTCGAGATTCTCCACGACCGCCTCGATGATCCAGTCGACATCGGCCAGGCGCTTCAGGTCGTCTTCGAAATTTCCGATTGTCACCAATCGCGCGAGGGAGGGTTCGAAAAAAGCGGCAGGCTTCGATTTCCTCGCGCCATCGAGCCCGGCGGCCGCGATCTTGTTGCGTGCCTGCCCGCCAGCATCCGGAGGAACAATATCGAGCAACAACGAGGGCACACTGGTATTGGCAAAATGCGCGGCAATTCTGGCGCCCATCGTGCCTGCGCCCAACACGGCAACTTTGTGAATTCGCTTCATGAAGACACACTCCGATTAAGAAAGAACGAAACCGTCAATTTTACGTTGAAGTCTTCTACGGCAGTTTATCTACGACCCAGTCATTCTTTCCACTCAACGCCAGAACTATAAAAGAAGAACGGCGAGAGCAGCGGCCGGCCTTTTCCGTCACCAGAACCACCGGAAAGCTATACCGCTTGCGATTGCCTCGGCCCGCGCCGATTTCGAAGCCGCGCTCGCTCCCGGCGGAGAAGAACTCTTCCAGTTGGTCGACACTCTGTGAGTGGCGTACGCGGTCGCTTAGAAGGACTATGCCGTTGGCCAGGTCGCCGCTCTGCCACGCCAAGAGAAAGCGGTTCGCGGTCGCCAGCGCAGCAACATATCCTGCATCGCCTGGAACGGCCGGCTCTTGCCTCCTCCGCGCCCATGCTGGCACCGCCGTCGTCTGGAGCAGCAAAAGGATGGCAGCCACTCTGAAAACGCTGGTAGTAAGGCGCGTGCGCTGATGTCCAGACCTGTCTATGGTTTGCTTAATGGCGATGCTTGCCCTCTGGAGGCTTGTCAGCTTCAATTCTGAACTTGCCATTCTGCTTGGCTGGGTCGCATTGGTTCAAGTACTGAACTTTCCGGCGAGTGAAAAGCATGATTCTCCCTGCATGGCGCTCGCTCCTGGCGCTACTCGGCCTTGCTTCAACAATCACTGTTCTTTCTTTACCGAACCCAAGTAGAATGCTAGTATCCGTGCTGGAACAAAGGACTTACATGAGTTCGCCCTACGGGCTTCAGATCACCGAAAACTGCCTCATCTGCAAACTGCGCCAGTCAGGTTTTTTTTGCGATCTTCCAAAAGCCTCGCTTGAACATCTTGAAAAGATCAAGTACGCGAGCGCCTTTCCGCAGGGAGCGGTGCTGTTTGTCGAAGGCCAGGCCCCTCGCGGAATCTATATCGTTTGTTCGGGCCGCGTAAAGTTGACCACCACGTCACGCGACGGCAAGACGTTAATCCTGCGAATTGCGCAGGCGGGCGAGGTTCTCGGCTTGCATGGGACTGTTTCTGGAAAACCATACGAGCTTACAGCAGAAACGCTTCAACCTTGCCAGCTTGATTTCATCAAACGCGAAGATTTCCTGAAGTTTCTTCAGAACCACGCGGATGCCTGCCTCAACGCGGCGCAGCACCTGAGCGAAAATTGCCAGACGGCGTATGAGATGATCCGCTCGCTGGGCCTCTCGCACTCTGTTTCTGAAAAACTCGCGCGATTACTGCTCGAGTGGGCCAGTGATGGTGAGACCACCAAAGACGGCATCCGCATCAAGATTTCTTTGACCCACGAAGAGATTGCGCAGCTGATCGGCACTTCGCGTGAGACTGTGACCCGCGTGCTGGGCGAGTTTCGCGATAAGGAACTGGCGCAGCTTCGTGGTTCTACGCTATTGATTCGCAACAAAACGGCGCTCGAAAAACTGATCGGCGCGTGAGCCTCGCTCCTCCGCCGCTGATATTCTGGTCAGGTGTCTGAAGGTCCACATCTCGCCTTATCCGATCCGCTGCTTTCTGGTACTGAGATCGTGTCCCAAGTATGTGCTGGAGCGGTTTCTCCGGTAGAGGTCGCGCGTCTTCACCTCGATCGTATCGAACTGCTTAATCCAAAATTGAATGCCTTCGTCGACTGCCAACCCGAAACCGTCTTGGCCCAAGCGCGTCTTCTTGAGCAGGCTCTTCATCGCGGCGATGCGCTCGGTCCGCTTCATGGGGTTCCAGTCTCGATCAAGTCCTCCATCGATGTTAGGGGACACCGTTGCGAAGCCGGTACCCGTCTGCGTGCGGGCCACATCGCCACCGAGGATGCTCCTCTTGTCAGCCGACTGCGCGCCGCGGGAGCGATCATTCTTGGAGTTACTAACGCGCCCGAGCTGCTTATGGCATGGGAGACCGATAATCTTCTTTATGGGCGCACGAACAACCCCTGGGACCTCACGCGCACGGCGGGCGGATCAAGTGGAGGAGAATCTGCCGCCATCGCTAGCGGTCTGTCGGCCGCCGGCGTGGGCAGCGACGGCGGGGGCTCCATTCGCGTTCCCGCGCATTTTTGTGGCATCTGCGCGTTGAAGCCGACACCTGGCAGGATTCCGACAACGGGGCACTTTCCAAGATCCGGCGGACCGTTCGCTTTCATCGGAGCTGTTGGCCCCATGGCGCGCACAATCTCCGATCTGACAACTATGTTCAGGGTCATGGCTGGTCCGGATGACGGTGATCCTTGCTCCGCGCCGGTTCATGCCCGCGAAGTCAGCGAACAGGAACTTGAACGAATAACTATCGGGTTTTTCGAGGATGACGGACGCACGCCCGTGACCAAAGAAACCAGAGTGGCGGTGAACCGGGCTGCCCAACTCCTGTCCGAATATGGATTTCAGGTTGACCCGTTTCGCCCCGAGGGGCTCGAAGATGCGCGCCAATTCTGGTGGAAATTTTTTGGCACCGCTGGCGGAATGATCCTCGCGCCGATGCTTCGTGGTCATGAAAAAGAACTCAGCCCAATCTTCCGGGAATTTTTCCTCTGGACTTCCGCCGAACCGGCTCACACCGGAGATTCGCTGCTAACCACATGGCTCCGGCGCGATGAATTGCGCGAAAGCGTTCTCCACCAGATGCAGAAGTATCCGGTCCTGATCTGTCCTACTGCTGCCATTCCCGCTTTCGGCCACGGCGAACGCGAATGGACCATCGACGGCAAGACCGTGAAGTATCTCGATGCGTGGTCCTATTGCCAATGGTTCAACCTGCTTGGCTTTCCGGCGGTGGTTGTTCCAATCGGACTTTCCGATCAAGGCCTTCCCATCGGAATCCAGATCGTCGGTCGTCCGTGGGAGGAAGAAGTGATTTTGGCGATTGCCGCTATCCTCGAAAAAGCGAGTGGGCCGCTGCATGCGACGCCGCAGCTGTGAGAAACCCCGCTCAATTCCGTGAGCGACTTTTTCGGCGTATCTCCGCGGAGGTTACGTCATTAATGTTTTTGTACTATTACCGCCCGCCCATTTGACGGCTACACTGTTGCGACGATTGAGCAGATGTGGGCTGATCGCGTCTTCCTGAAATCTCCATGTCCGTTCCGAACTTGGCGACTCCGAAGTTCTTGCGCTGGGCGATGTATATATTAATCGCGTCGGCAGCCTACCTCTATCCCTTCCCGCAAGCCAATCTCATATATCCGGCTGTAGTTGTTATCCACGTGCTCGTCGGGATTGGTGCCGCGATTTTGCTTGGGTTTGCCTTCCCACGATTACTGAAGCTGGGAAGCGTGATCTGGAAACTGGGATGGGTACTGCTGGCCGCAGGCGCAGCGTTCGGGCTGCTGCTCATTTACACTGGCACCGCGCACAGCGAGTTCCGTTGGCTCTACACGCACATTATTCTTTCGCTTGCTGGCATGGCTTGCGTCGCCGCCGAGTCACTCGGCCGTCGTGGCTGGTTGAGTTCGAATGCGGCGGTTCGGTTTTTCGCTTGTTTCGGCGTGTTGGCGGCAGTCGGCTGGGCGGCGCACTATCAGCGCGAGAACCGCTGGCTGACCAGCTTAATAATCAAAAATCCATCCATGCCACCACCGACGATGGACACCGAAGGCGATGGCGCCTCTGGTCCGTTCTTTCCCAGTTCCGCGCAGGTTTATGGCGGACAGAAAATTCCCAGCAATTTCTTCATGGAGTCTGATTCCTGCCAGCGCTGCCATGCGGACATTTACAACCAGTGGAAAAGTTCGGCCCACCATTTTTCATCGTTCAACAACCAGTGGTATCGCAAGGCAATCGAGTACATGCAGGACACGGTCGGCACCAAGCCTTCAAAGTGGTGCGGTGGCTGCCACGATCCCGCCGTGCTCTATGCTGGCAAGATGGATCGGCCGATCAAGGAATTTGTCCACGCGCCCGAAGCGCAGGCCGGCCTCGGCTGCATGATGTGTCACTCCATTGCCCAGGTAAAAAGCACCATGGGCCAGGGCGATTTTTTCCTGGAGTATCCCAAGCTGCACGAACTGGCCGCGAGCAAGAATCCAGTTGTCCGATATCTGCATGACACAATCACGAAGTTGAATCCCGAGCCGCATCGCCGGGTCTTCCTGAAGCCCTTCATGCGCGACCAGACGGCCGAGTTCTGCTCGGCGTGCCACAAAGTTCATCTCGATGTCCCGGTGAATCAGTATCGCTGGTTCCGCGGCTTCAACGAGTACGATAACTGGCAGGCCAGCGGAGTGTCGGGCCAGGGCGCGCGATCTTTTTATTACCCGCCGAAATCGCAGCAGTG
>DATJNC010000100.1:0-10149 GCA_035508395.1 Terriglobales bacterium | reverse complement strand
CAAACAATTCTTGCCCATACTCGATGGGCTGCCCATTTGTGACCAGCTTCTTCACCAATTCGCCGGCCACGTCACACTCAATCTCATTCATCAGCTTCATCGCTTCCACGATGCACAACACCTGCCCCACTTCCAGCTTGTCGCCCACTTTCACAAAAGGAGGCGAGCCTGGCGACGGCGACTCATAGAACGTCCCCACGATCGGCGATCGCACAATGTGTACATCTTCCTCTACCGCCGGCTCAGCCGCCGCAGCACTTGGTCCCTTTTCCACTGTGCTGGTAGCATGCGCCGGTGCCGTCACCTGCCCTACGGGAGGCACGGCCACATACCGGGTCTCAGGCACGACCACCGCGGATGGCTCCGACGCGCGCCTGATCTTCACTTTGACATCGCCACGCTCCAGCTCAAATTCAGCGATGCCTTTTTCGATAATGAATTCGATTAATTCCTTCAGCTCTTTTTGATTCATGTATGACGGCTGGTTCCGCTTTCAAAATCGGTCTGGCAGTGTGTCGCTACGCTTAAATGCTGGCTTGGCGCGTAGCGCAACTCAATCGCGAAGCAAACTACAGAACCACTAAATCTTTCTCGGTTGCGGTCAGCGGTTCACATCCCGAAGCCGTAATTACCACCACGTCTTCGATACGCACACCCTGTTTTCCAGGAATGTAGGCGCCCGGCTCGATCGTCACCACCATCCCCGGCTCAAGCTTCTCAGCCTGCCCGGCAGCCAGGCGCGGACCCTCGTGAATCTCCAATCCTAATCCATGTCCGGTCGAGTGCGTAAAGTACTTGGCCAGCTTCCACTTACGCAGGACCGATCGCGCCGCTTCGTCTACTTCGCCGGTAGAAACGCCCGGCTTGGCGCACTCGATCGCAGCCTGCTGCGCCTCCCGCACCGCCTCGTAGAACGCTCGCCGGTCGCGCGACGGTTGCCCTACGTGCACGGTACGCGTCCGGTCCGAACAATAACCGGCGAGTATAACACCAAAGTCGCAGACCACGAATCCGCCCCGCCGGATACGCTCCATCGATGCCCTCCCATGCACAATCGCCGACCTCGGTCCCGACGCCAATATCGTCGGAAACGACATCCCCTCCGCTCCCCTCCTTCGCGCTTCATACTCCATCGCCGCCGCCACTTCCGCTTCCCGCACCCCCGGCCGGATCTCTCGTCGCGCCACGGAAAAAAGACTTGCGCCGAGACTCACGGCTTCTCGAATTCTTCCAATCTCCGCCGCATCCTTCACCATCCGTGCTCGTTCAATCAGAGGAGGCGCAAATCTCACCGTCGCTTTTCCGCCCAGCACCGACCCAAGCCGCTTTCGCCCTCCAGCCGTCAGCGATTCTGGCTCAATCCCCAGGTATCGCCTCCCGCCACGCTGCTGCTGTGCCAACAACCACTCTGCCGCCGCAATGAGCGGTGCCTTGCTGCAAATCACGACACGCACATTCCTCGCTTCCTGCTTGGCCTGCATCAGGTATCGGCCGTCTGTAAACAGGACCGCGCCCCGCTCTCCGGCCAGCAATGCCGCCGAACTGCCGGTGAAGCCCGTTAAATAGCGGATATTGGGAAGATGCGTGACCAGCAGAACATCCAGCTCGCTTGCGGAAAGCGCCTTCTCAAGCCGGTGGAGTCTTCCCGCGTGATCCATCGCCCTGGGAACCATCGTCAGAGTTTAGCAGTGCCAACCCGAGCAAACGACGCGTCTCAGCTCACCGGAGCGCCAAGAACAAAACCGCCGGGGCTCCGGAAGATCCTTCCGTAAGCGCCCGGCGGAATGGCTCGCTTCAACTTCTCGCTATGTTTGGATGATCCGCGGAGTGATGAAGAAGATCAGCTCCTGCGTGGAGGTTGACACCGAACGATGCTTGAACAGATTGCCCAGGTATGGGATATCGCCAAGTAGCGGCACTTGCGAGACATTCATCGCGTTGTTGGTCTGGATCACGCCGCCAATCACCACCGTTCCGCCATCGGTGACCAGGATCTGCGTGGTTGCCTGCTGCGTAATCAGTGTCGGGTTGCCGTTGGAATCTTCCTGACCGAAGTCGGGAAGCGTGTTCTCAACGTCGACGTTCAGGAAGATCGTGCCCTCAGACGTAATCTGCGGAGTCACGGTCAGGCGCAGGAACGCGTCCACATAGGTGGTTGTGGGCGGTCCACCCAACTGAGCCGCTGTCACGATCGGAATGCGCACGCCCTGCTTCACTACCGCTTGAATGTTGTTTTGCGTAACGATTCGCGGACGCGATAGCACCTTCAGCAAACCACGCGATTCGGCCATCGTCAGGATGAAGTCGATTCGCATGTTGTTCGACGCATTAATGAACGAGAGGCCGCTCGTTGGCCCGGCTGCCGGCATGTTCGAAAACAGTGGAATCTGAAATCCGGTCGTGCTGCCAGGATTGCTGACGATATAGCTCGGGGTGTTGTTGACCAGGATTGGGCTCGTTCCCACGCTGTTCGCGCCGCCCACCGCCGAAACTCCGTTGCCCCAGCCAAAGCCCATCTGCGTGCCGATGTCGCGTGCGAAGCTTCTTGTCGCCGCCACCACGCGCGCTTCGATTTCAACTTCCTGCGTCTTGCGGTCCATCTGCTGGATGATCCGGTCGATCTGCGGCAGTACCGCAGGAATGTCGGAAACGATCAACGCATTGGTCCGTTCATCGGCCACCACATCGCCGCGCTGGCTCAGGAATTTCCGGATCGTCGGCAGCACATCTTTCGCGTGCGCGTAGCTCAGGAAGCGCGTGATCGTAACCTTATCCACGGCCAACGCTTCGGCGTCGATCTGCGCCCGCCGGCTCTCGGCCTCTCGCTTCAACGTATCGACTGTCGCGATACGCAGTACGTTGCCTTCCAGTTGCCGCGACAGATCGTTGTTCTTGAGCACGATGTCGAGCGCCTGATCCCACGGCACATCGTCTAGCACGATGGTCAACGTGCCATGAATGTTCGGATCCAGCACAACGTTCAGCCCGCTGATCTCATGGATCAAGCGGAAGAAATCTTTCAGGTCGACATCTTTCAGGTTCACCGAAATCGGCTCGCCCGTATACTTCGCACCGGTCGTCGCCGGTTTCGGCGCCGCTAGCTGTTCTTTCTGCTCGGCGGCAAGATTCACCGCCGGCTGAACCTGTCCATTGCCCTGCATCGTGGCATTGCTGGTCGTAGCCACAAGCTCTGCGGCCGTTTTATCAGCGAAGCGGCTGGCCGCTTCCTGGGCTTTTTCTGCCGGAGCATCCGCACTCTTGGTCGAGTACTTCGGCTCCACAAACGTGAAGTCCGCCGGCTTCTCGCTATTGGTCGCTACCGAAGCGGGCGCGGCTGTAGTCGCAGGAGGTACTGGCGCCGGCGTCACCGTTGTTGCCGGAACCGGCGTCACCGTCGCAGGGGTCACCGTTGCCGGAGCCGACGCCGCAGGTGCCGAAGCCAACACCAGTTTCGGCGTTGAGTTCACCGTTTTTCCCACAACTGTCGTCGGGTGATGAGCCTCGCCCACCTTGAGTACGAAGCCGCCGTTCTCGTCGGCTACGAGTTCATGCTGGTGGCGCGCCGTCAGATCCACGACTACTCTCGTGTTCCCCTTCCCGTCCATCCCGATGCGCACATCCTCCACGCCATCCTGCCCAACCGTCACATGATTCTGGCTCGTCGCCATCACTGTATGCGGCAGGTCGATCACAATGCGCGAAGGAGACTCGAGCGTCGTCACTCTGGGTGCCAGCGTGCCCTTCGCCTTGAATTCGACGCGCAGACCGTCCTGGCTGTGGGCGATTCCGAGCCGCTCCAGCTGCGCGCTCGCCTCCGTCCCTTTACCCGTCATGTCGGCCGCTGAGGCGATCAGTACGAACGCCAGCACCGAAACAATGAGACCCAGCAGTTGCTTTCGCATTTCCCTATCTCCCCATGCGAGGCTGTTTCGCCTCGATGTGCTTCTTCAAATTCCGTACTCCCGGCCTACACCGCCGGTGCCGTAATCTTCTTCACTACTTCGCGCGTAAACGTCTTGCCTAACCGGTCCTGCAACGTTTCCTGGAACACGATCGAATCGCCCGTAATCTTCACCACATACCCGTTGAACACCGGGTCGTTCTCATGCAGAAAATACGCCTTGTTCAGCCCGTTGCTGACCACCGCGATAAACCCGGAATCGGAGTGCACGATTCCCCGCAGGCTGATCGTCCCGATCTCCAGGCACTTCTTGCCTGTCGTGCAGCTCGACCCTCCGGCATGCGACACCACCGGGCTTAAGAAAGGATCCCGTTTGCCATTCGGGTTATATTTCTTGTCCGCTGCGCCGGAATCGTCGCTTCCGGGACCTTCGCTCCCCGGAGCCGCTGTGCCCGCCACGAGCGCGCTCGACGGTTCCTCCGTCTTCGCATCTCCGCTCTTGGCATCGCCGCTCTTCGCTGTCTCTACCGAAGTAGCTACGATCGCTCCATGCTTGTGAGGTTTGTGAGACGGCTTTGCCGTCGTCGTCTTCGTTCCCGCGGTCGAGGGTGACGCCGCGCTCGATGTTGCGGCGGCTTGCTTCGCGGCCGCTGCCGATGGCGCCTGATCTCCTACTTGCAGCGCCATATTCGATGCTGCCGTCGCATTGCTACTCACGCCGTTCATCGTGTCGCGCACGTTCTGGATGATGCTCGGACTCTGCGCCGAGGCCATCCCCGCCGCCACCACGCAAACCAGAATTGTTGTCGTCGCCTTCATCCGCTCTCTCCTATTTCTTTGCCGGCGCCGTAGCCGTGGTTTTCGCCGGTACCGCCGGATCGAGATCGTGACTGAAATATGTCGTCGTCAGACAGGTCGCTACCACGCTCTCTCCCGGTGCGTACTGATATACGTGCTTCGCCTTCGCCACACCCGGCTGCCTCGTCGATGCCATCGACAGATTGGTCACATTGACGATGCGTTCCACTTTCGTCAAGCGATCGAAGAACGCCAGCATCGAGTAGTACGGCCCGTCGAACTCCACATCGAACGGAACTTCCGTATAAAACTCTTTCTGCGCATACGGCTTCGCCGTGTAACGGCGGATCTCGACTCCCGCCTTGCGCGCCTCGCCGTCCACCATGCGCATGAAGTTGTCGATTTCCTTCTCGTCCGGCACGATGCGCCGCTCGATATCGAGCTGCTGTTTCAGGCTCGCCAGCTGGCGCTCGATGTCCGCCAGCTTTGGCCGGTACGCTTCGAGTTCCGCATTTTCCCGCAACTTCGCCTGCAGCTTCGTCTGGGCAGCCGCATTCTCATCGCGCTGCGACTTGAAGACCGTGAAGTACAGCCCCCCGGTCACAACTGCCGCTCCCAGCACCAGACTGCCCAACAGCTTCACACCTGTGAGTTCGCCAAGATTCATGGTTGTTCCGCCTTACGACTTCGCCTTCGTGCAGGTCAGTGTGAACTGGAACGCCTGCATGTCCTTGATCGTGTCGTCCTGAACGCTTTCCTTGATCTCGATGTTGCTGAAGAACGAGGTCTTTTGTAGGTTCGTGATCAGATTGGCCACCGCATCGCTCGACAGCGCCGTTCCGTCAATCGCAACGCTCGCTCCCTGGTCCTGCATGCTATTCAGCCATACCGCCTCGGTGCCGTTCACCGTGTCTCCGATCATCGCCAGCAGGCTGACCGGCCCGGTCTGGTTCTGCCGCAACTGATCGATCACATCCACCCGGCGTTTATAGGCATCGGCTTGTCTCTGCCGCTCCATGTAGCGCGCTTTGATATCGGCCAGCTCCCGGTTCTTTGCTTCCGCCCGCTGCATCTGCTCGGCGGTTGACTTCTTTTCCCGGTCCAGCATGTACCAGTACCCGCCATTGAGCAGGGCCACGATCACTACCGTGGCCGCCACCAGCATGGCTGGCGAGCCCACGTTGAAGTCCATGCTCGGCATCGTGATCGCCGCGCTTTTCTTGCCTTTCGGTTTCGGAGCACCCAGCAGGTTGATTCGGATCATAGTTTTTCAAAGCTCCTCAGGGCCAAACCCACGGCCACTGCCAACTGCCCGGCATTCTGTTCCACCAACTGCGCCGCCGCACCGTCCGCCGGAGCCACTACTTTCTGGAAGGGATTGAACAGCTCCACCGGCATCGAGAACTCCTGCCGCAGCGCTTCCACCAAGCCAGGCACCCGCGCCGATCCCCCCGCCAGATAGATCTTCTCGATGTGCTCGCCCGCCGCGCTGGCGCGGAAGAAATCGAATGTCTTCTGGATTTCGAGCACGATGATCTCGGTCACCTGCTGCAGGATCGGAGTCTTCGCGTCGTCCTGCACCGTGCCCACCTTCTTGCCCAGTTTCAGCGACTCCGCGTCTTCGAAGCTCAGGTCCAGTTCTTTCTGCAGCGAATCTGTGTACTGATGTCCGCCCACCGAAACGTCGCGCGGGAACAAGGGGGTCGTTCCCTTCACGATGTTGATGTTCATCACGCTCGCACCCAGGTTGAGCAGAGCCACCACCTGGTTCGGCGCGGGCTCGTAGTTGTACTCGTAGCAGTTCTGTAGCGCGAGCGCATCGATGTCCACAATAGCCGGTGTCTTCCCCGCCATCGAGAGTACGTTGGTGTAGTTCAAAATCTTGTCCTTCTTGACCGCCACCAGCAAAACGTCCATCTGCGGCTGCGTCGCGTCGTCAGTCAGGATCTGGTAGTCCAGATTCACGTCCGCCAGGTCGAACGGAATGTGCTGCGCCGCTTCTTTCTGGATCGTGTCCGCCAGCTCCTGGTCGCTCATCGAAGGCAGCGAGATTTTCTTCACGATCACCGAGTGCCCACTCACAGCTGTCGCCACCGCTCTCGATTTGATCTCAGTTTCGTTGAACAGCTTCGCGATCGCGCTCGATACCGTTCCCGAGTCCACGATCATCGAATCGACCACGATATCGGGTGCGATAGGCTCCAGCCCAAGGTGCGCCACTTCGATTCCTGCCCGCGTCTTTCTCAGCTCCACCGCCTTGATGCTCGAAGAGCCCACATCCAGACCCACGATCGTTTTCGCTCCCATTCCAAACATGTGCCCGCCTTCTCTGTGTGGCGCGGGCTTGCTCGCCCGCGACGTTTTTTCCCACCGGCACTTGACCGGCGAATACTTCTACTGCTGCCCCGCCGCCTTGACCTTCTTCTTCGTCGCCGCTGGCTCCGTCTCCATCGACTTCTCTTCCATCCACTGATCCAGCTTCGACTTCTTGAACCGCCACCGGTTCCCCAGCTTGAACGCCGGAATCTTTTGCTCGTTCACGTACTTGTACAAGGTGTCCGGGCTCACTCCCAGATACTGCGAAGCTTGCCGGATGTTCATTACTTCTCGTGAGTCGGCCATTCCGTTTTCCTCTTCCACAGAATTTCAGCTCCCAGCACTGCCCGTCTTTCCCGCGCACCCTGAGGAAACAGGGAGAACCATATCCTCCGTCCAACTGCATTCGAGCGAGTTTGGGTGTCACGAGCATATCTCAACCGGTACAACGGGACTCTCAACGTAAATCTCCCGGTTTTATTGGGTTTTCTGGGGGTTTTCTGGAATTAGACAAATTCGGACTTGGTGTCAGTGCCTATATGTTGTAGTCAGTAATTCAATGACCACTCTGCATTGTGGTGTCGATGCAAATAGTCACCCGGTCACTGGGGATGCTGTAACCAAGGTACTAGAGACGGTACGGAGGTACTTGCACAGCTGCGTAAGCCGCTGAATTCACGCCCTCCGATCACCCGCCTCGCGCCCGTTTTCGCATTGGGCATGGTGGGATGACTGAACTACACGCCGGGTTAGGCAGAGGTTTTATAAGATTGTCATCCTGAGCGCGCCGTCTTTGCGCAGCGAAGGACCTATGCAATTCAAAAACACATTGTCATCCCGAGCTCAGTCCGAGCATTCGCGAGGACAAGTCGAGGGACCTTGCGTTTCCTTAAACTGGAACCATTAACTCACGTTCCCCCGCACTCGCCGGGCATCACGCTCGCAGAGTGAGCCGTATCACTTTCTTACGCTCTTCTTTTCTGTAGCCTGACCGGTCACAACAACTCACGTCTCCTCCAGGTGCAAATAGAAAAGGTGCGCTCATGAAACTACTCGTTATCGGTTCCGGAATGATGGGCTCGGCCGCCGCTTTCGATATGGCCAGCCAGCCCACTGTCGATTCAGTCACTCTCGCCGACTCCAACCTCAAGCTCGCTCGCGACGTCGCCGCCCGCGTCAACCGCATCACTGCACAAAAGAAGGTTCGTGCCGTCGGCATCGACGCTTCCAAGGAAAAAGACGTCGCCCGCTTGATGAAAGGCCACGACGGCGCGCTCTCCGCCGTCCCTTACTTCTTGAATCTCGCGCTCGCCCAGGCCGCCATCGCTGCCGGCTGTCACTTCGCCGATCTCGGCGGCAACAACACCGTCGTTCGTCAGGAACTCGCGCTCGCCAAAAAAGCCGAAAAGAAAAACATCGCCCTCGCCCCCGATTGCGGCCTCTCGCCCGGCATGGCCTCCATCCTCGGAGGCGAACTCGTCCGCCGCCTCGATGGCCGCGCCGATGCCCTCAAACTCTACGTTGGCGGCCTGCCAGAAAAACCGATGCCGCCTTTTCACTACCAGCTCGTTTTTTCCGTCGAAGGGCTGATCAACGAATACGTCGAGCCCGCCCGCATTCTGCGTAAGGGCAAGCTCACCGTCATTGAGCCGCTCACCGAGCCGGAAGAATTTCATATTGACGGCTTCCCGCCTCTTGTCGCCTTCCAGACTTCTGGCGGCACTTCCACCATGCCCGAGACCTTCGAAGGCCGCGTTGGCGAATGCTTCGAGAAAACCTTGCGCTATCCCGGGCACTACGATCTGCTTTGTGAATTAAAGGAGCTGGGCCTGTTTTCGAAGGAGAAGATTCGCGTCGCGGGAGTTGAAGTTTCTCCCCGAGCCGTGCTCTCGAAGATCTTCGAAGGCAAATTCGCCGGCAAAGGTCCCGATGTCACCATCATGCGAGTCGAGGCTCACGAGTCCATCAAAGCCCATGGTGTCCGCGGCCTTCTGGGCGGCAAACTCAAAGGGCGCGTCGCCACCTTCACCATGGTCGACCACTACGATCCCAAAACCGATATGAGTTCCATGATGCGCACCACCGCCTTCCCCGCCTCGATCGTTCTCCAGATGATGTGCTCCGGAGCCATCGAAAAACGTGGGGCCGTTCTGCAGGAGCGCGACGTCCCCGCCGACGCCTTCCTCGAGGAAATCGCCCGCCGCGGCATCAAAATCGACCATCGAATCGCCTGAAACTTGGGTAGAGACGCGGCCTGCGGTGAAATGTTTTCCGGGAACGCCGCACGCCCGCCCTACTGCGGATCCCCCACCGCCGTCACCCTCGATTCCGCCCGAAACTTCTTATAGTCGCGGTAGCTCTCATCAATCTCTTCGTTGAATCCTTTTACCAGCGCCAGCCGCGCATCCACCCTCGCCGAGACATGTTTCGGCAACCACACTTCATCATTGATTTTGACCTGCTCCGCCACGATCCGCGCCCCTTTATGCAGCCGCACTAAAAACCATCCCACCGAAACCGTATCAATTGCCGTGATATCGAACTTCACCCACTGCCCTTCCTGCTTGTCGATCCACAGCCGCCCCTTAAACTTGCTCAGTATCCTGGTCTCGCGCTCTCTCGGCTGATAATCCGCGCGCGGCTCGCAATCGATCACCCACGTATCGCGCCCGTTCATCTCTTCCGACCCCACCAGGTGAAAGTTAAACGCGTCGGCAATTTCCAGCACAAACTTCCTATCCTCTGCCCGCTCTTTTTCCTCTTTCTCCACCCTCTTCCGCCGCTCGCCTTCCGACTCGTTCTTCCGCTTGTCGATGATCTTCTGAATCTTCTCGTCTTCCTTCTTCGCTTCTTCTTCCGGCAGCGGCTTATCGTCCTTCGCGATCAGCCGCTCCACTGGCTCGCCATAAACCTCCAGCACCTCGCTCGTCCTCGTCTGTACTTTCTTTACCTCACCCTTTCCGTCGAGCTTGTGTTGCTCTTCGCGCTCGATGTATGTGTAGTCTCGCAGCCGCTTTTCGTTTTCCACCTCCCGATCCTGCGCATAGCGCAACAGTTCGCGAAACTGCTCCTGCGGAACCATCCCCGAACCATCAGGCTGAAGTTGAATTGGAGGTGCGGTCGCTGTTTTTGGA
>DATJNC010000099.1:0-21857 GCA_035508395.1 Terriglobales bacterium | reverse complement strand
GAAATTCGCAATCGCGTCTCTCGCGGCGAGCGCGTGCTCGTGACGACACTAACTAAGCGCATGTCAGAAGACCTGGCCGAGTATTACAGTGAAGTTGGCGTGAAGTGCCGCTACATGCACTCGGAGATCGAGACGCTCGAGCGCGTCAAAATCCTGCGCGATCTGCGCAAGGGCGAATTCGATGTATTGATCGGTATCAATCTTCTACGCGAGGGCCTGGATCTTCCCGAAGTCTCGCTGGTGGCGATTCTCGATGCCGACAAAGAAGGTTTTCTTCGTTCGGCCGGTTCACTCATTCAGACGATTGGACGGTGCGCGCGCAATCTGAACGGCCGGGCAATTCTCTATGCCGACACCATGACCGACTCGATGAAAAAAGCTCTCGATGAAACCGATCGCCGCCGCGCCATTCAGCAGGCCTATAACGAAGAACACGGCATCACGCCGGAATCGATTGTCCGCCCGGTGGATATGTCGCTCGCCGCCATCGTCGCCGCAGATTATGGCGAACTGGCCAGCGTCGAAACCGACGGCATTCCCGAATTCAAGTCGCAGGAAGAACTTGACGCCTACATCGCTAAGCTCGAAGTCGACATGCGCGAGAGCGCCAAGCGCTTCGAGTTCGAACGGGCAGCTAAACTCCGAGACACCATCAAGGAATTACGGACGAAGGAATTCCTCTTCGCTTAAGCGCGACCGCATCAGTCACAGAAAATCCGTCCTCACCCGCTCGCGGTTCTAGTCGATATGCTTCAGTGTTATGCCGCCTTGGGCGTCGCCGGACGATAGCCGCAAGTCGATGCCTGCTTCATGGCCTCGAGTCCTTCTTCCTGGGTCAACAGTGGAGTCGTTTGCACGCTCTTGCACGCGCCTCCGCCGGCGAAGGCAATGCCAATTGCTGCGGCACTCACACTGTCCGGCATTTCTGTGATCGCCACAATGTCATACTGGCCAAACGAGAACCATCCATTCACAATCTTTCCGCCTAGGTTCTCGATCGCGGTCCTCACCGCTTCGATCCGATTCTGCGGATGCGAGATCACCGCATTCCATCCCTCGGACGTATACGCGACCTGATGCATGAACAGGGGCATAAAGCCCTCCTTGAGTTGGCTGACGGCGTGAAATCATGCTCTAAGGCTTGGTTTTCGTCAACCGAAATCGCGGCTCATTGATCTCCGCACTGCGACAGGCCCTCCCCGTGCTAGCCTTTACCCGATCATTTCTATTGAGGCCCGATATGACCGCTTTGCACACGCGACTTGCTAGCCATTCCGACGTCAGTTCTTGTGCTCGGTTCTTCTTTTTTCGAATGTTTGTGTTTTTTTTGCTCGCACTTTCTCCCGGCTTTGTTGCCCGCTCTTCAGCGCAGTCACTGGAGGTAGCCACCACCGACGGCCACGCAACTACCATTTCAGCTGCGCAGATCGCAAACGCCGCTCACGTCTCCGTTAACGTCGACGAACACGGCACTCCGGCCAGGTTTGAAGGAGTGCCGCTCTCAACAATTCTCGGAATGGCAGGTGTGAAGCTCGGTGATTCTCTTCGCGGGCTGCGATTGGCAGAGGTATTACTCGTTACCGCCTCCGACGGCTACAAGGTAGCGTTTGCTCTTGCAGAGGCCGATCCGGCTTTTGCCAGCCGCGAAATCATTCTCGCCGACAAGCGCGACAGTAAACCGCTCGATGCTAGGGAAGGTCCTTTCCGCGTCATCGCCCCAGGTGACAAAAGGCCCGCGCGATGGATTCGCCAGGTCACACAGATGAAAGTCGTCGCGGTGCAGTGATGCTCTTCGGAAGTCTAGTTGGCTGTCGCCGCCCCAGTTGTCAGAATGTATGTCGTGGATTTGTCGAGCTTGAGATTGGAATGGCCGGAGACAAGGATTTGCTCTCCATTGCGATCTCTCTCGAGCTGCACATCTCTCATCAGCAAACATCGGTCTAAAACGGTCATCGCCGGCGGCGGAGCTGTCTTGAGATGAGTCTGGCCGGAGCCGTCTGAAGAAGTCAGCGCGTCGGAAGCATTCGGATTGTAGACACCCCAGGTGTGCTTGCCGTGTTGGCCGGCCCCAGGCCCGTCATCGAAGCGGTCCTCCCCGAGTGTCAACTGCACGGGGTGATACCACGGCGTCAAGTAAGTCGTAAGAGCGAGCGAGCCGGTTTTCCACTCCACCGATTCCGTTCGAATGCTCAGGCGCGAGGGACTCGCGGCCGATTTCGCCTCGGACTCGACAACCACGCCCGAAAAAATCGCTCCATCAGGAATCACCTTGCCTGAGAAAAAGGTCGGAACTGCCAGGGTGGCTTGAACTCTTGTCCCCGCTGGCGTTTTTCCCGCGACGACCTTCTGCCGCATCATCACAGGAAACTCTTGCGCGCTCGGCGGGGTTGGATCCGGTTGGGCGAGCAAGATCGGATTCTGTTGTGGGATCGCGAGCGGGAAACAGGACGCAAACACCGCAAGCGTGAGCACGAATCTTCCTGACATCCGCGGGACCTCCCCTGATGGGTTGAAGCGCACGGGGGAGATTTATGGCCGGTCAGTCTACCGCAAAACATCGCAGAGTTGTCATGTTAATTTTCGGTTTTTTTGATATGTCGGTGGAACTGTAAAAGCACGTGTGCAGATTCGGTAGGAAATCCTACGCGGCCGCGTGGATTTCTTGCCAAAGGACGGACAGATGAGTCGTTGGGATTTGCGAATGACGGCTACTTCGAGGCCGCCAATTCCCCCGTAGCGAGCACGTAGGTAGTCGATTTGTCGAGTTTGATATTCACTCGGCTCGATCTGATAGACAGGCTGCCATCGCTGGCTCGCTGAGACTCGACGTCTTTCATCTCGACACGATGATCTGACACGTTCGACGTGGGTTGCGAGGGAACATCGACGCCCTGTTGCGGGGTGTTGGGATAGGGTGGCGCCCCCGGTCCTCCTCGCGAGCCGCTGCCTCTAGCGATCCCCACATCTCCGTGGATGCCGCCAAGCTGCTCGTTAGACGAGTCGTTATTGGCCGTCAACAGAAACGGGTAGTACCAGGAGGTAAGATATGCCTTCACCGCAACGGAGTCCTTCTTCCATTGGACGGAATCCATGCGAATGCCCAACCGAGACGGATTGCTTGCGGACCTGGCTGCCGACTCTACCACCACTCCCGAAAAAACCGCTCCCTCTGGCACGACCTTGCCCGACATTAATGTTGCCATCGTCAGGCGCGCTTCGACTTTCGCACCAACGGGCGTTTTACCCGCTATCACGTTCTGCCGCATATTCACGGGAAATTCTTGCGCAGCAGAAGCAATCGGCGGTGGGTGAACCGCCGTTTGCTGATTTGTCTTCTCCTGCGATGAGAGAGCCGCCGCCCCAAGAAACATTGTCACCAACAATCGCATGACAAACGATCGCAGCAGGAATGGTTTGACCGGCATCGACGTCCCCCAACAGAGCGGCTTGGCGAGCGGCTTGCGAGAAGTGATTCCGTTAAGTTTACCGCAAGGGATCGGAACCATGGGAAAGCACACCGGCGCTTGTCGTCAACGCAACACTGGCAATGGAGTGAGATCACCCGCGCTTTATGAACCGTAGTGATGCCGAGTTCATGCAATAGCGCAAGTACGTCGGCTTGGGACCATCGTCGAAGACGTGACCGAGATGTGCATCGCATTCTGTGCACGAAACCTCTGTGCGCGTCATGCCAAAGCTCGAATCGTTCGTGTTCCGAATATTTTCTTTGGCGATCGGCGCCCAAAAGCTCGGCCAGCCAGTCCCCGAGTCGAACTTCGTGTCGGAACTAAATAAGGCATTGCCACAACAAATACAGCGATACAGTCCCTTGTCGTAGGTTTCCGCGTACAGACCCGTGAAGGCTCGTTCCGTGCCTTTCCTGCGAGTCACTTCGAATTGCTCTGCGGTGAGCTGCTGCTTCCATTCGGCAGTGCTTTTGCGAACCTTCTTCACCTGCTTCGGCCCGACATTCTTGCCGGCATCGTCAAACTCGATGACAGTTACGAACTCGTCCTCTCCCGAAGCGGCTGCTCCAAAAGCTCGAAACAATGGAGTAGCGACCCATGCGATCATGCTGGTGATCCCGAGAGCGGAGGCGGTCAGGAATGATCTGCGGTCTTTCATTTCTCCCTCACTTCTTGTACAACGCGCTGAACTGCTCGCGCAGGTGCTCGACCTTGGGCAAGTCGTTGTAGGCGATGTATGGATTATCGGGGTGCAAGGTCGCATAGTTCTGGTGATATGCCTCTGCTTCGTAGAAGCCCTTGAGTGGAACCACCTGAGTGACAATCCTTCGCGAGAAAACCTTCGCCCGCTCCAGTTGCGCGATATAAGCCTGCGCAATGTGCTGCTGCTCCTCGCTTGTATAAAAGATCACCGAACGATACTGGCTGCCCACGTCGGGTCCCTGACGATTCAGTTGAGTAGGGTCGTGCGCCACCGAAAAGAAAATCTTCAGCAGCTGACCATAAGAAATCTCTGAGGGATCAAACGTGACCCGCACCGATTCTGCATGCCCGGTTGTTCCAGTGCTCACGGTTTCGTACTCCGCGGTAGATGCCGAGCCGCCGGAATACCCGGATGTAGCTTCCGTCACACCTTTTACGTGCTGGAAAACCGCCTGGATTCCCCAAAAGCATCCACCCGCGAAAACCGCGGTTTGCTTTCCGTGCGTCGCGGCCAAAGGTGCGTCTGTTGCGGGATCCGGAAGAGAAACAGCCTCGCTTGCGGCCTTGACCTGGTTGCAGGCAATCAGACCGGCAAGAGCGAACAACGCGATCTGCCAGCCAAACCTGTTGAGGACACGATAGATACCACTCTTGAACATGAGAGCCATCCCCCCGTCCAGTGTGATGCAGGTGGGCGTCAGAAGTTACGGAAATTCAGCCGGGAAAAACACAGCTCGGTATTGACCCTGGGCTGTTCGTGGTCACAGCAGAGCTTGACGAATGGGTTTACAATCGCCCCGAATTTGGGAGCGCCACTTTCCGGCGTGCCAGAGGAGCTATTCGCGCTCTGACTGGCGGGGGGAGCAAGCGCGCTCATCAGAGAGGCGCAAGATGAAAGGAATTCTTTGGGTAGAAGCAACTGTGCTTTTGTTGGCCAGCGCGCTGATGATCGCGTGTGGGTCTACCAGTACCGAGTCCTCCAGCAGCCAGAAACAGTCTTCAGCACCAGAAGCTAAAAAGGAGCCTGTCCTCAATACTGGCAAAGCCTGTCTCTCGCAAATGGCCGGCATGGCGGCCCGCTGGGCGCCCGATGCGGTTCCTTTTCACATGGAATCGGCTCTGAACGAAGAGAGTAACGGGCAAGGCGGCAAGTCAACCATCTGGCGCGGCATGTTCGCATCCCCGACCCGCCGAACCTACAGAGTATTTACCTGTTCCGGCAGCCGACTGAAGGACGAACCACCGATTGGAGTCACCTCCAGCGCCGAGACCGCCTATGGCCCTACCGTTCCGGCTCTCATGTTCCAGGCGTTCTATCTCACCACCGACTCGGATCAAGCCTACGCATTGGCGCAGGAAAAAGGTGGCGCCAAGTTGCTGGAGAAAAATCCGCAGCAGCCGGTTTTGTACACGCTCGACTGGAACCCGAAAGAGAAAGCCCTGCTTTGGGTGGTTTTTTATGGAACGTCGACACAGGATTCCAAGGGCATTGGCGTGATTGATGCCAGCACCGGCAAATTTCTGCGGGCGGCACGGTAGCCGGCAGCGCTGTTGCGCCTCGTTGCCAGCCATGCGAGGGACGTGTCAATCTGCGGGCGGCTCAGTGCGCACCCGCCGCGCGCTGGGCGGGAGGCCTCTTGCCAGACTCTCGCGCCACCACCGAGAGTTCTTTTTCAATCGATGAAAAGCGCTGAAAAACCTCGTGCAAACGAAGCGCCATATTCCGCACGGTATCGGCCTGGGCCAAAACGTTCGCGGGCAGGCCGGGCTCCAGCGTGAGCAGCTCGGCATTGCCGAGAACTGAGGTCAGTGCATTATTGACGTTGTGTCGCATCTCAATCATGTAGCGGCCCAGCACGGCTTCGGCTTCCACCGCAGCTCGGGCCGTCTCCGCATTCCGCTGCCGCGTTTCTGCAATGGATCGCTGCAAAATCTCACGGCCCACAAGTGCGGCGATGCCAGCCCAGTTTTGTTCGTACGACTCTGGATCGGCCGGCGAATCGCGACGCAGTTCGATGATCGAGCCCTCTGATCGAGCTAAAGCTGTCGATGAATCGGTATGAATCACGATGGCTGGCTTCCCTGCCGACCTGAGTGCCTGCTTCAGGCCTGTGCGCGATTCGGGCCTCGAGCCATCGGCAATCGCCAGATGGTAGTGCTCACCCGCCAGTTCATTGAACAGGCCCTCGTCAAGCACAGTGAATTCGGGCGGATCGGCCTCGCTCGGCCAGCTTTCGGCCAACTCCCGCGCAAAGGCAGGATCGCTGGAAAGAATCAGCACCGTCGGACGGTTCACTGACATGGGCGGCTCGGCTGTACGAAGGTCCATCGTTTTCCCCTTCGACTTCTACTTTCCCGGACCCGCGCCCGACTTGGAAGATCCTGCGGCTGCACCGGCTGCCAAGGGGCCCTTCGCCGGCGCGCTCTTTTTTGCCGGATTCAATGCGTCATCCACAGCAGCTCGCAAATCGACCAGCATGCGCAGCGGCTGCCCCGAGGAATATTCTGCATGGAACATCACCTTCCACGATTGGCAGATCATGCGCAAACGCACAACCGGTTCTTCCGCGGAGAACTGCGCGCGCCGGCAATCAATGGTGCTGATGCCCCGTCGTTCCAATTCGCGCAGTCCGTCCTGAATCGCATTGAGATCGTCGTGCATCAGGCGAAAGAAGATGCGCCGGATCATGAAACTGAAACGGGCGAAAGCGACCATGGCAGAAGGATCGAAGAAGCGCTCACCGGATTGTCCTTTGAGCTTACGGCCCTGCTCGAGGATCCCGCTATGCAGTAACTCGCTCAGCCGGCGACAACGGCCGGCCGATTGCATCAACGTGTCGAGAGGATTGAGCCATGCGGGCAGTTTGATCTCATGCTGGCCGAGAACCGGCTCCAGCACCTGCGCCACATAGTCGAGATCAACATCCGAATCATCCAGGCCCGAGGGCGCGCACAGCGAGAAGTATTGCACCAGCAGAAAATCGATCTTGTCGCGGTCCGCTGCCGCTTTCGTCTGCTTCTGCATGTGGTGGAAAATCAAATTGCGCAGCACCGCTTCGTTCGCCATGGGCGTCGTTTGCAGGAACTGGCGCAACTGATGCACCTGAATTTCGCCATCCACCTGCCGGAGCCAAGCCTCGGCCTTGGCGCCATCGATCGAGTCCGGAGCACAATCAGGATCAAAAGGACAGGCGGGCACTTCAATGACAAATTCACGCACCAGTGCCGAATAGATCGGTTGCAACGCCTTGAACACCAAGCCGACGTCTTGCTTCTGGGCTTGAGACGGATTTTGAGACGAGTGGAATTCAGTCATGATTTCACAATCCAGTTTGGAACGTTTTTCAGGAACCGCGCCGCGACCACGGCCCGATCCGGATGATACTGCACCGCAACCACCGAAGCTTCCGCGCGGAGAGCCCCATCTCTGCTCTCGACCAGAACGAGGTCGGCAAACTCCAGCGGGTGTTTCACCAGAAACAACACCTCGTGTGGAGTGCCGAACTCGATTACGGTTTCCTGCAGCAGAGACCACGAAATCGCCCCTGTCTTGGCTTCTCCATTCTCAATATTGTTTGCCCGACTAAGCCGGATCGGAATGCGTACCGGAGTAGCTTCCGGAAAAAACTGGGCTAGCCGGTGAACGATATCGGGTTCAAGGGCACGAGCGGGAGCACTTGCCTGGTTGGGCACGGTCAACCTCAACTCAAAGTTAAGCATGGCAGGTCCTTGCCTCTCCTGGTTTGAAGAGGCAACGCTCAACCAACTGGCGAATGAACTTGCTCTGCTTGATCGGTCATCCTAGATTGCACGACCAACGCCACATCCTCGACGGACATGCACCAACGAGCAACTCGCAGAAAATGACAGGCTTACCTTTCATTCTTGAACAAGATGACGACCCAAGGTTCCGCCTGGCGCGCAGCTTGCGTCTCACGTTGAGATAATGGCGGTCGTTTGTCTCATTTCGGAACCTGAGCTGCTTTACTGCAGCCTCGTTGACCCTGTCACCTCTTCCCGCACGCCGATGTTGTAGCGCTTCAACTTGCGGTAGAGCGTGGCCCGGCTGATTCCCAGCATCTTGCCGGCTCTGGCCTTGTCCCCATTGACTTGGGAAAAGACGCGCGCGATCGTAGCCCGCTCCAGGTCTTCCAGATCGGTGGTCGATGCCGCGCTCATCTCCTCAATCACATGAGGCTCGGGAATCGACTCGAGTTCGACTCGCGCAATCGACGCAGGTAAGTCATTGAGACCGAGTACGCGTTGATCCGTCAGCGCGACCGCGCGCTCGATACAGTTTTCCAGTTCGCGCACATTCCCCGGCCAGTCATAAGCCAGTAAAGCTTTCATGGCGTTCCCCGAGATCTGCATTCCTCGACCCGCAGCCAGCCGCTCAAGGAACCAGTTGGCCAGAACCGGGATGTCGGACCTGCGTTCGCGCAAGGGCGGCAAGGAGATCGTGACCACGTTGAGGCGGAAGAACAAGTCCTTGCGAAACGTTCCCTTCTTGTATTCGGCCTCGAGATCGCGGTTGGTAGCGGCCATGATCCGCACATCGACCTTTACCTTTTCATTGCTGCCCACAGGCCGTACTTCCTTCTCCTGCAGGAAGCGCAGAATCTTGGCCTGCATCTCGAGCGGCAATTCGCCAACTTCATCTAGAAAAATCGTGCCCGTGTCGGCCGACTGAAGCAGTCCTTGCTTGGACCGAAGCGCTCCCGTAAAGGCGCCTTTTTCATATCCAAACAATTCGCTTTCGATCAGCGTCGGAACCAGCGAACCGCAGTCAACGGCGACAAATGGCCGCGAGGCGAGGTTGCCGCGAAAATGCAACGCCCGGGCCACCAGTTCTTTTCCAGTTCCGCTCTCGCCGGAAATCAGCACGGGCGTGCGCGTGTCCTTCAGTCGCGAAATCAGACGCAGAACATGTTGTATGCCGGCCGAGTGTCCAATAATCCCGTGGATGGCCGCTTCGGTCTCCGATCGCTCCCGAAGAAACACATTCTCGTCTTCGAGGCGCACCTTGTCTGCCATCCGGCGCAGGAACAGCCGCAGTTCGTCGAGCGGCGCAAAAGGTTTGGCAATGTAGTCATAGGCGCCCAGCTTCATCGCCTGCACCGCGGTCTCGACCGAACCATGGCCGGTCATGACCGCAACCTCAATGCGCGGAAAAATGCGCTTGACCTGTTCCAGGAACTCAAGACCGGTCATGTTCGGCATGACCATATCCGTGAGCACCATGTGCACCGGTTGCTCTTCGAGAAGCGTGAGGGCAGCGTCGCCACTCTCAGCTTCCAGGCAGAAGAAACCAAGGGATTCGCCGACCGTCATGCACAACCGGCGAATGGTCTGTTCGTCGTCGACAATCAACAAGCGGATTCGGAAGTCATGACTCATTGGTTTGCCTTGCCCATGGTTTTTTCCACCACGCTAATGAAGTCCGCTACACGAAATGGCTTTTCGACGCAGGGCGCGCCCGTTCTTCGAAGGGTTGCGGCGGTTTCTTCGTTGGCGATGTCGCCCGTGATGAATACCAATCTCCTGGCGAGGGCTGGACGATTCGCTGCGATCCATGCGTAAACCTGCGCTCCGTCGACCCCGCCGGGTGTCCGCATGTCGGAGACTACTCCGTGAAACTCGCCATCGGAGAGAAGTTCGAGCGCCTCGGCCCCCGATTCGCTGCACACCACGGTATATCCGTTACGCTCCAGGGCCGAACGAACAAAGACCATGACCGCGGGCTCGTCTTCAATCAGAAGCACAGGTGCGCTTGCCGATCTCGTTCCAGTCTGCGTCATTTTGGATAAACTCCTGCGGCGGCGCCAAAGGAAGCTCCGTCCTGTGCCAGTGGCAATCGGACGATAAAAGTAGCTCCGTCGGATCCGGAATTGTTGTGACAGATGATTTCCCCCCCATGCTCATGGACGATCCCATAGCAGATGCTCAGGCCGAGGCCGGTCCCCTTCCCAACATCCTTGGTGGTGAAGAATGGATCAAAAATGCGTTCCGGATCGGAGATGCCAACTCCGTTGTCGCGAAACGAAACTTCCACTCCCGTTTCCATCCGCGCGCTCGTAATCTCGATCCGCGGCGGACGCCCACACTCCCGCACCGCGTCGTAGGCGTTATTCAGGATGTTGAGAAAGACCTGCTGCAGCTGATGCGAGTCGCCGATGACGTCGGGCAGCGATTCATCGAGCCGTTCCACCACCTGAATTCCATGGCTGATGAAGTCGTAGGAGCGCAATTGCACGGTGCGCTTGAGAATTGAATTGAGCTGCACGGGCTGCCGCCGCGGCGGCATCTGGCGCGCAAAGCTGAGCAAGTTTTGCACGATCTGCTTGGTGCGTTGCGCCTCCTGCAAGATCACGCGCAAGTCGCGGCGCGCGCTCTCCGGGAGTTCGGGATTCTCCATGAGCAGATCGGTAAAACCGAGAATCGCCGTCAGCGGATTATTCACCTCATGCGCAACTCCCGAAACCAGCTGTCCCACCGCCGCCATCTTCTCGGCGTGTACGAGCTTGGTGCGCAGGACAGCGGAGTCAGTGACATCGGTCATGACTACCACGATGCTGCTCGCCTTGCCGTCTTCGCCACTGATCGGGCTCATGTTGGCGGTGAACTGTGCACTCGCGCCATCCCCCCGAACCAGCGGCAAGTCGAAATTGTCGATCTGCTGGCCGCGCCCGACCGCCTCCAATGCTTGCCGCAGAGCTTCCCTTCGTGGCGCCGCGCAAAGCTCCGCAAACGAGTGACCGACAATCTGACTCTGTTGAAAACCAAGCCCGCTCCATCTGCGGTTGGCATAGCTGACGACGCCTTCGGTGTCGGTGACCAGAATGAGACTCTGGGTGTGACTCAGGATCTTCCCTGAAAAATCCCGCTCTTTCTGCAGTTCCGTCTGCGACTGTCGCAGCCCGGTGATGTCCAGCATCAAGCCGCGATGCTGAACCACATTGCCATTCGCATCGCGCATCGCATAACAATTCATGTAAACGTGCACGTGAGACCCGTCTTTGCGGCGAAGAACCTCCTCGTGATTGTGCATCTCTCCGGTCTGCTTCAGTTGCTCCGCCAGTTCCTGGCGCCGATGCGGTGAGAGATAAAGCTGGGTGCCGATATCAAGTTGCAGCAACTCCTCCCGGCTGTCATAGCCAAGAATCCGGACCAGCGCGTCATTCACCTCGACGAACCGGCCCTGCGGTGTGGAAACGTATATCCCCTCTTGAATGTTGTCGAAGAGTTCGCGATAGCGGCGCTCGGCCTCGCGCCGATCCGTGATGTCTTTCAGAACATGCACGGTTTGCATTTGACCGCCTGAGGTTGCTGTGTCGACAAGTCCACGCGAGCCGCTATCCGGGCGGGCCGAGTGGATGCGCGAGGTTGAGACCAGATGGGTTCGCCCCAGTATCGGGTGGATGTACTCATCCAGTCCCTCGCCACTGCGGCAAAAAGGACACGAATGCAGAGCGGATCCGGTCGTCATCGCGTCAAGCGCGCGCATGTCAATCCCAATCAACTGATCGGGCTCCAGTCCCACAAGTTCGGCGAAGGAGCGATTCACGCGGAGAATGTTCTGATGCTCGTCGTGAACAACGATGTAGTCGCTGATAGCGTCAAAAACTTCGAGCCAGTGCCGATTCGCCTGTTGCATTCTGGTAAACAGGCATGCATTTTCCAGCGCGACGCTGGCATGGCCCGCGATCGCGCGCATCAACTGGTAGTCGGCGGGAGCGGGCGCGGCTCCACGATCGACCAGGCAAAGAGCCCCCACCAGTTCGCCTGAGGTTCCTGACAGTCTGACCAGCGTACAATCCGTCCACCCCAGGCTCGCGGCAAGAGACGTTCCTACCAACTCAGCCGCCATAGCGAAGACGATGTCAGCGGTGTACTTGGGCAATGCCGAGCGTATCGCCTGCGTGTAGCGCTGCACCAGCAGCTTGTCTTCAAGGGGAGTAGCTCCGCACATGACCACCGTCTCGCTCTCGGGAGCCTCGAAAAGCGTGAGAGCTACGGCACGGCCTCCCAATAATGTCGCCGTGCGCAAAGCGAAATTGCGCATGAATTCCGGGAGCTGCAGGACGGAATTCAGTTCGAGCGCGAGCGTAACCAGCGCTTCAGCGCGCTGGCGGTGTCGCTCCGTCTCGTGCAGATTGCGGGTGAGTTCCAGTGCAATCGCGATCTGGGCAGCCAACGCCCGCGCACGCCTCACGTCCTCTTGGTTGATCGGTCCCGGTTCGATTCGATCCAGCACACCGAAAAGCCCCAGCACTTCGCCACCCGACCCAAGCAGCGGTACCGCCAGCAACTGCTTGACACGAAACCCCGCCATGAACTCCTGGTTGGCGCCAGGAATCGTGGATGCATCTTCGGTATGGAACACCTCAGACGTTTTGAGAGTCTGTGAGACGATTCCGTCGTAAAGCGGAATATCCTGCGGCTGCGCCGCGCCCTTCTCAAATCCCCAGCGAATATGAAAGACACCTTCTTCGAGCAGCCCGATGAATGAGCGTTCAAAACCAAGAAAGCTCGCCGACCGCACCACGGATTTCTCCATGAATTCATCGAGCTTCCCCGCTGAGCTGAGTTCGCACGAAATCTCGAGAATCTCGTGCAGTTCCCGCGCTTGCGCCCGTGCCATTCCGCAAAGTTCGGCGTTAGCCACCGCAACCGCGCCAAATCCTGCTAGCGCCGAGACCAGCGTCTTCTCGTCCGGCGTAAATGGGTCACTCCGCCGTGGATAAACCAGGATCGCGCCACAAGACTGCGCCGTCCGGAACGGGGCTGCGATCAGCGTTCCCGGAGGCGAATCCTCGCCAAAATGCGAGAAGCCGTCGATGTTGACGGTAATCCGCTCGCCCGCGTTGACGGCTCGGGCAGCAATCTCCGCCGGCGAGCGCAAATCGTTTTCCGCGCCCCGGCGGCGAATCAGTGTCCCTAGGCGCGGGACATCCGTCGATACCGCCTGCAAATCAAACTGCTTATGCGCCTGGACGAAGATGAGAACCACGGGCGAATGCAGCAGCTCGCGAAGCCGGTCCGCGATACCCTCCATGACAGAAGAGGTGTCGGGTGTGCTCGGCTCGCCGCTGCGGAAGGCGGCGCGGGAGAGATCGAGCAAAAGCTTATGAAACGCCTCGTCAGAATGAGACTCCGCGCCCGACCCGGCTTTTCCCACAGTCGATCTCAGATTCGCCCCAATATTCCTATCTAAATAATTGAAAACAATTGAATTACACCTTAGAACCTACGACGGTTTCTCAAATTGAGTCAAGCGAATACATTGCCCGGGTGCCAACTTGGAAAACGTTGGACGTCCAACATGTCTCAATTTGAGAGCCAATGCCTCATTCTCGTCGGAAGGGCGACTAACAGCTTGTAGATTCAGCAAATTGGCGACACCAAAGTAATGCGAGGGCAGAACTTTCGGTATCGCCTCCCAAGACTCTGTCCGAATATAGGAGGTGCACCTGACAGGGGGAACCGTGTCCTTGAAGGCTCTGAAAACGCGGCTGGGAGTTGGCATGCTGCTGCTCAGCGTAACCGTCATGCCGCTCACCTTCCCCGCATGGGGACAGGAGCAGGAACCCATCCGCAAGACGAAAAGCAAGGTCGAGCCCATGTACCCGGACCTGGCCCGACGCATGAAGATTTCCGGCATCGTCAAGATCGATGTGACGGTAGCCGCCAATGGCACAGTAAAAGACGCAAAGCTGGTAGGTGGACATCCCGTTCTAGCGAACGCTGTCCTCGATGCGGTCAGGAAATGGCGCTTCGAATCAGGTCCGCAGGAAACGACGGAAACCCTTCAATTCCGTTTCGACCCGAATGAGTGAGTGAGAAAAGCTTCTGTTTGAGGAAGGCAGGAGTATGAACATCCGCAACAAGCTGTACCTGAATTTCGGCATCATTCTGGCGATGGTGTTGGTGTTGCTCGCCGTCAACCTGCTTGCGGTGCGCCGCGAGCATGAGGCCAAGGCTGCCGCTCAGCGCTCGATGGAAATGACGGAGGCGACCTCGAATGTCCGCTTCCAGATGATGCAGAACCGCATGCACCTGCAGAACTATCTGTTGAGCGGCGACACACGCGACGTCGAGAAGCTGACCGACGGTGAACACCAGCTCAGCGAGGCATTACGCCATTCTCAGGAACTGGCCAACTCCGATCAGCAACGCAGCAGCCTCGAAAAAGTGCAGGGACTCGAGCAGGACTGGGGAAATGAGTTTGCCAATCCCCTGGCAGAAAAGCGACGCGCCGTCGATAGCGGAAACGCCACCGTTGCCGAACTCCAGATCTTCTATCTGCAGAAGGATCCCAACTCCTGGGTGACTCGCTCCAGCGACGTTCTGGAAAGTGTTGATCGGGAGAATCGGCTGCTGCTCGAAAAACGTCACTCGGAAGACCAGTTAGCCGCCACCGCCACCTTTTGGATCGCTGTTCTCAGCTCGTTACTTGCCTTCAGCCTTGGGGTAATCATCGCCTTCCGCACCGCGGCTGGAATCACGGGGCCGCTGAACCAGCTGATTCATGTCGCTGAGCAGATCGGAAAGTCCGGTGATCTTGAGCACAACATCGATGTCCGTGGAGAAGATGAGATCGGACAACTGGCCCGCACCTTCGACTCGATGGTGAAGTACCTCAAGGAAATGGCTTCGGTGTCAGAAGCAATTGCCGGAGGCAATCTCGGCGTCGAAGTGCGTCCCCGCTCCGCCAATGACACGTTGGGCAACGCCTTCCAGCGCATGGTGGAAGGACTTCGCGGTTTGGTGCGCAATGTTCGAGACGCCGCCGCCCAGGTCGCAAGCGCCTCAACCCAGGTCGCCAGTTCGTCCGACGAATCGGCCCGCAACAGCCTGCAAACCTCCTCTGCCATCGATGAAGTCACCAGCACCATGCACGAGATGAGCGTGAACGTGCAGAACATGGTCAAGAGCACGCAAACGCAGGCTTCAAGCGTGAGCGAAACCTCGGCTTCGATCGACGAGATGGTGACTTCCATCCAGCGCGTCGCCGACACTGCCAAGGTATTGCTCGATATCTCAAACCGCTCGCGTGAGGAAGTCCACAGCGGCATCGGCACCATGGAAAAAGCTACCGATGGCTTGAACCGTATCAATACGACGATTCACGCCTCGGGCGAAATCATCGATGCGCTCGGCACTCGCGCCGATGACATCGGCAAAATCATCGAAGTCATCGATGATCTGGCCGAGCAAACCAATCTGCTGGCTTTGAATGCGGCCATTGAAGCGGCTCGCGCCGGTGAGCATGGACTCGGCTTTGCCGTCGTAGCCGACGAGGTCCGCAAGCTCGCCGAGAAATCTGCCCAGTCCACCAAGGAGATCTCTGAGCTGATCCAGAGCATTCAGAAGGAAGCCCGCAAAGCGGTTGAGAACATGGAGAAGAGCACCACGATCGTTAACGAAGGACTGAATCTGGGCCAGGACCTGAACGCCGCTCTGCGCAAGATCTCGAACGTTGTCACCGAGGTCTACAAGTTTGCACAGGAGATCGGGGCTGCCACCAACGAACAGTCGCATGGCTCGGCACAAATCGCCCGCGCCACGACTCGCCTGAACGAAATCACCCACGAGATCAATTCGGCGGTAGAAGAACAGGCGTCCGGAGCACAAGCCGTCGTCCAGGCGATGGAGCGCATGCGCCAGCTCGTGCAATCCTCAACCTCTGGTTCAACCGAACTGGCCGCTTCCGCCGACCAGATGTCGAAGATGTCACGCGGCTTGCTCGATTCCATGGATCGCTTCTCTCTGCATTCGAGCGAGGGTCCAAACGCGCGGCATGCCACGGCGGGAGGGCGCTGAGGAACGGTCATGAACCGAGAAACGCACATCGTGGGCTTCAACGTTGGACGAGAGACTTACGGTATCCCCATCGCATCGCTGCATGAAATTGTTCGCGTGCCCGAGATTACGGCCGTGCCCGACGCCCCCGATTACCTCGAAGGGGTCATCAACCTGCGCGGCAAGATCGTCTCCGTCGTAGATCTCCGCAAGCGATTCGGCAAGCCGACCACTGCGATCGACCGGCACAGCCGCATTCTCGTTGTCGAACATCGCGGCCGTCTCGCGGGGATGATCGTGGATTCCGCATCGGAAGTAGTCAAGATCCCCGACACCGACATCGAAGCCGCGCCTGCCATGATGCGCGAAGGTGGTCTTGATTGCGTCACCGGCCTGGGCAAATACAAGGGCCGTTTGATCATTTTGCTGGACATAAACAAGGTCTTGGCCGTCCGTGAACTAGGCAGCGGCGCGGTCGCGGCCGACGCAACTCCGGCTATGAATGGCAAAGCGGGGGCGCAGAGCGCCTCTGCTGGCAAGTAGCTAGAACCAAATAAACATGAACGCAGGCGAAGCACCCACTCTTAACGAAGCTGAACTGAAACTGCTGCAGGCCCTCATCTACCAGGAATGCGGGATGCACTTCGATGAGCGCCGCACGTCGTTTCTTCAGGACCGCCTTCAGCGTCGGCTGAGGGAGTGCGGCATTGATTCTTTCTATAGCTACTATCGCCTGCTCATCAGCCAGCAGGGAAAGAAAGAGCTTCTACAGCTGCTCGAAAACCTGACTGTCAACGAGACCAGTTTCTTTCGCAACAAGGCGCAACTCGATCTTTTTCAGCACGAGATCATCGAAGATCTCCTGCACCGCAAACAGGAGCGCCGCGACTACAGTTTGCGAATCTGGAGCGCCGGCTGCTCCACCGGCCAGGAGCCTTACACCATCGTTATGCTCGTGGCCGATGCGCTGTCCTACTACTATCTGCGCAACCCGCTGCCGTTCGAATCGCCTCTTCCCAAACCGCTCGTGCCTCATCCCTGGCGGCTTGAGGTCCTTGCCAGTGACATCAGTTATTCCGTTCTGCGAACGGGTCAGGAAGGTTCCTACAGCGAACATCAGATGTCAGGGGTCGATTACGGCTTCCGCCTTCGCTACTTCGACAAGGTCGGAACCCGCTATGTGGTCAAGACGAATGTGAAGGAACTCGTTCACTTCGATTTTCACAACCTGAAAACGGAATATCTGCCCCAGCGCAATGACATCATTTTCTGCCGCAACGTGATGATGTATTTCGACGAGGCGGAACAGAAGCGGCTCGTCGAGAAGTTCTACCGTTGCTTAAACCCCTATGGATATCTCTTTGTCGGCCATGCCGAAAGCCTGCTCGGGCTGACTGAGAGATTCCAGATGATCCACCACAACGCGGGCACCGCCTATCAGCGAGTCGAGGTACGACTGTGAGCGTGCCGCCGGACGACCGCATGAGCGAACTCCGCGAGCTTTTCTTCGAAAGCGCGCACGAACTCGTCCAGAAACTCAATGAAGAAACTTTGCGGCTGGAGAAGGCACCCGGGGATCCGGAAATTTCGCGCAGCTTGCGCCGCATCGTCCACACCTTGAAAGGCGACTCGGCTGCCTGCGGTTTTCGTGAACTCAGCGAACTGGCACATGAGTTCGAAGATGTACTGGCTCTTGAAAAACCCGGGACCGCCTCAGCCGTTCCGGAAATCGCTTTGCGTGCAGCCGACGTTTTCGTAGCTCTGCTCGAAGCCTACCGCAAAAACCAGAAAGTTCCCGACATCAGATCTCTGCGGGAAGATATCGCCCGCCTCGCCCACGCGGAACTGACTCCCGAGGCTGCTGGAAAGCCAAAAACAAAAGCCCGGAGCCAGCGCCACACCACCCGCTGGTCAGAGTACGAACAGCTTGCCATTGCTCGGGCAATGTCGGAAGGCAAGCGCCTTCAGCATGTGGTCGTGCAACTTGACCCGCAATGCGGAATGCCCATCGCGGCCCGGCAAATGCTCCAGTTGGCGCTCTCTGAACTGGGAGAGGTTCTCGCGGTCTATCCTCCCGAAGGCAGCTCCGAACTCGTAACTCAGATCGAAGCAGCCCTGGCGTCGACGAAGTCCGCCGAACAGATCCGCAACAAATGCAAGATTCCTACGATCGCGCTGACAGCAAAAGTCACAGCTCTGCGCATCAAACCACCCGCGTCAGCAGCAGAGTTCCCCGTCGCGTCCAATCTCGCGGCCGCCACCAGCTCTCTGCCGAGCCAATCTCATCCTGCCCCGGCGCCGTCAGTTCCCGTCAGTGACACCGCTACTATCGCCGAGCCTTCTGCCGCAGCCATCAGCGCCGGCTCCGAGAACATTCTTCGCGTCGACGCCGAACGAATCGACAGCGTTTTGAATCTCGTCGGCGAACTGATTCTCGCCAAATCGATGTTCCAGCAAGCGGTCATCGAATTCGGACAGCGTTTTCCAAAAGATTCTCTTCGCGGACGCTTCAGCGACGCCATGGCCTTTCAGGCCCGGGTTCTTAACGATCTGCAGCGTTCGGTGATGAAAATCCGCATGGTACCCGTCGATCAGCTCTTCCGCCGTTTCCCAAGAACCGTCCGCGACGTTGCCCGGCACTGCGGCAAGGAAGTGGAGCTCATCATCCGTGGCGGCGACACCGATCTCGACAAGAGCATTCTCGATGCTATCGCCGAACCGCTCACCCACCTCCTGCGCAACGCCGTCGGACACGGCATCGAAACCACCGAGGAGCGTATCCGCGCCGAAAAGTCGCCGCAAGGCACACTCCGGCTGAGCGCCTACCACCAAGGGAATCAGGTCGTCATCGAGGTATCCGACGATGGAGGCGGGATCGATGTCAAGAAAATCCGCCAGCGAGCCATTGCGCAGGGCATCGTAACCCCCGAAGAAGCAGGCCAGCTCAGCGAGAACGAAGCCATGGAATTGATCTTCCGACCGGGTTTTTCCACCGCGCAGGAGATCACAGAGCTTTCCGGCCGCGGCATCGGCCTTGATGTTGTTCAGAGCGTGCTTTCCCGTTTGAAAGGCACAGTCCAGATTGAAAGTCAGTCGGGCCGCGGTACCACATTCCGCCTGCGCCTGCCGCTCACCCTCGCAATCATCCGCGCGCTGCTTTTCCGCGTCGAGCTGCGCCTCTATGCTTTGCCGCTCAACGCCGTGGCTGAGATCACTCGCACAACAGAATCAGAAATCCACCAGGTCGAGCACTACGAAGTTCTGCAGTTGCGCAAGGACGTACTGCCGCTGCTGCGCCTGGGCAGTGCACCGGAACCCAATCCGGAATCGGGCCGCCGCAAGGTATTTGTGCTGGTCATCAACCATGGCGATCGGAAATTCGGCTTAATCGTAGACGAACTCGCAGGCGAAGAAGAGCTGGTTATCAAAGCGCTCGACGATCAATCGATCACAACTGACCTGGTCAGTGGAGCTTCCATTCTCGGTGACGGCCGCGTGGTTCTCATTCTGAATCTGATCGCGATGGTCGAGCGCTTTACGCGCGTCCGCACCGCCGACGGCCCGCGTGGAACCGGTATGCTGTCGGGCTTGAACAGCGTCCTCCGCGCGCATCCTCCCCAATTGCGGCGGCCCGACGTTCATGGCATGGCGGGAGGCCACTTGTGAAAAGGCCCGTGCGCGTTCTTGTCATCGACGATTCCGCCCTGATGCGAAAGCTGATTCCGAAGATCCTGGAACGTGACGCAGCCATAGAGGTCGTGGGCACAGCCATGGATGGCAACTTCGGCCTGAAGAAAATAAAGGAACTGGAGCCCGAAGTCGTCACGCTTGACCTCGAAATGCCTGGGCTCAATGGGCTTGATACGCTCAAGGAAATCATGCGCCAGTGGAAACTGCCGGTGGTTGTGGTCAGTTCACACAGCACCGCGGGTGCCTCCATCACGCTCAAGGCGCTTACCCTCGGCGCTTTCGACTTTGTAGCCAAGCCCAACGATGTTTCTGCGCGCATGCCGGAAATTGCCGAGGAACTCATCAAGAAAATCCGGGCTGCCGCCCACCACAGCGCCGCCCAACCCCAGATTGTTCCGGACGAGGTCCCCAACGAGCTTCTGCGCAAACAGATGCCGGCCGCGCCCAGCCGGATCATCGCCATCGGTGTATCCACGGGCGGCCCAAATGCCCTGCAATATCTTTTCTCTCGCCTGCCCGTCGAGTTTTCCGGCAGCATCCTGGTCGTGCAGCACATGCCGGACGGATTCACCGAGCTTTTTGCCAGGCGGCTCGACGAAACTTGCCCCATCCGTGTTAAGGAGGCCCAATCAGGCGACCTCTTGGTGGCGGGACGAGCCCTGATTTGTCCCGGTAATCGTCACATGAAGGTCAAGAAGCTGCCTCTTGGCAATGTCGCTGTCCTCAATGAGGATGGTCCGGTCAATGGGCATCGTCCATCTGCTGACGTCCTTTTTCGCAGCGTTGCCCACGAGTTCGGTCCCCAGGCCATGGCCGTGATCATGACCGGGATGGGCGAGGATGGCGCTTCCGGCATCGGCGAGGTGCGGGCGGCCGGGGGCTTAACCGTAGCGCAAAGTCAAAAAACATGCGTGGTTTTCGGCATGCCAAAGGCCGCCATCGAGCGTGGCTACGTCATGCGGGTGGTTGACCTTCAGGACCTGCCGAATCTGCTCCAGGCGCAATGCGCCGATGATCGTGCTCGCCTCGGTGATGGAAACTCGCACCGGGCCACAGGTGCCGGAAGTAACTAGAGTCATCTACCCGACGGTGTAGGGTTCGTGTTTAAGTGTTACTAGCTGGAGGAGTGTCATGGAAAAGTTTGCGCCCGTGAAACGAAGCGGTGACGGGCAACCGGTGCGCTATCTGATCGTCGACGATTCCGTATTCGCCCGCAAAAACCTCGCCCAGATGGTGGAGAGTTTCGGCGGCCAGGTCATTGGCGAAGCTGGAGATGGTGTCTCGGCCATCAGCGAATATGATCGTCTATCGCCCGACATCGTTCTGATGGACATCACGATGCCGCAAATGGAGGGCATCGAAGCGGCAGAGAAAATCGTCCGCGAGCATCCCGGCGCGCGCATCGTTATGGTTTCCTCCGTCGGTTATCAGGAAAATATTGTCGCTGCCCTGCAGCGTGGAGCCCGGCATTTCGTTCAGAAGCCGGTTAAGGCTGAGGTTCTCTACGAAGTCATCAAGTATGTGATGCGCGATGAGCAAGCGCACGGCGCGGGAGCCTGAAACATGCGCATGGATCTGATTCAGCCCTTCATTAACTCTGCCGACGCCGTCTTGGCGCAGGGGCTGAATTCCTCCGTCTCTATCGAAAATCTGACCATGGAAGAAGAAGCCTATCGGCGCAAAGGGATTGCCGCGGAAGTCTGCCTCACTGGCGATATCGAAGGCCGCATCATCTTCGACGTCGATCCCAAAACCGCCACCTGCTTTGCCAGTCGTCTCGCCGGCACCGAACTGCCCGGCACCGACAGCCTCGTGCGCGAAGCGGTTTGCGAACTCGCCAATCAAATCATCGGGAACGCAGTCACCGTTCTAAACGATCAGGGATTTCACTTCCGAGTCCACCCGCCCGCTCTGCATACCTCCGATCGCGGCAGCAAATCCAGCGAAGACACCGAGGCACTGGTGCTTTGCCTGAGCACCGAAAGCGGAGAAGTTTTTATGAACGTTGCGCTCCGTTACCATCCTCGCGCCACGATGGAAGCTCACGCCGCCAGCTAGAACGAATCCCTCGCGCTCTTCCGACACCGTCCTTCAACCACTCGAGAGCATACGAATCGCGCGACCAGGTGTGTCGCCCGATCACTACGGCCCGGCAATCATGAACGTCGGATTTTGTGGCGCATTCTCCTGGCTCGG
>DATJNC010000098.1:0-15118 GCA_035508395.1 Terriglobales bacterium | reverse complement strand
CGACACGACATCGAACAGCTCAATCGTCTCATCCACAAACACCGGATACTCCCGCTTCCCCGCCAGCGCGGTCACGCCTCCGCGAATGTAGCCGGTCAGCGCCCGCAGCTCTTTCACCGGAACCAGCTCCATCTTCTTCACGCCCGCTGCCGCCGCCAGCGCCTTCAGGTCTAGCTCCTGGTCGCCAGGAATCACCGCCATTGCGACGCCGTTGTGGCCGACATCCCCCACCAGCCGCGCCACCAGCGTCTTGAATACCTGTTCTGCTGGCAGCCCGATCTTCGCCGCCACCGTCTCCGCCGCCAGGTCGTCGGGATCGACTTCATATGCCCGCAGCTCATACTGAATCCCCATTTGATCGAGCAGCCGCGCGGCATTCGTCTTCGCCGTCGCTTTGGAAGAATCGGTTTTTGTCATAACTTCGTGTATCCTTCACTCTCCAAGCGTCTAACCAGGAGGTCCAACGTGCGTCTTCTTCTCCACTGGATTCTAAGCGCGGTCGCGCTTTGGATCGTCGCCTATATCGTTCCCGGCATCAGCGTCAGCGGCCCAGTCGCGGCACTGATCGCCGCGCTCGTCATCGGATTCGTCAATGCAACCCTCGGATTGCTGCTCAAGATCCTGACCTTCCCTTTGACGATCCTCACCCTCGGCCTGTTCTGGTTCGTCATCAATGCGCTCATGCTGAAGCTCGCTTCAATGTTCGTCCGAGGATTCTACGTGCGCGGATTTCTGCCCGCATTTATCGGAGCGATTCTGCTGAGTGTAGTCAGTTCGATCCTGCAATGGCTGATCATGCCGCGCAGCAAAGCGCAGTAGGGAACAGGCCTCAGTTCTAGGTTCCCCGTTTAAGCCGCTAGCTTCGAGCTACTAGCCTCCAGCGATCCGAATCGAGATGCAGATTGGTTGCTAGGAGCTAGCGGCCACAAGCTAGCAGCTAGGTTTCTGGGAACTGGGGTCTAATCTGCTGCCTGCGGAACCTCTTCCAGTCGCACCGCAACCGGCCTTCTTTTGGGCATCGTCGTAATCACGATCACGCTGACAAGCACAAGTAGACTTCCAAGCAGAGTTCGGGGCCCGACCGATTCGCCACCGAGAAAATATCCGATCGCAACCGCTACAACAGGGTTGACGTATGCGTATGTGCCGACCCGCGTTGGCGATTCGTGATGCAGCAACCAAACGTAAGCTGTGAAACCGATGATCGATCCGGCAACAATGAGGTACGCGAGCGCGAACCATGCTTTGCCCGAAACTGCCTGTACACGAAAACCGCGGAATTCTCCCGCGACACCTGCCGCAAGGAAGAGGAATGCTCCGCCAGCAAGCATCTGTGCGCCGGAGCTAACCATCTTCGACGCTGGCAATGGCAGCTTCCGCATCAGGGCCGACGCGATCGACCAACTGATCGACGCCACCACCAGCGCGATAGCGCCCCCGCGATCAATCGGTTCCTCGCCCAGGTTCAGCGAATGACTCATCAACACCGCAACTCCTCCGAGGCCAATCAGCAGCGCCGTCGCGAGCCGCGGTGTCATCCGCTGCGTGCGAAGTAGCAATATCTCCGACAGAGCCATGCACAGCGGAATCGTCGCCAGCATGACCGCCGCAAGGCCGGAGGGAACACGCCGCTCGGCCCAGAACAGGCATCCGTAATCGACGCCGAAGATCAAGACCGCGATCGCTGACACTGCCAGCCATTCACGCGCGGTCGGCCGCGCGGCCTTCTGCACCCGCGTCCAGCCATAGAGTACGAGCCCAGCCACGAAGAATCGCATCCCGGCGAACAGCAAGGGAGGCACTTCGCGCACGCCCACACGAATGCCCAGGAAGGTCGAGCCCCAAACGAAGTAGATAATTCCGAAGGCCAGCAGAATCTTCCACGTGGCTGGGCGATTCGCGTCCATTCCCCACCCCATCCTTAGCCTAGCGCCTGATGTCGACTTAGATCACGCTGACACTCAGGGAGGCACAGTTTTTCCCGCGAGGCTATGTGGCGCGTCATCGCAAATGTGCGTGTCGCTCGCCCGACCTCAGACAACATGCAGACTCACGGATGTGAATCTACCTTCGGCGAAGGAAGCGGCCGGCGGCGCCGCAGAGCCTGCAAAATGACCGCCCCGCTGATCCCGAAGCAGAAGACGGCGCCAAACGCGGCTACAGGAAGCATCGGATTCCTCACATGCAGATAATCCGCCAGCAAGGATGCGCTCGCGAAGGCGAGCCCCAGAACATTCAGCCACAAGGGCGAGTGGATATCCGGCAGATCGCGGCGGAAGCGCACCTGCAGCAAGAGAGCTGCCAAGCCAATCGCAGCAACCACTACCAGGGCGAGTGGGCTCAGGAAGGCATTACGCCGCGTGAAGATCACAACCAGCGCGAGCGCGAGGATCAACAGTCCGGAAGCGATTACCGTCCATCGACGAGCAACTCCCGAGCCCGGATCCGTCAATGGGCCCCCTCCACGCCTTTTTGCATAGGCCTATTGTATCCAAGCTACTCCTCGTCGCAATAATTCAGGCGCTACCTGGCATCCATTCGGCCGGACGATTGGTGCCGTGCGACATCGCGTAGAGAACCAGTTCGACGCGGCTGGAAGTTCCCACTTTGTCGAAGATTCGCAAGAGATACTTCTTGATGGTGTGCTCGCTCAGCCCGAGTTCATCCGCCACCTGACGGTTGGTCAATCCATCGGCAACCAGCGCCACCACCTGTTCTTCACGGGGAGTGAGCAGCGGTCTTCCGGTCGCATTCACCACACGCAGAGTGGGCACCTCCGCCAAGGCGTCGAGGGCGTAGCGCATCTGCTCGTTGCTGATCCAGACCTCTCCTCGGGCAACGCAGGTGATGCACTTGCATAACATGCGAAACGGCGCGTGCGAGAAAAGGAAGATGCCCCGCGCGCCCACGCGCAGTGCGTTGATCACCAAGTCGCGGTCCTGGCTTTCCGCCAGCAGGACCGGCGCAATCGTCGGATGGGAGATGCGCAGCCACCGCAGCAGGCCGAAATCGGGCGGGTCACTCCCCGAGATCAAGGCGACGTCGATGGGATTCGCCTGCAAAAAGGCATCGAGTGTCGAGGTCTTCTGCGGGACCACGAACACCTGAAAGTCGCGTCGGCTGCGCAGCGCGCGCGCCAGCAGATCGGATTGCAGTGGGCCGGAATCGGCAATCAGCACCCGCACGTTGTCGCGATTTGCGGACACGCCATTAACAGGTTTAGCAACCATCTTGGCTTTCACGCGAAACATGATGCCCGAAAGTGTAGGTGTCCCTATGTAGGCACGATCACACCAAATTTGTGATGAATAGAAGTCTCGGGGATACTTTCGTAGACCTACTCCTGTGGACTTCTTAGTCAGTCTCTCGGAACCGAATCCTGCTTTCTCGCCGGCGGTAACAGTCGTCCTATCAAGAGCTGAGTGAAGAATCTTCCACGTTCGAGCCATTCGCGCGGCACACCATACTGCAGTAGGCAGCACTTTCCGAGTCTTTTTTTCCTTTCCCTCAAAACGTAACTTCGGGCAAACAGCTCAAACGCCCGAGCTGATCGTTCGCCGTTGAGCGGCGGCGAGAGTAGGGAGATGACTGGTAGATTGCGCCAATCCGTTATGAGAGTTGCAGGGCTGCTCATCCTGCAGCTGGTCGTGATCGTGCTCGCACAGGGAGGACCGTCAGATACTGCCACCGAATCCGGGACCTCTGCTTCGCCAGCCCACGTGGCAGCGGAGAGCTCGCAGGGCCCGGCTAGCGTCAGCAATGGCCCCCCCCCAGGCGGACCGATCGCACAATCCGAGAAAGCGGGTGGCACGGGAGATCCTAAATTCGGAGGGGATCGCCATCCGCTTTATCGGCTTACCAAGTCGGACGTGATCGACGTCAATTTCACTTTTTCCCCCGATTACAACCAGAGTCTGACGGTCCAGCCCGATGGCTTTGTTGTATTGAAAGGTGCAGGGCCGATTCTGGCCGAAGGGGTCACTTTACCGCAGTTGCAACAGGCAATCATTGAAGCGTATTGCAATACATTGAACCAACCCGAAATCACGCTCACCCTCAAAGATTTTGATAAGCCCTATTTCCTGGCTTCGGGCGAGGTAGCAAAACCAGGAAAGTACGAACTTCGCGGCGACGTGACCGTCAATGAGGCTATTGCCATTGCCGGCGGATTCACACAACAGGCACGACATTCACAAGTCGTGGTCTTTCGTAGGATTTCTGCCGACGCCGCCGAAACTCACGTGTTGGACATCAAGAAGATGCTCGATTCTCGAGACGTACGCGAGGATCTTCATCTTCGTCCCGGCGATTTTGTTTACGTGCCGCAAAGCAGAATTTCGAAGATTCGCAGGTTTGTACCCACCAACTCCATGAATTGGTACATGAACCCACTACAACAGTACTGACGGTTTGCACGACCAGATTTTCGGGAAGGAGTTGCGGCCACACTGATCGTGTCTTGAGAAACAGCGGCGAGTATCCCCCAAGCCCGCCTGATGTGATCGCCTAGTAATTGCGATGACGCCGACTTCGACAGGAAACGTGTCTCTCACGGTGGCTCCCAGTCCTCGGGAGCTGGCCGCGACCTTCTTCCGGCGTCCGCGGCTCGTGTTCGGGTCCTTCACCCTGCTCTTGCTTGCAACCATGGCGTTTTTTTTCTTTTCGGCGCGGTATGAATCTCACTTCAAGGTTCTTCTCAGGCGAGGACGCTTCGATGCCATGATCTCCGCCGAACCAACGAGTCCCATGGATGTCGCTCGTCCTGACATCACCGAAGAGGAACTGAACTCCGAGGTCGAACTCCTTCGCGACCACGATCTGCTCAAGCAAGTCGTAACTATGGCAGGTCTGATCTCTCCAGATACTGCCGCTTCCGAGCGGGCCGCCGCAATCGAGCATACCGCTCGGAAACTCGAGCGCCGGCTTGATGTTGAAGCTCTGAAAAAGTCGAACCTGATCCAGGTCTCGTACAAAGACACGGACCCCGACCGGGCCGCTCGTGTGCTCTCGGCACTTTGCGCCGTGTATATGAACAAGCACACCAACCTGCAGCGGCCCTCTGGGGAAATCGAGTTCTTTGATCAGCAGACAACCGAAACAGAACGCAGGCTTCATCAATCGGAAGCCCAGCTTGTCAACTTTACGCGTGCTCGAGGCGTAGTTTCGGCCGCAATGGAACGCGATATCGCCCTGCAAAGGCTCGGCGAGGCGGACGCCGCTTATCGGCAGATCGACCAGGACCGTGTAGAAACAGAACGCACCATCGCAGTGCTGGGTGAGCAGCTGAAATCGTTCCCCTCTCGTTCTGTCACGCTCAAACACTGGGCAGACAATCCACAGCTGCTCGAAAAGCTAAAGACGCATCTGCTGGACCTTCAACTCAAGCGCACCGAACTGCTCACCCGATTCGAACCGAGTTATCGGCTCGTGCAGGAAGTCGACCACGAAATCGAACAGGCTCAAGCGGCGATTGCGGCCGAGGCGCTGACGCCGACTCGTGATGAGACCAGCGATAAGGATCCGAACTATGAATGGGCCCGCATGGAATTGGAGAAAGCCCAAGTCCGGCGCGACGCGCTGAAAGCCCGTGAAGCAGATTCCATGGCTCAGGTCGCGCAACTGCGTTCGCTTGCACAACAGCTCCAGGCCAGTTCCGTCGATCAGCAGGACCTGATGCGCACGGCCAAGGCTGATGAGGATGCCTACCTGCTTTATCTTCACAAGCGTGAAGAGGCGCGCATTGGAGACGCTCTCGACCAGAAGCGCATCCTGAATGTCGCCATCGTCGAGCCACCGGTTCCGGCCACGCTTCCGAACCACTCCATACTGCTTTATCTTCTGCTCGCATCTGGATTGTCGCTCGTTTTCACCATCGGAACAGCATTTGGGGCTGAGTATTTTGATTCCAGCATTCGCACGCCCGACGAGGCGCACAATCTGCTCGAGGTCCCGGTGCTGGCGTGGCTGCCCGCTTCGGAGCGAGAAATCCTCCTTCCACGCACATCGCGCTCCAGAAATCCCGGAGAAATCATCCAATGACCTCACTTGGAGAATTGCTTAAGGAAACGCACCCGGTGGATACGCCGAGGACTCCGCTGCGCGTGGAAAGATTCTCCACCTCAGATCAGGAATTCTCCCTCTCAACCCGCGATGAGCAGATCTGTGCCCTGGTGCATCAGTTGTTCTTTCAGCACATATCGGGGCCGGTGCGCAGCGTTGGTTTTACCCCGATCGAAATTGGGACGGAAACCGCGCGACTTTGTTTTGACGTTGCCAGGGCTCTGGTTGAAGAAGGCAGATATGATGTCGGTCTCATCGACGCGAGCCTCGGCCGCGTCCCGCTTGCGGATCAGCTCGAAATTCCGTCCCCCGCCAATCCGACTGCCCCTTGGGGGGTGGCACAGCGGCTCTGGCTGGTGCCGCGGGAGTCCTGGTGCAACGACCTCGGCAAGCAGCCCTTAAGCCACAGGAATCTCGAGCTGCTTCGCGACTATGTCTCCGAGTTTGATTTTTCCATCCTGCACTGCCGCCCGATCTCCTGGCTCACGGCCAGAATCGGTCAAAACTGCGATGGGCTGGTGTTGGTGCTCACTGCAAACAAGACCAGGCGCCTCGTTGCTGCCCAGGTGAAAGAGCAGCTGAATCGGGCCCACGTTTCCCTGCTCGGTAGCGTTCTCGCCGAACGCCGTTTCCCCGTCCCCTCCGGCCTCTATAGGAGCCTATGACCATGGGCGAACTCACAAGCAAGCACATATGGACGACCGAGCCGACCGGACCTTCCTCGCAATATGCGCGCATGATCCCCGGAATCTCTACCTCACCCCGTCAACACTTTGCAAGAAACAGTGCCGCGAGAGAGAAGGCGGCGCTGGGCTCCAGATCGGATGGAAGAGTTCCGCCGTCTCGGGGGAAAGCGCTGGGCAGGGTCCTGCTCCCCCATCCCATTGCGGACCCATGGACTCTCTATCGATCGGTCGCAGCCGATCTCTTCATTCTTGCCCTCCTTGGCACACTCCAGGCCCGTTTTTTTCCGAGTTGGAGCTTTCGCGAAATTACATTGCCATTGTTTGCCGTGCTGCTGACGTTATTCGCGTTCAGCGAGGGGGTTTATGGCGATATCGACGACCCCTTCCCTCCGACAATTACCCCTGCCCTTGTGAGATCCGCGTTTCTGGCCAGCTTGATGGTCTATATCGCAGCGGGAGGAACAGCCCCGGTACGGGCAATTCCCGCCACGCTCGCCCTCAGCCTTGGCGGATTGATTTCTTACCGAAAAGTGCGGCAACTCGCCCGAGTGCGCCACCGGAACAAAGAACTCAAACGCACGCTTTTGGTCGGCGCGGGGCCAGTCGCCCGCTCCATTGCCCGAGCCCTGCGCAATGATCCCTCGCATGGCGCCGTGGTCTGTGGTTTTCTCGATGACAACCCGGCGCGTTGCCCCGACGCCCTTGGGGAAGTTGTCGATCTCGATTGGCTGGCCCGCTCTGAGTTCGTCGACGAAGTCATTCTCGCGCTTCCGGGCCAACCCGAAAGGATGCGGGAGGCGGCGGAAGTGGCGTTGCGAAATCACCTCGACATTCGTGCCGTTCCCGATCTTCCGCCGGGTCCGTGGCCCGGCGCGGCCATCGATTATGTCGGTGAAGTGCCGATCGTGACGCTCCACCGCGAACCACTCCCAACCGTTGCGTTGTCGTTGAAGCGAGCCATCGATTTCTGCGGAGCCGTGCTAGGACTCGCGCTTACAGCTCCAATCATGGCGCTCGTGGCTCTTTTGGTTCGAATGGAATCGCCCGGCCCGATTTTCTATTCCGCGGAACGCACTGGCATTAAAGGCCGCCGCTTTCGCTGCTACAAGTTTCGCTCCATGGTGGCCAATGCCGACCACCTCAAGGATGATTTACGCCCCCGCAACCAGCGGCAAGGACCTATCTTCAAAATCATCGACGATCCCCGAGTTACCCGCGTAGGACATTTCATCCGCCGATACAGCCTCGATGAACTGCCTCAATTATGGAACGTACTGTGTGGGGATATGAGCCTGGTGGGGCCACGGCCTCATCCGGTCGACGAGGTCGATCACTACGACTTGCATCACTATCGCAGACTCGATGTGAAGCCTGGCATCACCGGCCTCTGGCAGATCACAGCCCGTCACTCTCCTTCCTTCGATCTCAATATGCATCTCGATCTCACTTACATCGAGAACTGGAGCCTGCGCCTCGACCTTCGAATTCTCTTCAGCACGATCCGGGTTCTCTTTGCGCCCGAAGGAGCGTGAAGGTGGCAACTGGAACCATTTCCTGGGAGCGCCACGAGAGCCCGTTCTGGGCGATTGCCGGTTTGCTGCTTCGGCCCCTTCACCTGGCATTGGCTTTTCCGTCCGTTCTCTATGTGATAGCGATGACGGTTTTTCTTTTTCGGCCGCCCGATCTGTTCTCGTTTTATATCGATCGCATCGCCTTCGCGGTTCTCGTTTTCTTTGTGGCTCTTCGCGCCATGGCGCTTCGAGAAACAATCCCCTTCTTCGCCGGTCTGAGTATTCCGATGCTCGGGCTCACCGCCCTCGCAATATTTCGTGTCTTGCGAGAGCCGTTCGATCCGCAGGCGTGGAGCATTATTGCCAGCAAATACATCGTCCCGTTTTCGCTGTTTCACATCGCGGTGCTGGTTTTTCGCGGGCCCTCGCAGCGCCGTCACTTCGAAATCTTCGTCCTGGTGACGCTGGCCTATCTGGTGTTCACGGCCATCGCCTTCCTTATGGACGCGCGCTCGCTCATCTTCCCGCGTTTCATCCTCGACGAGAGCCTCGGCTTTCATCCCGACCGCGCCCGCGGGCCGTTCTTGCAGGCTGTCGCCAATGGCGTTTCGTTGAATTTGCTCGGCGTCGCCGCCTTAGTTTTCACCACCCGGCCTCGTCGCTTGGTCTGGGTTATCTGGGCGGTGCTGCCCCTCGCCATCCTCGCGACCATGACACGCGCAGTCTGGATATCGTTCGCGCTCTCGACCTTCGCGATTGGCTGCCTTCTGGCGCGACGCCGATTACTGGCAATCTGTATCGTTCTCGTGATCGTCGGTTTGCTCTGTGGGTTGGCCCTCGGCTTCAGCGACCATTCCCTGCGGAATGCACTATGGGACCGTACCGAGGAACGAGGTCCGGTTCAAGCGCGCGTGGCTGTTTATGGCGCTGCCTGGGGTATGTTCCAGGAGCGGCCCTTCACTGGCTGGCCGGTTGACCGGATGTATCAGGAACTCGCGCGCCGCATGGAGGGTTATCACCTCCACATTTACTACGTCCATAACACCTATCTCGCATTGCTCGTCGAGTTCGGTCTGCCCGGACTCGCCCTCTACGCGATCCTCTTTCTGAATCTCTTTCGTCTGTCGCGGCGCGGCTTTGCTAACGAATGCGAGCCGATCGCCACTCTTCGCAAGGTCTGGCCCGTCCTGCTCGGCGTGTATCTGCTGAACGCGCTCTTCGTCGATATGGCCTACCAATTCGTAATCGGATTTCTGTTTACCCTCGCGGGCATGCTCTGCGCGCCAAAGGAGTCTGTCGCTTGACCACCGTTGCCTATATCGCCAACCAGTTTCCTTCTCCGCTTGAGCCCTACGTGATGGATGAGATCGCAGAACTTCGACGCCGCGGAGTGAATGTGATCTGTTGCAGCGGCAAACGCGTCGCTCCCGAAAATCTCAGCCTGGTTGAGCGCGCCTTTTGGAAAGAAACCCGATACCTACAGCCACTCACCGATGAACAACTGATTAAGGCAGCCTGGCGGCTGGCATTCGATCGGCACAACCTCTGGCAACTGATACGGCCCTTGCTGCTCGACCGCCGGGCATCTCCCGCCCTGCGCTTGCGCTCCCTCGGCCACACACTCATGGGAGCGGTTCTAGCGCAAGAGTTGGCTCCCTCCGGCATCACTCATATCCACGCGCATCACGGATATTTCGCCTCCTGGATGGCGGTTGTCGCCGCGCGCCTGCTCGGCATCGGATGCAGTTTCACGCTCCATGGCTCCGACTTACTGCGCCGCGCCGATCTGCTCGAGGCCAAGCTTCGCGCCTGCGATTTCTGTGTCACCATCTCTGATTTCAACCGCCGATACATTCTCGAAAACTACCCCGATACGCCGCCCGAGAAAATCATCGTTCAGCGTCTCGGCGTTGACCGCGTTCTTTCCTGGCCGGCCCTGCCTACGACCACCGAGGTCAGTCGTCGCTTCTGTATGCTCGCAGTGGGGCGCCTGCACCCGATCAAGAATTATGGCTTCCTGATCGATGCCTGCTCTATGCTGCAGGCCCGAGGCCTCGATTTCATTTGCTGGATTGTGGGGGAGGGGCCAGACCGTCGAGTTCTGGAACGCCAGATCTCAAAGCTTGGCCTGGATCAGCGCGTCCGGCTCATCGGACACGTCCAGCGCAATCACCTCGCTCCGTATTACCGGCATGCCGATCTCGTCGTCATGACCAGCAAGAGCGAGGGTATCCCGGTCTCCCTCATGGAAGCCATGTCTCACGAAAGAGTGGTTCTCGCGCCCGCCATCACCGGCATCCCTGAACTCGTCGAAGACTGCCGCTGCGGTTTTCTTTATCAGCCCGGTTCTCAAAACGATTTCGTCAGGGCCGTGAAATGGATTTACGCCAATCAATCTTCACTGGCGGGAATCCGGCGCGCGGCGGGAACGAAGGTCGCTGCATCATTCAGTCGTCAGCGAAATGTGCGTGCTTTCGCCGATCAATTCCTGTCCCGTATTTCAAAATTTGGCGGAGATTATGCGCATCCTTTATTGCAACAAGTACGACTATCGGTTTAGTGGGACCGAGTCCTATTTATTCGAACTCATCGAACAGATCAATCTTCGCGGTCACAATACCGCGCTTTTCACGATGGATCATGGTGTCATCCCGGCCTTCACCGGCCGCGCCTATCGTGTTCCTCACATCGACTTCAAGAATCCCCAGGCAGGGTTCCTGAAAAGGGCACGTCTGGCCGCGCACGCTCTTTATTCGCGATCGGCCCGCCACAGCTTAGGCGACTGCATCGCCGATTTCTCCCCCGATGTCGCGCATATTCGCAGCATTTATCACCACCTGTCGCCGTCGATTCTCTGGGAATTCAAGCGCCGCGGAGTTCCAGTGCTCTATCACCTGAACGATTTCAAGATCGTTTGCCCCTCCTATAACCTGGTGGCCCATGGAGAGGCTTGCCGCGCCTGCTGCCGGGGAGCTTTTTATCATGTCATCACTGAGGGTTGTTACTCCGGCGGCCGCTCGAAAGCGGTCGTCCTGGCCGCTGAAGCCTATCTGCACAAGTGGCTGCAAACCTATCGGCGCTGTGTCGATCTCTTTCTGGCCCCGAGCGAGTTCGTTCGCAGCGAGCTGATCGCCAATGGGTTTCCTCCAGATCTCATCGAAGTCCTGCCTCATTTTCAGGATCTGCCTGCGACCGGCGAACTCGGGCATGACGAAGGTTATCTGCTCTATTTCGGCCGCCTTTCTGCCGAAAAGGGAGTCGACGAACTGCTCCGTGCACTCGCGCGCGTATCTCATATCCCGGTAGTCATCGCGGGTGACGGCCCCGAGCGCGAGCGGCTCGAGGCTCTGGCGCGCGAGCTTCACCTCACACAGGTGTGCTTCGTCGGCAACGTCGGGCGGAAAAAACTAAACAGGCTCATCGCCGGTTCGTCCTTCACGCTCTTCCCATCGCATGCCTACGAGACACTTGGCAAGTCGATTCTCGAATCCTACGCATTTGCCCGGCCGGTCGTTGCTTCCGATCTTGGCTCACGGCGCGAGTTTGTCGAGCACGGCGTAACCGGACTTCTCTATCGCCCGGGCGATCGCGATCAGCTCGCCCATTCCATCGGATTCCTGTTCGATCGGCCCGACATCATCGAAAAAATGGGGGCCAACGCACGCGCGCGTGTGAAATCGAATCACAGCCCCGAACAGCACCTCGAAAAGCTGCTCGGGTTCTATTCACGGCTCATTTCTGAGCACAAGGTCCTTTCCTTTCCAACGCCATCATGGCAACCGCGCCCGTCCAATAGCGTTCGCGTCGCCTTCATCGGCGGTCGCGGCCTGGTCTCGAAGTACAGCGGAATCGAATCTTATTACGAGCAGGCCGGCCTCGAACTCGCTCGTCTCGGGCACCAGATAACGGTTTACTGCCGCGACTATTTCACTCCTCGTATCAACACGCGCAATGGTATGCGGGTTCGCCGACTCCCGACCGTCCGCACCAAACATCTCGAAACCGTCGTGCACACTTTTCTCAGCACGCTTCGCGCCATGGCTTCTGATAACGATGTGATTCACTATCATTGCCTTGGTCCTGCGCTTTTCTCCTTTCTGCCGCGGTTGGTCGGCAAGAAAACAGTTGTCACCGTCCAAGGTCTCGATTGGCGACGAGCCAAATGGGGAGTTATCGCCTCCGCAGTTTTGCGCCTGGGAGAGCGCGCCGCCGTCACCTTCCCCAATGCCACCATGGTTGTCTCCCAAACTCTGCAAAAGTACTATCGCGAGTCCTATGGGCGCGAGACGATCTATGTTCCCAACGGAGCCAAGCCGATCGAGCCCGCCTCCACACGCTATTTGCGCGAGCATGATCTCCTCCCCGATAACTATGTCCTTTTCCTTGGCCGGCTTTCGCCTGAAAAAAATTGCCATCTGCTGATCGAGGCTTTTGAGAATGTCCCCACCGACATGAAACTCGTTCTCGCTGGAGGTTCAAGCCACACCAGTTCTTACGTCAACCGTTTGCACGCCCGTGCCTCCGACCGGATTCGCTTCCTGCCTTGGGTTTCAGGCAGCGATCTCGAACAACTGCTTGCAAGTGCGGCCTTGTTTGCGCTGCCGTCCGCTATGGAAGGTCTGTCGTTGGCACTCCTCGATGCCATGGCAGCCGGTGTATGCGTGCTCACCAGCGATATTCCAGAAAATCGCGAAGTCGTCGATGGCGCCGGATTTACGTTTCGTGCCGGCGACCCCAAGGATCTCGCGCGAATGCTCGACGTCCTTATCCGCAATCCCGAACTCCGTCGCCTGGCTGGAATCCGCGAGCGCGACCGAATCCAAAAACAATACTTGTGGCCCGAGATTGCCCACTCGATCGAAGATGTCTACCACAAGATTCTCGGCTGGTCGCCTGAAGGAATGGCGGCGTCAGAACGGACCACTGCCCGCCCAGCAGCAGTTTCCGCAGGAGGATTGCATTAATGTAGAGTGCAGGTCGACTGAAAACCGCATCGCTTTCGTGCGGACTTGCCTCCATTTTTCAGGCACCAGTAGTGTCCGTTTGGTTAGAATCAGAGCACCGCCCCGTCGATAGGAGCGGTGGCTCCGCATGGAAAATCTGATTCTCGTCACCGGGGGCGCGGGCTTCATTGGCTCGAACTTCATTCTGCAATGGATCGCCTCTGAATCTGCCCACGTTCTCAATCTCGATAAACTCACCTACGCTGGAAATCTCAACAACCTGCGGTCAATTCAATCGAATTCGCGCTACCGCTTTGAACAGGCCGATATCGTCGACCGAGATTTCCTAAGTGCTCTGCTGGCCCGCGAACGACCGCAAGCAATCCTTCATTTCGCCGCCGAAAGTCACGTCGATCGCTCCATTCACGGCCCCGACGATTTCATCCGTACCAACGTCAACGGCACTTTCAGCCTCCTCGAAGAAACTCGCGCCTATTGGTCCGCCCTCCCTGAATCCGCTCGAGCCGCGTTCCGTTTTCTTCACGTATCCACCGACGAAGTCTATGGCTCGCTCGGCCCCAGCGACCCCGCCTTTAGCGAAACTACCCCGTATGCGCCCAACAGCCCTTACTCGGCCTCCAAAGCCGCTTCCGATCACCTGGTGCGCGCCTATCATCACACTTACGGCATGCCGGTTCTCACCACCAACTGCTCGAACAATTACGGGCCGCATCAGTTCCCTGAAAAGCTGATTCCGCTGATGATTCTCAACGCCTGCCAGGGCAAGGCTCTGCCCGTATATGGCGACGGTCAAAATGTTCGCGACTGGCTCTATGTTGAGGATCACTGCCGTGCAATTCGGACAGTGCTTGCGAAGGGAAGAGTTGGCGAGACCTACAATGTTGGGGGCTCCAGCGAGAAGAACAACCTCGAAATTGTCGGAGCCATCTGCGCGCTACTCGACGAACTCAGGCCCAACGATCCTGTAGTGCCGCACAATAAGCTCATTACCTTTGTGAAAGATCGGCCTGGTCACGACCGCCGTTATGCCATGGACACGCGTAAAATCGAGCGCGAACTAAACTGGCGCCCTCAGGAATCATTCGAGAGCGGCATCCGCAAGACAGTTCGCTGGTATCTGGAGCATGAGGATTGGGTGCGCGACGTAACCAGTGGCAGCTATCGCCAGTGGATGGCCAAGCACTACGCAACCGAGCGCTGAGAAAGATCGCCAACGAGAGATGACCACAACTGAAAAGTCCCCCTACAACGGCATTATTCTGGCCGGAGGGTCGGGCACCCGCCTTTATCCCGTCACCCATTGCACGGCCAAAAGCTTGCTGCCGGTTTATGACAAGCCGATGGTCTACTATCCGCTCTCTACGCTGATGCTTGCCGGAATTCGCGACATCTTGCTCATTTCCACGCCCGATGACCTGCCTCGCTTCCAGCAATTGCTGGGCGATGGCTCCCGCTTCGGCATCCATCTTGCCTACGCCATGCAGTCCAAGCCCGAGGGCATTGCGCAGGCCTTCCTGATCGGAGAAAAATTCATCGGCTCGAGCGGTTGCGCGCTGGTTCTCGGCGACAACATTTTTTATGGACACGACCTGGTAAAGGATCTGCGTAACGCCGGGCAACAGGCCAAAGGCGCCCGCGTGTTCGCCTATCCCGTTCACGATCCCGAACGTTACGGAGTCGTCGAATTCGATGCCCAGGGCAAAGCGCTCAGCATCGAAGAGAAACCTAAGCAACCAAAATCGCGATACGCGGTTACTGGTCTTTATTTCTACGATCAGCAGGTGGTCGAAATCGCGAAGCGTTTGCGCCCTTCAGCGCGCGGCGAACTGGAAATCACCGACGTCAATCGCGTCTATCTCGAGCGAGGTCAGCTCAACGTCTGCGTGATGGGCCGCGG
>DATJNC010000097.1:0-28496 GCA_035508395.1 Terriglobales bacterium | reverse complement strand
GATCCTCGTTCAAAAGTATCTTCGTCCCGCCGCGGTGAAAGCCGGGGTCATCAAGGAAGGACAGAGGATACGCTTCGGGTTTCACAACTTCCGCCATTCGCTGGCTTCGGCTCTCGTAAGAATGAAAGTTGATCCCAAGACGGTCCAGGAGTTCCTGCGCCAGGCGCACGTCACGACCACACTCCAGCTTTACGCTCAGTCGGACATGGAGTCGAAGCGGGACGCCCAGGGCAGGTATCTGGAACAACTGCTCGGCGACAGGGTGCACCTGCTCACGGAGCGAATTCAGTGATTATCTTGGGTGGAGCTTGGGTGGAGGAGTTTTTGGAAAATCGTGTAAGTGCTTTGAAATGTGGTGGCCAGGGACGGAGTTGAACCGCCGACGCCAGCCTTTTCAGGGCTGCGCTCTACCACCTGAGCTACCTGGCCACTTCTGTATCGGCTCTGTTCGCAGACATATCACCGCGCGAAGGCCGTCAGCTGCGCGCTCTCACTGGGGAGGCCGCTCGTACGACGCGGCCAATTTGCTGATAGCGTGCGGAACGAAAGAATTATAACAACTGCTCGTAGTTCGCTCAAAACCAGCGAACCCGCCTCTCAGGACCGGTCGAGCCGCAACGCGAAACCGCCATGTGTGCAACCACTTCAATTCGACAAGGAACCGGTCGCGATGCCACTCACGATGGTCAGGCGGCACTTGTTCATACCAAACCAGTAGGGAATTTCACGATAGTCGGCAATGTCGAACGCTGCCAGGTCTGCGTCTTTTCCCGGTTCGATGCTTCCTTTCCGATCTGCCACCCGAAGCGCCCACGCTCCATTGATTGTCGCCCCGGCGATCGCCTCCGCCGGTGACATCTTCATATGCGTGCAGGCCAGCGACATCGCCATCGGCATGCTGAGCGTTGGAGAAGATCCGGGATTGTAGTCCGTGGCCAGTGCGATTGCGACTCCCGACTCGATAAACTTCCGCGCGTTCGCGTACCGCGGCAATCCGAGGAAGTAATTTGCCCCTGGAACGAAAGTGGCCACCGTTTCGCTCGCAGCCAGAGCTGGCAGATCGGCATCGTTCACATAATCCATGTGGTCCAGCGAGGCCGGCTTGAAACGCAGGAATGGTTTGAGCCGAGTCTCACTCAGCTGCCCCATGTGCGCCCGCAAGGCCAGGCCGCTCATCCGCGCCGCAACAAAGATCTGCTCTGATTCTTCCGTGCTGAATGCGCCGCGATCGCAGAACACATCGACGAACTGCGCCAATCGGCGCTTCGCAACCTCCGGTATCATCTCGTTGCAGAGCAGATCTACGTAGGCCTGCGAGCGTCCGCGATATTCCGGCGCAATCGTGTGCGCGCCCAGGAACGTCGCTGCAACCGTCCCCGGCCATTCCCGCGCCGCCTCGCGAATTGCCTCGAGAGACTTCATTTCGGAAGCGAAGTCGAGTCCGTAGCCCGATTTGGCTTCCACCGTCGTCGTCCCATGCGCCTCCATCTCGCGAAACGTGCTGACCAGCTTCTGCCCCAATGCACCCTTGCTGGCTCTGCGAACGCCCTCAATGCTCGAGCGAATTCCTCCTCCCGCTTCAGCAATCTCTTCGTAGTTGGCCCCCGCGATTCGCTTCTCGAAGTCCACCAGCCGCGGATGAGTAAACACTGGATGGGTGTGTGAATCGACAAATCCCGGCAGCACCACGAGGCCGCGACAATCAATTTCCCGGACCTTCTTGAGGTTCTTTTTCAGCCATGGGTCGCGCATCGCCTCTTTTGTTTTGCCGACCGAGACGATCTTCCCCGCATGGCAGAGCACTGCCCCATCTTCCATGATTCCAAGCTCAGAGAGGGCACTTCCGCGCCGCGGGCCCGCACTCCCCGAGTGCAGCGTAAGGAGTTTGCCAATGTTGATCAATAATAACGGCGCTGATTTGACGCGATCCGATTTCACTCGATCTGATTCCACGCGAACACAATATCAGGACTGATCCCATTGGCGAAGAGTCCGACTTCGGCGAAGCCCCCTGAGTTCCTGCCGCTGCCCTGCAACCCCTTCGTGGTCGCCCCTTGAGGATCCCGCCCCTGAGCACGCGTCGCCCTACGGAGAAGGTATTCTTATGCTCACAGACAACAGCTAAGTTCGTCTAAGACACTGCCTACCGTGCCCGGGAGAGCCAACCCTCGATTTGTCTTCGCGCTGCTTCTATGCCTCGCGCCCCGATTGTTCGCCGAGCCTGCCTTCCAGACCATCAATATTCCTCGCGTCAGCCGCCCACCCAAACTCGAGGAATTTCTCACCATGGAGCCTGCCCCCTACTGGCGCGGCAAGCTCGCGAAAGTCGATCAGTTCACGCAGCGCGTTCCGAGCGACGGCGCTCCCGCTTCCCAACGTACCGAGGCCTACCTCGGCTACGACGACAAGAATCTCTACGCCATCTTCATCTGTTTCGACTCCGAACGGCAGAAAACGCGCGCTCGCCTTTCGCGTCGCGAAGACATCTTCGACGACGATACCGTCGAAATCATCCTCGATACCTTTTATGATCATCGTCATGCCTATGCCTTCAACGTCAACCCGCTCGGCGTGCAGCAAGATGCGCTTTGGACCGAGGGCCCCGGCACCGGAAACGACAACTTCGATCAGTCCTTCGACACGGTCTGGAACTCCTCCGGCAAGCTGACCTCCCGCGGCTATGTCGTCTGGATCGCGATCCCGTTTCGCAGCCTGCGCTTTGCCTCCGCCGATCCCAAAACCTGGGGCATCTTCCTCAATCGCGGAATCCCTCGCAACAACGAAGACACGTTCTGGCCTCCTTACTCAACCCGCATTCAGGGCCGTCTCAATCAGGAGGGCACTGCCACCGGTTTTCAAGGCATCTCGCCCGGAAGAAACATTCAGCTCATTCCCTATGGCCTCTTCCGCTCATTCAAGGAGATCAATCTCAACGATCCCAACAACCCCGCCTTCTCGCAACGGACCGCCTTCGGACAAGCTGGCCTCGACGCCAAGGTCGTGCTGAAAGACAAGTTCGTCCTCGACCTCACCGCCAATCCCGATTTCAGCCAGATCGAATCCGAGCAGCCTCAGGTCACGGTCAATCAGCGCTTCGAGGTTTTCTTTCCCGAGCTACGCCCCTTCTTTCAGGAGAACTCCAACTACTTTCAAACTCCCATCAACCTCGCCTTCACGCGCCGCATCGTCGATCCCAAGTGGGGAGTGCGTCTCACCGGCAAAGATGGTCCATGGGCAATCGGCATGCTCGTCGCCGATACCGCTTCGCCCAGCGAAGAAGTCACCACAACCAATCCGCTCTACGGCCACCACGCACTGTTCTCGATCGCGCGCGTCAGCTACGACCTCGGCGCTCAGTCCCATATTGCGGCCATGTACGCCGATCGCGAGGTCGCCGGTTTCTTCAACCGCGTCGGCAGTCTCGATGGCCGCGTCAAGCTTGATGATCATTGGGCCGCAAGCGTTCAGGGAGCTTACAGCGCTACTGTCAATCCTTACGATCCGCTCTATGACCAGTTCTCGACCACTGGCACTAACCAGACCGGAACCGCCGCCGAGGCGATCGTTCGCCGCGAGGGCCGCAGCCTAAACTATGTCGCCGATTATTCCGATCGCAGCCCCAATTTCCGCACCCTGACCGGCTTCGATCCGCAGCCCGACATTCGCAGCATCGATCAGGTAGCCAAATACGTCTTTCATCCGGAAGGGAAGTACCTCATCACGTGGGGCCCGGTGCTTGAAAACTGGGAGAACTACGACCACGAAGGCAATCACCTCAATTCCGGTTTCTTCCCCGCAATGAAGGTCGAACTTACCGGACAAACCTTTCTAACCGCCGCCTTCGCCGCGGAGATGGAGCGCCTGCGCAATCAGGATTACTCCGAGATTCCGGTGGGAGATATTCAGAAGTATGTCCGGCACACCACCGAGTTCACTTTCAACACGAATTACTTCAAGAAGTTCTATCTTCAGGCCGATTATCGTTTCGGCACCCGCGTCAACTATGACTCGCCCTGCCTCGCCGCGAACGACAACCCGGCCACGTGCCCATCTTACTTCCCGTTTCTCGCGAAGCGCACCAGCGCCAATGCCACGCTCACCATCCGCCCCACTCGCTCCTTGCGCATCGATAACACTTATATCCTCTTTCGCTTGCGTCAATGCCCCAGTTGCTGGAATCCGCAGCCCGAGCTGCCGCGCCCGTTCGGCAGCATGAACAACGATATTATTCGGAGTAAGTGGAATTACCAGTTCACCAAGGAGTTTTCGTTCCGTTTTATCGGACAATACAGTGCGGTGCTCGCCAATCCTAACTTTACTTATCTGCAGACATCGAAGAACTTCAACGCCGACTTTCTCTTCACTTACTTGGTACATCCCAATACTGCGTTGTATGTAGGCTATAACACGAATCTCGAAAATGTCGGCCTGCCTCTCGAGGCCGATGGCCTCGGCGGAATCAACCACGACCCCACCGCCCCACTGCGCAACGATGGCCGGAACTTCTTCGTGAAAGCATCCTATCTGTTCCGCTTCTAAATCCGCCCCTCGGCCCTCGCCCGTGGTCGTTAGCTGTGGTCTCGGTCGCCAGTCTATTTTCCTATTTAACTCCTGAGATTCGCGAGGGGATTAGCAGGTAGTAGCGAATTTGATAAACCTTCACCTGGTTTTGGGTGGCGCAGCGCTTTAGCGCTGCGATTGGCGGTGTTTTACCGGTCGGCTTTAGCCGCTGAGAGATCCTCTCGACTTAACCACTCACTACCATGTGTCTCCATGGTAGATGTTCATAGCGTCCATCGATCAAGACGTGCGAGTCTCTCGGAATGCCCTCGACATCAATCCCCGACAGCCCGGTCAAACTCCGCGTCTCCGTGGTTTCTCCGTCATCGGAACGCGCACATCCCTAGGTGGTTGTCATTGCGAGCCGTCTGTAGCCGAAGGCAAGGAACGCCGAGGAATCTGCTTTTCCTGACACCTGAAACCTAACCCCTGACCCCTATTCCCCCATCGGCACCCTGACGTTCGTGCGAGCTGCAAACTCCTTTGCCTCCTCATACCCCGAGTCCGCGTGCCGAATAATTCCCATCCCCGGATCCGTCGTCAGCACCCGCTCAATCCTTTTCGCCATCGCGTCCGTCCCATCCGCCACCGTCACCTGCCCTGCATGCAGCGAGTAGCCAATCCCCACTCCTCCGCCATTGTGGATCGACACCCACGATGCTCCCGCCGCCGTGTTCAACAACGCATTCAGCAGCGGCCAATCCGCCACTGCGTCCGTCCCATCCTTCATGCTCTCCGTCTCTCTGAACGGAGACGCCACCGACCCGCAATCCAGATGATCGCGTCCAATCACAATCGGGGCCTTGATCTTCCCCTTCTTAACCAATTCGTTAATGGCCAGCCCAAACTGCGCCCGCTCTCCATACCCAAGCCAGCAAATCCGCGCCGGCAATCCCTGAAACTTGATCCGCTTCCGCGCCAACTCAATCCATCGCCGCAAACTCTGATTCTCCGGAAACAACTCCAGCACCAGCTCATCCGTCACTGCAATGTCCGACGCCTCGCCCGACAGCGCCGCCCACCGAAACGGCCCGCGCCCCTCGCAAAACAGCGGACGTATGTACGCCGGCACAAATCCCGGAAAGTCATACGCATTCTTCACGCCGCGCTGAAACGCAAACGTCCTTATGTTGTTGCCGTAATCAAACGTCACCGATCCCATCTTCTGCAGCTTTAGCATGCCCTCCACATGCCGCGCCATCGCATCGAGCGACCTCTCCTGATACGCCTTCGGGTCGCTCTTCCTCAGTTCGAGCGCAGCCTCAAGCGTCATCCCATTCGGCACATATCCATTCAGCGGATCATGTGCCGACGTCTGATCCGTTAAAATATCCGGCACCACTCCGCGCTCGGCCAGCTCCGGAATCACATCGGCGCAATTCCCCACCAGCCCGACCGAAACGTTCTCCTTCTTCCGCACCGCATTCTTCAGAATCCGCAGCGCCTCATCCAGCGTCGTCACCAGAAAGTCGCAATACCCAGTCCTCAGCCTCTTCTTTATACGTTCTGCATCGACATCAATCCCCAGGAACGCCGCGCCATTCATCGTCGCCGCCAACGGCTGCGCTCCGCCCATTCCGCCCATTCCGCCGCTCACGATTAGCTTTCCCGACAAATCTCCGCCAAAATGCTTCGCGCCGGCCGCCGCAAACGTCTCGAACGTCCCTTGAACAATCCCTTGCGAGCCGATGTAAATCCACGAGCCCGCCGTCATTTGCCCATACATCATCAGGCCCGCGCGCTCCAGCTCGTTGAACTTCTCCCAATTCGACCAATGTCCCACCAGGTTCGAATTCGCAATCAGCACCCTCGGAGCGTACTCATGCGTCTTGAACACGCCCACCGGTTTCCCCGATTGCACGAGCAAAGTTTCATCGTTTTCAAGTTTCTTCAACGTCCGCACAATCGCGTGGTAGCAATCCCAGTTGCGCGCGGCCTTGCCCGTCCCGCCATAAACGACCAGGTCTTGCGGCCTCTCGGCCACATCCTCGTCGAGGTTATTCATAAGCATGCGCATGGCAGCTTCCTGCTGCCATCCCTTGCAGGAGAGCGCCGTGCCTCTCGGCGCGCGAATCTTCTCAGCGGACGAAGTTGAAGCGGGAATTTCAGTCACGGTTGGCATACGAATATGGTAGTGCGTTGGACGCTGAATCATCAATCGCTCAGAACTGGTGCCTTCTACATTTGTCGCAAGAGCCGCTAGTGTAAAATCGGCACTCAACCAAAGGCGCCTGAAAAGAACAGCGCAAATCTCAGGGGGTCATCAGCTTGGGAGGCCTGATTCCATTAAGCGATGCATCGCGACGTCCGGTGCGCATTCCCGTCGTTACCGCTCTAATCATCCTCGTCAATATCTTCGTTTTCCTGATGGAGTTGATGCGCGGCGACGCGTTCGTGATGCAGTGGTCCGCAATCCCTGCGCAGATTATAAGCGGGCATCATTGGATCACGATTCTTACTGCCATGTTCATGCATGGCAGCTGGTCGCACATCATCGGCAACATGATCTTCCTTTGGGCCTTCGGTCCTGAGATCGAAGATGCGATGGGTTGGGGGCGGTATCTCGCTTTTTATCTGATCGGTGGGTTCGTAGCGATGCTGGCGCAGGTTCTGGCCAACCCGCATTCGACGATCCCTAACCTTGGGGCGAGCGGAGCGATCGCGGCCGTGATGGGGGCATTTCTCGTTACTTATCCCCGCGACCAGATCAAAGCCGTTCTGTTCATCTTCATTTTTGTGAAGATCACGTTCATCCCAGCCTGCCTGCTGATCGGCTTTTGGTTCCTCACACAGCTGGTGCATGCGGGCGCAGTAGCGCAGGTGCAAACTGGAGGGGTCGCATACCTGGCACACGTCGGCGGCTTTATTTTCGGTGCTGTCACCGCGCGTTTATTTGAAGATCCGCGTCGAATCGCCTGGCAACGGAACACAGATTGATCTGAAACAGATCTGCCACGGCTTCAATTCCTGTCCCAATTCACTCCATCCCCAGCGAGGCCGCCACGGTCTTCTTATATTCGCGCGCTTTGGCGATCGCGGCCTCCTCGTCCACAGTCAGCAGCTTGTGGTCTTTCATCACGAGGCGTCCACCGATCATAACGGTTTCCACGTCGTTCGCCTTTAACGCGTAGGCGAGAGCGGCGTAGATGTTGTACATCGGCACCGCGTTAGGCTCATCAAGACTGATGACGATCAGATCGGCCTTCTTGCCTTTTTCTAGCGAGCCGATTTCGTTCTCCATGTGAAGCGCCCGCGCTCCGTCAATCGTCGCCATTTCCACAACGGCCTTCGCACTCAGTGCGAGCGGACTCATTTTCGTGATCTTCGCCAGCTTCGCGGCCAGATCCATCTCTTCCATCAGGTCGAGATCATTGTTGCTGCCGGCTGGCCCGTCGGTACCGAGACCGACGGCGATTCCGGCGGCTCGCTCTTCCGGAACCGGCGCGACGCCGCTCGCCAGCATCATGTTGCTCGACGGATTGTGCACGCAGCCGACCTGGCGTGCTGCGAGAGTTTTGCGGTCCGCCTCGTCGACAAAAATGCAATGCGCGGCGACAACGTCGGGGCCAAGCACGCCGATCCGGTCCAGATATTGCACTGGCGAAGCGCCGTTATTTTTTAAGCTATCGTCGAGTTCTTTCTTCATCTCGGCGACGTGAATCAGAATCGGCGCATGATATTTGCGCGCCAGTGCAGCCGATTCCTGCAACGTTTGCTTCGAGCACGTGTAAATGGAATGCGGAGCCGCGGCCGCGTGAATGAGAGGATCGCCCTGCCATTTCTGAAGGAATCTTTCGGTGTAGGCCAACTCCGCAGCGCTCGTCTTGCTGTCAGGATCCGGAAAGTCGATCAGAGTTTCGCCCAGCACGCCACGCATGCCGGCTTTCTTCGTCTCATCGGCCACGGCGTCTTCGAAGTAATACATGTCGGCGAAAGTCGTGACACCGGAACGAATCTCTTCGGCAAGGGCGAGACGCGTACCCCACCGCACAAACTCTTCGTTAACATTTTTGGCTTCGGCGGGAAAGATGTATTTATAGAGCCAGTCGTTGAGCGTGACATCATCGTGCAGTCCGCGCAGTAGCGTCATTGGAACATGGGTATGTCCGTTAATGAAGCCGGGAAGAATAAGCTTGCCGCGGGCATCGAGCGTTTCGCGAGCAGCGTATTTGGCCTCGATCTCCGTGCGCGGCCCAACAGCGACGATCCCATCCCCAGCGATCGCAACCGCGCCATCTTTATAGATGTGCCGTTCGGCGTCCATACTGACGACCGTGCCCAACACAATCGTCTCGACATTCTGCCTCGCATTTTGTCCGTAAGCGAGAACCGACAACGTGAGGACAACTACAATCCAGCAGACATTTCTATCCCTCATCAGTTCTTTCTCCGTGCCTCCGTGTCCTCCGTGGTGAAAGACTTTCATCGCAGTCCGTCTTCGCCTTTGATCTGATCTTTCGTCAGGCCGCCGACGCGCGCCAGCGGACGCCCGCTATCAGTTACGGCAATCGCTACCACAATCTCATTCGCCCGCGGAGCGTCGTTGATGCGCACCTCCATGCCGTCAAAGTGGCTTCGCACGTAGGCGGCATCTTTGTGCCCAAGCGGAATATCGATCACCACCCCCGGCCCGCCGCGCTTCTTCGACGAGGGAATCAGAGCCGCGCCTTTGCCAAGCAATCGCCGCACCGGCGTGCCCAGCTTGGGGTGAAGAATCGCCGCCGCGTGCTCAAGCTCCCCGTTCTCGCCGACCGCCGCGGCTTTGCCGTAACTCTCCGCCGACGATCCTGCAATGCCGAGCGCCGCGACCGCGCGCTGCGTGAGCAATTCGCCCAGCTCTTCGCCAATCGTCATCAGCTCCGACAGGTCTTCAACATATTTTCCAGCCAGCGGATTCTCGATGACCGCGACCGCCGCTGCCCTCCGCGTTGCCGGATCGACCGCCCGTCCCATCTCCGTGTGAGTCTCTTCCACAAATGTAACGATTTTTCGGATCTTTGCTTTCATCTCTGTTCCCTAACTCCATGTACCTCCGTGTCCTCCGCGGTTAAGGGTTTTACCGCAACCCATCTTCTCCCTTGATCTCCGACGCCTTCAGCCCCCCCACTCGCGCATGCACTCGTGCGCCGGTTGTCATCACCAGCGCAAGCACAATCTCATCCGCTCGCGGCGCGTCACTCACCCCTACCTCCATCGCATCGAAATGGCTCCGCACATAGGAAGCATTGATGTGCGTAATGGGCACATCGAGCCGCGTCCCGGGGCCCCCCACTTTCTTGGTCGAGGCGACGATCGCCTTCGCTCCGCCGAGCACCTCGCGCATCGCGTATCCGCCGGGAACGTGCCACAGCGCTCCATGCTCCAGTTCTCCCGCCGAGCCCACAATTGCGCCCTTGCCGTATCCCTCGACAACCTTCGGATCGCCGCCAAGGGCCGCCACCAGCGACTTCGCCATCTCCAGCCCGAGCGGCTTCAGGTCGTCCATGAAGCCCTCGATCTTTTCAACGTACCGGCCCGCAAACGGATTGTGAATTACCGCCATCGCCGCCGCCCGCCGCAGCGGAGTTGACGCCCGCGGTCCTCCTTCGTGAAAAATTTCTTCGACGAAAATCAATTTCTTGCGAACTTGCACTTCATGCATGAATCAGGCTCCCAGCTGACGCAGAATTGTAGAGCATCGGCTTCAGCGCGCCGACAACGCGCGTCTCGCCCTGCAGGTGAATCGCCGCAGAGCGAATGAGTCCCGATGCGTGCAAGACTTCGGCCTCGCGAATTCCGCCTTCGAGCGCAATTTTGATTTCATCCAGCGAGAGTGGACCAACCGCCTGCGTTACCAGCCGCTCGCCCAGGTCGCTGTCGGGAGCCAGATCGCACGCGGCCCTGCGAAGAATCTTCGACGACTCCGGCAGATCAACCGCGTTTGCGATCATCGTCGCCGCTGCGTCCGCCATCGAAGCCTTGTCAGCCAGAACCGTTACCGCATCTGCGATGCCCAGCGAGAAACTGCGCCCTTGCCATCCGCTGGTAGCGATGCCGCGAATGGCATCATCGAAGCCGATCGTCGTGGTGCCAAACAGTGACGGTGGGTGGCCCACGTTTCGCGCCGTCTGAACCGTGGGTTCCGAGCATTCTTCATACTCTGCCATCCCGATCACAAACTTCTCACCCGGCGCCAGGTGCAGTGCGATGTCGCCGCCGTCATTGACGTAAGCGCGCGTCAAGGTTGCGGAATCGGTCATCGTCTCCAGGATCTCCTCCGCTACCGCGCCGGCAACTGCCGCCATCGGAGTGATGAAACTCCTTGCCGCGTGCGGGCGCACGGCCAACATCATGCGCCGCGCTACGCTGCCATTGGGCAAGGTGCCATCCTCGCGTGCCGGTTGCCGCAAGAAACCTAGCTCCGTGCACAGCTCATCGAGCACGTTCAGGAAACGTTCGGCCGCTGCCTGATAAGCGCGTTTCACCTCCAAACCCACGCCAAACGCCTCAATGATCAGATCAATGGGCCCATCATGCATGTGCACTCGGCCATCTGCCAACACGCGAATTTGCGCGCGAGTGTTCATTTGCGCACTTCCCCCCCCTCCATCGGCCACGGATTCTCCGTCTTCGCCGGTACTCGTTTCTTGCCATCATCATTGCGCCGAATCGTGCTCAGCGGCTTCACATGGTCCATGTATCCGCCAAGGGCCGCGTAGTCGGCGAGCGTCATAGTGAACTCGATGGGAGCGACGAGCGCGGGAGTGGGCACGTACCCGAACGCATTTTCCGGCATCCGGCTCACGTCCACCATGAAGGTGATCCCGCCGCCCGGCCAGATGTAGACGGGCGCGCCTCCACAGGTCACTCGTGTGAGTGCGTCGCCAACCGAGTGAGTGAGCTTGACCGGGTTTTCTGTCACACCCGCGCGCAACGATCCTCCGGCGCCGCCCATAAAGAGCACCGTACACAATGCCGGCTCACAATTCTCGCGGATGCGCTCGACCGAAAGCCGGAGCGCCTCGGGCAATTCCTTTTCCACCGGACGCAAAGCCTCATCCAGCTCGAAATAAGCATAATGCTCGCCGGTCGTGCTCACCATCAGCAAACGCAGCCCCGGACGCGCAGTCTCGGCATCGAACGGCGCGAGAATCGAAAGCGGATCATCGATGTTCGTGCCTCCCCACGACGTCCCCGGCTCCGCGACCCGAAAATAGCGCCCGGGGGTCGAGCGCCGGCCCTTCATCTTAATACCAGTCGGAGGCACTCCCAGTAGTTTGCCGGCCTGATGCTCGGAGAGAACTCCCGTGATGTGGTCGTCAACAACGACGACCTCATCAACCTTCCCGAACCACTGCTTGGCAAACATGCCAATCGTCGCCGATCCGCAGCCCACTCTCATCCGCTCTTCGCGCACGCCATCCACAATCGGGGGTTGATCCACCTGCACCACCACTCGTGCGCCGTTTTCAATTTCGAGTTCGACCGCCTTGCCATTCGAGAGATTCAGAAGCGCGTCGCAGGTCACAGTGCCCTCGTGCCGGCTGCCTCCGGTCAGGTGCCGCACACCGCCCAGCGAGAGCATCTGCGATCCGTATTCGCTGGTCGTGACGTGGCCCACAGCCTCGCCCTGCGCCCGCACGGTACTGCACTCCGCGCCCAGATGCCGGTCCGTGTCGATCTTCAGCTTCACCCCGCAGTAGCTGAAAATTCCCTCGGTCACCACCGTGACCATGTCGACGCCGCCAACCTCCGAAGAAATAATGAAGGGCGCGGGCTTGTAGTCGGGATAAGTCGTGCCGGCCCCAATCGCCGTGACAAATGTTCCTTCGCCGCTGACCAGGGCCCCATCCCAGTCGCGAGCTTTCTCAAGGAAGGGAACTACCGACTCGCCCCGTTCAAGCGCACGATCCAGCACCACATGCGGATCCAGTCGCACCAGCTGCCCATCCACATTTCCGTAGCGATCGCACGAGCCGGTCCGGCCGGGCTTGATGTAGCAAAGCACGGGGCAGGCGTCGCAACGGATGGCGTCGTCAGTCACTAACCTCTCCTCGATCTTCTTATTCCGATAACATTCTGAATGTTGTCATTCCGAGCCCAGCGCAGCGAGCGGACAAGCGGCGAGTGGGCGAGGAATCTGCTTTTCCACACCAACTTTTTCTCAATCGGGCCGAGTTTGTTGCGCCTCCAAAATCGCGGCCCGCACCCTATCCGGCGTCGCCGGAACTTTTCTCAGCCGCACGCCCACCGCATCATGCAGCGCGTTCAGAATTGCCGGCGCCGTCGGAATCACCGCCTGCTCGCCAATCCCCTTCGCCCCAAACGGCCCAATCGGCGACGGATCTTCAATCAAAATCGACTCCACCGGCGGAACATCGCCCGCCGACGGAATTAGATAATCATGGAGGTTCTCGCCCCTGCCTGGGAAAAATTCTTCCATCAGCGCCATGCCCAAGCCTTGCGCCACTCCGCCTTCGATCTGCCCTTCAATCAGCGTGGGATTAATCGCGCGCCCAACATCATGTGCAGCTGTTACCTTGAGCACTCGAATAGTGCCTAGCTCAACATCCACCTCGATCTCGGCCATGTGCGCGCCAAATCCGTAGACCGCATACGGATTCCCTTGGCCATTTTCGTCCAGCGGACTGGTCGGCGGATCGAAGGTCGCCTCGCTGGTGATGATGTATCCGCGTTCGTCGAGGGGCAGCTTGCTGAGATCAATGACCTGCGACCGGCCGTTCTCCTGCACCACGATACGGCCCTCGCCAAATTCCATGTTCGCGCACGCGCAAGCATTGGCCAGCTTGAGAATCGTCCGGCGAAGTTGAGTACCGGCCATGTGCGCGGCCTTTCCGGTCACGAAAGTCTGTCGCGACGCAGACGTCTTGCCGCAGTCGGGTGTGATGGCGGTGTCTCCCGAGACGAGGTCGAACTGATCAATGGGCGCGCCCAGCGCGTCCGCACAAATCTGCGTGACGATCGTATTCGATCCCTGCCCGATGTCAACCGCTCCCTGATGCAGCGCGATCCGCCCATCGCGCTTGAGGCCGATGCGCACCGTCGAAGGATTCGGCAGCGAAGTGTTCCCGCAGCCATACCACATCCCTGCCACGCCAACGCCCCGCCGAAGCGAACTGCATCTTCTAGAGTCCTCTGCCGGAAGTGTGCCCGCGGTAGAAGGATTTTGTCTTTGGGTGGCGCAGCGCTTCAGCGCTGCCAGGGAGGAAGCGTTTTTGTCGGCGGCTTTAGCCGCCGAGGTCACAGCCTCTGCCTCAGCATTAAACTCCGCCGCTCTCATCCGCGCTTCTTGCCACCTTGGCTGCAGCGCCTCAAAGCAAGCCCGAATCCCCGTGCCCTCACCGAGCACCTGCCCCGTGACCGTCGGCTGATCGCCGGTTAGTGCATTCAAAATGCGAAACTCCAGCCGATCCATTCCCGCGCGATCCGCCAGTTCGTCGTAAAGCTGCTCCTGCGCGATCGTCGCCTGCGGAACCCCGAATCCGCGAAACGCGCCCGCTGGCACGAGGTTAGTGTGAATGGCTCGCGTAAGAGCGCGGTAATGCGGCACATAATAAGGACCGGAACCATGCACCGGAACCCGTGCCGCCACCGTCGGCCCCCACGACGAGTATGCCCCGGTATTGAAATCAGCGGCCAGGTCGAGCGCCACGAGCTTGCCTTCGCGCGTACACGCGCCCCTCAAATGCATGCGAGCGGGATGGCGCTTCGTTGTCGAAACGATCGATTCGTTGCGGGAGTAGACCATCCTCACCGGCTTGCGAAGATGCCACGCGGCTAGCGCAATGAAGGGCTGCACCGAAAGATCGAGCTTCGACCCGAACCCTCCGCCCACCGCCGTCGGAATGATGCGCACTTTTTCCGGCAGAATATTGAGGATGGCGGCGATATCCGCACGATCCATGTACGGCGATTGCGTGCACGCCTGCACCTCGATCTGGTCGCCGGCGCGGCGCGCAAACCCTGCTTCCGGTTCGATGTAGGCATGCTCGACGAATCCGGTTTCGCAATCGAATTCCGCGTAGATATCGGCCTCCGCGAGCGAGTGCTCCACATCCCCGCGGACTACGCGCCCGCGCACCAAAATATTCTCGGGACGCTTCGCATGGATCAGTTGAGCATCAGCCGCCAGCGCGGCATCCATTTCGCGAATGGCAGGCAGCGGCTCCCATGTCACAGGAAAGCGCCCCAGGTCGAGAGCTTCGACCATGTGCGGTTCGCCCACGACGGCGGCAATCGCCTCTCCGCGAAAGCGCGCCTCGCTTTCGGCGAACACCGGCTGGTCGGCGAATTGCGGAATCACTCCGTAGCAATTTTTTCCCGGGACATCCTTCGCCGTGAACACCGCCTCAATCCCGGGGTGTTCGCGCACAAACGCCGCGAGATCGCCAAATTGAAATCGCGCCCGGTCATAGGGACTGCGAACGGCGCGAACCGCCAGCGTTCCCGACGGAACCTCATCCGCGCCAAAAATTTCACTGCCCTCGACTTTGCGCTTGCCATCAAGGCGGACGAGGCGCTTGCCGACGGCGGCAGAGGCGCTGCCTGGGAATCGACTGCCCGGCCCATCTTCATTCTTACGCGCGGATGCTGGCGGCAGCTCGGCAGCATCGCAGATGGCCGCCACAATTTTTCGATATCCCGTACAGCGGCAGAGCACACCGCCGATCGCGTCCATTACTTCTGTTTCGGTCGGCGCGCCCTTATGTTCCGCCCCGGTCCTTTCGAGCAGCGCGGTCGCAGCCACAAGCATCCCGGGAGTGCACGCTCCGCACTGCGCCGCTCCGTGCCCAAGAAAGGATTGCTGCAGGCGCGCGCCGGCTGAGTCGCAAGATGTGCGAGTCGCCAAACCTTCCACTGTCGTGACTTCACATCCCTCTGCCTGCGCCGCCGCTACCAGACAGGCGCACACAGGCTCGCCATCCAACAACACAGTGCAAGCCCCGCAATCTCCCGCGTCGCAGCCAACCTTCGTGCCCGTCAGGCCCAATTCTTCGCGCAGCACCCGGGAGAGCCGTTGCGCTGGCGGACTCGACACTACAACCGGACGCCCATTAACGCGGAACGAAATGTTTTGCGATCCCAGGTCAGCCGCTTGATTGGAGAGCGTTGCCATGCCTTCAGGCCGCCATCTGCGAGCTGCTTACGCATGCCTTCAAAGCGCGTTGCACCAGTGTTCGAGCCGCATCCATCCTGTATTCTGCGGTTGCGCGCACGTCATTGATGGGTGAAAGCAGAGAAAGGTGCTCCGATTTGACCAACTGGTCGAAGCCTTCACGCACATCCGCTCCGATAAGTGCGCCTTCCAGAGTCCGCAAGCGTCGTGCAACCGCCGCGCACGATCCCACGGCGATGCGCGCCACCGAGATTCGTCCGTCGCCGTCCACCGCCACAATCGCCGCGACCATCGCGATCGAGATCACCAGGTATCGCCGCGCTCCGAGCTTCAAGAACGCCGACATTGCGTCGTCCAGTCCCCGAGGCACCAGCACTGCGGTCAAGATCTCATCCGCGCGGCGCTCTGTCTTTCGATTGCCCACAATAAAATTTTCGAGTTTCATTCGGCGCATGCTGGACGCCGAGGCCAGTTCTACCTCCGCATCGAGCGCCACCAGCGGAGGCACTCCATCGGCGGCTGGCGAAGCGTTACACAAATTTCCCGCTACCGTTCCGCGATTCTGAATCTGCACCGATCCTACCTCTCGCGCCGCGCTTTTGAGCGCGTCAAAGCAGCGCGGAAGCGGAGCACGTATGATTTCGCTCCATCTTGTCAGGCCGCCGATGCGAAAAAATTCTCCATCCACCCCCACTCCACGCAACTCGGCAACCCCGGAGACATCCACCACCGCGTCTTCGACAACACGTTCTCCCAATGACGGATAAAAATCGGTTCCGCCCGAAAGAATGCGCGCCTCGCCCGCTGACAATGCAGCCAGCGCTTCTCGTAATGTTCTGGGTCTGATATAGACGCCCGTGGTGGACAACGTATGGCCCCGAATCGCGCAGGTGCGATGCCCCTTTTGTATCGAAATGGCCGCCATTTGTACAGCGCTGTCGGCCATTTTCCAGCCCCGGAGAACAGCTCACACACAACAGTGATCGATGTCACAGAACCAATGTTTGCTCTTCGGTAGAAATACCCGCACGGGGGAGGAATCCATGGCCCTTGCGTCCCACGACCTGGCCATTTCGTCTGCATTGCGCCAGCAGCTTCTGCAGGTTTCTACATTCGCCATCCGGCCAGAGGGCGCTGTACTGTTTCGTTGCGGCGACCATTGTGCGGGATTATTTCTGATTCTCAGCGGCCGCGTGCGCCTCGTTCTCGAGCCTTCCAACCCCGTTCTTCCCGACCGCGTCCTCGGCCCAGGACACCTCGTTGGGCTGCCCTCCGCTATGGCTGGCGCTCCTTACAGTTTAACGGCGGTGGTGGTCGAGAGTGCCGAACTGGCGTGCGTGTCGCGCCCAGAACTGACGGCATGCCTGCGAAGCAGCCCCGAACTGTGCTTCGAAGTCATGGAAATTCTGAGCCGCGAGATCTCAGGTACACGCAGCGCCATCAAGCGCATCGGAAGTTCCCCAACTGCACGGCCACGCAAAGCATAAACATTTATCGCAACAGAAGCGACATCCGCTCACCGAACGACAATTCGCTCGAAGCGAGACGCAGCCGCTTTCATCTCAGCCAGTTTTCTCACTTTTTGCTTGTGGCTCCCGTCACCTTCCCTGTTTAATCTCTTGCGCGGCCTGAGGAGGGCTCCCTGATGCGTTCAAAGCTTGTCGCTGCTTTTGCCGATCATACTTTCGCACTTCCGGCTTTTGTACTTACTGCGTTCATTATTCTTGCCCCGGCTGTTTCCATGGCTGCCGATAAATTGACCATGATCAATGTCAAAGAGGGGTTGTGGGAGACGACCTTGAACATGTCCGGGATGCCGGGGATGCCGAGCATTCCCGATGACGTCCTGGCCAAGCTGACTCCGGAGCAACGCGCCCAGATGGAAGCCATGATGAAGCAGAGAGGTATGAGTTCCAACGGCCATACCACGGTTGTAAAAGGTTGTGTGACCAAAGAGAAAATCGAAAAGGGAATGGCGTTTTCGAACGAAAAGCGCGAAAACTGTACGCACACCATTACGAGTTCTTCACCCACCCACGCCGAGATCAAATTTCACTGCGAAATGAACAAGGATTCCGACAACAAAGCTACTGTGGATTCCACCACCATCATCGACGTGATCGGGCCCGACAGCACGAAGGGCACATCGCACGCGGTCACCAATACGAATGGCCGCAGCATGGTCTCCGACATTACCTTCACCTCGAAGTACCTTGGCTCAGACTGCGGAGATATCAAATAGAATCTTCTGCATGTATCGAACAAAGGCTTGTCTGTTTGCTGGTGGCTCGAATTTATTTCTGGCGGCGCTCGTGGCGGTTTTCTGGACGCCTCTCTCACTTGCCCAGGCGCCGCAGCTTGCTCCGGATAAACGCGCGCAGATCGAAACGGCCGTTTCTCGTTTCATGGCTGGGAATCACGCTCCCGGAGTTTCGGTCGCGGTGGTCGAAAATGGCGTCGAAGACTGGTCGGGCGGATTCGGCTTTGCCGATCTTGAGAATTCGGTGCCTGCCACCTCGCTTACCCTTTATCGGCTGGGTTCCATTTCGAAATCGCTGACTGCGACCGCGGCGATGCTGCTTTGGCAGCAAGGCAAGCTCGACCTCGACGCTCCGGTGCAGAAATATTGCCCGGCATTCCCGCAGAAAGATAGCCCGATCACAACCCGCGAACTTATGGGACACCTCGCCGGGATCCGTCATTACAAATCCAATTCCCAGGAAGATCCCGAGGTCGGCAACACCAGGCATTTTTCAAACCCGGTTCAGAGCGGGCTCGATTTCTTCAAGAATGATCCCCTGGTCTCAAAACCAGGCACTGAATTTCATTACTCCACGCAGGGATTCACGGTGGTGGGGTGTGCGATTGAGGGCGCTTCGAGCAATTCTTATGTCGATTACGTGACCAGAAATGTCCTCTTGCCGGCCGGCATGACTCGCACTGTTCCCGATGACCGCTTCGCCATCATCCCATTTCGCACGCGCTTCTATAGCCAGGAAAAATCCGGAGAGATCCGAAACGCGGATTTTCTCGATTCCAGCTACAAAATCCCCGGTGGCGGTTGGCTCTCATCCGCCGATGATATGGCTCAATTCGAAGTCGCCATGCTCGACAATCGCATCGTCACACGCGCCACACGCGAACTCATGTGGACTCCACTCAAGCCCACAGATGGCATGGAAGATGACTATGCTCTCGGCTGGGGTACGGGGAAGGGCTCAGGCTTTTACGATGTCGGCCACAGCGGCGGCCAGCAAGGTTGCAGCACCCAGTTCCTGATCGTTCCTGAAAAGCGCGCCGGTATTGTGGTTCTCATCAACGATGATGCGGCCGATGCTCCGAAACTCGCTTTCGAATTGATGAAGATTGTGCTGGGGCAGACAGAAGTCGGAAAGTAAAGCGCCGACGGGCCGCCTCGCCGTCGGTCCCGTAATATCGTTCAATCTCGCGCGACTATGGCAGCAATCCGAACACCCCCACTCCTGTTTGTGTTCCCACGTACACTTTCCCGTTCGCGATCATCGGCGTGACGAACTTGTTCCCATTGCCAAACTGATCGCGTCCGTTCGCGGCCTGGTTCGAGTTATAGAGTTCTTCCGCTAGGTTAGCTGCCTCGTAAGCGTGAAGAACTGCCGGCGAAGTGTTTTCTGTCGCCCACAGAATCAGGTCGGCTGCTGTACCGCCGGAAATACTTGGCGTCGTCCCGGGAAAACCAAATTTTTCGCTGGTCGTTGACTGCGGAGTCGAAACCAACTGTCCGTTCGAACCGAAGGCGAACGCCTTGATGTTATCTCCAACCGCGCCATAGTAGATCCGCTTGCCCTCATAAGCCGGCGCGGAAAACACAGATCCGTTCAACGCTCCCGTGACTTCCTGATAAAGCTGACTGTTGTTGTTTGCATTGAACTTGCCCATATTTGAGCGATTGGCGAGATAGATGTTGCGGTCTTTTCCCGCACCCACCACAAGCAGGTGCAGCGCTCCGCTCGCGTCCTTGAAGTTCGGAACGACCATGGCGCCGCCTGAACCAAGATCCTCATCCGCATTCGATTCGCTCACCGTGTTGTACATATTGAAGTAATCGGAGACTATCAGTTTCTTCGCCTTGACCGAGAGCTTCACAATGGCATTTCCATAGTCGCCATTGTCCGGGAACCCCTCAGCGTTCAGTGTGGTGTCGAAGGTGCCGTTGGCGTCAAGAAAATAAATGTTTCCCGATTGATCTGCCGCCGGGCCCGCCCCTGCCGCCCAGATTGCGCCTTCGCTGCCGTTCGGCGTCACATTCAACACATACTGCTGCGCGAGCGTGGCCTCGTTGTATCCCATCACCCAACCGGTGTAAGGTTCGTCATCGCAGTGCGAAGCCCATGTCGTGTACACCACATGGTTCACCAGAAGCAATGCAGCCCGCTCTTTATATTGTTTGGGATCGAAGATCACATTCCCGTTCTGGCTGTTCGCGCCTGTCCCAGGATATTGCGCCGCCACGTCGACCGGTCCGCCAAATTGCTCTGCCCCAGTGGTTATATCGAGCGCGTGCAGCCGCTGATGGTAGTTTCCGGAAGAATCCTTGCTCATCGCGACCAGATAAATGGTGCCGTGCGGTCCTTCGGCCAGGTCGATTACCGGAGTCGATGTCACTCCAATCTCGGGCGTCACCTGCCCGCAGCCGCGATTATCAGAGGTGGTCTCGCCAGATTTAAGTGTGGTCACATGCCAAAGCGTTGCCCCGCTGTCCGCGTCGAATCCGTAGACCGTCCCATGCTCACTCGCCACGAACAGCACGTTATGCGTGCCGCCTGCGACCGTCAGATTCGGAGCGTACAGCGGTTCCGCATCGACGAGTCCGTCAGTGCTCACGACGAACAACTTCCCGAACTTCGTCGAATTGACGTTCTTGAACGTGAGCGTCGATTCGTCTGGATTGTAGCCGCTCCTGTTGTTGTCGTTGTGATAAGTCAGGACGCCCTTGAAGACAGCAGCTGCTCGCGCCGTGGTCTGCCACCACGCGTTCGCAATCAGAATAATAACTAGGAGCAGGATGGGAACAACGCAGACAGTACTTCGCCAATTAACACTTCGTTTCATGGGACACCTCAGATGCTGGAAGCAAGTTTGCGGATGCTTCGGAACTGGGGCGTGAAACGAAGCCGCAGAAGCCATTCTAGACGAAATCCACAGCCTGAGCCAGACACTATCTTGAAGGCCCAACGCCCATTTTGCAGAAGCAGGCTGACAGATTTACAGATCATTAACATTGGCCATGTGAAGCAGGTTGCACACTCTATGCTATGGGCATAGCATCTTTTGTTCGGAGGTTCTTATGCCCGATAATCCTGATTCATCCCGCCGTAACTTTCTCAAAACAACAGGCGTTCTCAGCGCGGCCATGGTTGCCGGTAAGGTGGCCGAATCGAGTGCCAGCGTTTTACCCCCTCTACCCTCAAATCCGGTCACTGAGAAGGCCATGCCCACGCGCAATCTGGGACGCACCGGCTATCGCGTCGGCATCTTCAGTCTCGGGGGCCAAGCCGCCATCGAACAACCCAATAACGAAGCCGTTGCCGTTCCCATCGTCGAGCGCGCTCTCGACCTCGGCGTCAATTACATCGACACCGCAGCCATGTACGGAGGGGAAGATCGCTGGAGCCAGCGCTACATCGGCCAGGTGATGAAGCGCCGGCGCGATCAGGCCTATCTCTGCTCCAAAACTCACGATCGCACCCGCGACGGCTCACTGCGCCTGCTCGAGCAATCGCTCAAGTTGCTCAACACCGATCATCTCGATGCCTGGCAGCTTCATCACATCGACGATCAGGGCGACGTCGATCGCATCTTCGCCAAGGGCGGCGCCATCGAAGCTTTGCAGCAAGCGAAAGAGCAAAAGATGGTCCGCTTCCTCGGCGTCACCGGCCATCACGATCCCGATCCGCTCATTCAGTGCCTCAAGCGCTTTCAGTTCGATCAGATTCTCATGGCTCTCAACGCCGCCGACAAGCATCACCTCAGTTTTCAAGAGGAGTTGCTGCCGCTCGCTGTCGAAAAACAGATGGGGATCATCGGCATGAAGATTCCTGCCCGCGGCCGAATTCTCGCCAGCTGGAATCCGGCCCAGCATCATGCCAGCGGCTTCGAAGGAACCGCGCCCGGCCCTGGCACCCTCGCCATGAAAGAGGCGATGTACTACACGCTCTCGCAACCCGTCAGCACCGTGATCATCGGCTGCGACACGATCGCGCAATTGGAAGAGAATGTGCAATTCGCCCGCGACTTCACGCCTTTGAGCGAACGCCAGCTTGCTGCGCTCTCGGAAAAAACGCATCCGGTGGCGCGACAGGCATTATTCTTCCGGCGCTGGGCCTAGAGTCTGAAACCCGACGTGCGGGGCGAACACTCCTGTCCGCCCCTTCTGCATCATGAATGCATCACGAAAAGGAGCGGCGGGCCTCTCGCCCGCCGTGTATCACAAGTCCAACAAGTCCAACTGTTGAATCTATCGCGGCCACAGCCAGCCGAAAACTCCCGCCGTCAGTAGGCCATACACCAGCCCATCAATGGTTTCCTTGATCGCCATTGCCCATAACTGGCCCTTCCAAATGCCGTCGCTCAGGTGTCCCAATCCATAAGCGAGAAATGCCGCGGTCCCGGCCACGCGAAATACTTTGAGATAGTGGGCTCCCTGCGGCACCGTGTGTGCCGTGAGATACGCGACAAAAAACGAGACGATCAGGCAGAAAAGAAACCACTGCCCCAGGAATTTGCCCATGGCGGGCGCGCCGTTGGGCATCACCGTGATCAGTCCCACCGGTCCTTCTTTATACTTCTCGACCATCGCGGGCGACTTCATCTCTTTATGGGTACAGAACGGGAACACGTAAAGCCCTCGCTTTAGATTCGCCGCGCGAAGCGTCGCCCGAATCTTGTCCTCATCGGGAAGCTGACTGTAATCGCTGCGATGATAGGGCAGCACCATGTGCATGATGGAACTCGCGATAAAAACAATCACTGCGGCCACTACGATCGGCAGCCAGAGTGCGGCCAGAGCTACCATGGAAATCTCCTTTCGTCTCGCAAATTGCGATCCCCAATTTGTGCGAAAAAGCGCGAACAGACGATTCGGACGGAAAGCTACGCCTTCTCTCGTCCGGGGTCAAGAACTTCTGGCTTGGCTCGAAGGTAGGGTTTGGATTCATGCAGAACCCCGGTATCGATTTCGCATGCTCGATGCCCGCTGCTATAATCGCTCCAACTCCAGGGGTCTGCTATGTCAACGTTTCGCGAGTTTCAATGTGAGATTTGCGGCATCGTCAGCGACAATCCCGTGCACTGGTTTGTGATCGAGTGCGGAGACGAAAAGCTCACTGTCCTGCGCTGGGAGCAATCTGCCGCCGACAGCCCCACGGCTCGACATTTCTGCGGCGAAGCGCATTCCCAGGTCTACATCAGCCGCTGGTTCGAATCGATCTGCTCGCCTCCGAAGCCGGTGTTCCGCGCCTCCTAGCATTGCTTTCCATCTTGCCATCCTGAGCCCGAGCGCAGCGAGTGGGCGAAGGACCCATGCACTTCTTTCGGCCAACACCCGCGTTCTCATACGAAGCCATCCTGAGCGCAGTGACGCGAATGCCGAACGGAGTCGAAGGATCCCTATACCCTTAACCACCGCAAGGACCGACGTCATAGCCGCGGAGCGGCGTAAGAACTCAGCCCACGGCGCAAGCCTTGGGTATACGCTCACGGCAGCGGGATGCGATACAGGTTGCGCTGAACGTCCACGCGGCTATATGCATAAACCTCGGGTGAAGGGCCCGGAGCGAATCCGTCGGCTTGGCGTGCGGCGGTAACTACTGCCGCGATCTTGGCAATATCGGCCTCAACACGCGTGTCCGACTTAGGCAGCGCCTGCTGGCTCGACCTTGGCTTCCAGGGTAAGACGTAAGTCTGTCCGCGATCTTTCGCGTCACTCTTCGAGAGAAAGGCAAATGAGATATATAGGTTTTTATTGTCAGCGGACCACAGCGCCGTGCAATAGTCGCACAGTTGCCTCTGAAATCCGTCCTGTAAGTTAAAGAGGGTTAGAATCGGTGCCCCGTCACCTATGCGCTGCCACCCAGCGAGCCATTGCCCGTCAGGCGAAACGGCAGCAACGCTGAACAAAGACAGCCTCATGATCGGTTGCGCCTCACCGCCGTCCGGTTTCATGCGATAGGCCCGGGTTGAACCCGTCTCGCCCCGGCTGAAGACGACACTCCCATCATCCAGACAGCTAAGATTATCGTCCGTGGTGTCGTTCGGGCTGATCTGCCTGGGCGGACGCGCGTGATCGGCAGGAACTGCCCAGATGTGCTTGCGGCGGTCGGTTCCCCGCGCAACATAGAACAGTTGCTTCTCATCCGGAGTGATGCAATAGTCGCCGACATCCGGGCCTGAAAACATTTCCGTCGTATCTCCGGTTTTCATATCCATGCGAATCAATCTGGTTTCAAGGCTCTGGTGCGAAGCATCCGCGCCCGGATGGTTCTGGTGACTTTGCAGCAGGTAAGTCAGGCGCGTGCCATCGCGGTTCAAATAAGGAAAGAACGCGAAGCCTTCGCCAGAAACTTGACGATCTCCATTCGCGTCGTGCACCCACACCGATCCTTGCTCGGTCCCGACGGACGTGATCAGTGACCTGCCATCGGGAGCGATGGCGACACCCTCCTCTTGCGTGGGACCCGAGGTCAACTGCTGTGCGGCCCCATTGGGAAACTTCATCCGCCAGATATGAAACGTCGACGGGTCCGGACCAACCGAAAGATAGATGTACTTGCCATCCGGAGACCAGGCCGCGGATGTGCATTCTCCCTCAGGTCCAATTGCGTTGCCCGCCGAACTGCCATTCATGGGCAAAAGCCGACAGCGCAGCCAGCGTTCACCGGCGATCATCTCCGCAATCACAACCCATTGCTTATCGGGCGAGACGTAAGAACGATGGGCCATTCCCGTGTCGCGCGCGGGAAAATACAGATCGTGCTCGTTCGCGCGGGCCGCACCCGAGCTTACCAACCCCATGTGCACGCCGCCGCGAATCTCGCTGAACAGCATTCGCTGGCTGTCGATCCAGCTCAATCCGGTCGCATTCGGCAACATCAGGCGAGGTTCGCCCCCTGTCACCGGAACCTCATAAGTGTCCCATGTGCGCGACGACTGTGAGGTGTATGCGATGCGTGCCCCATCGGGCGAGAAGACCGGGCCGAGCTTTTGCGTATCGTCATGTGTTAAGGCGACCGGCGCACCATCGGGCAGGAACTTCACATAAATTTGGCCCGCCGTCACAAAAGTATCTCGGCCGCGAATAAAGGTGAGCATGTGTCCATCGGACGAGAGCGATGGCTGCACCGCTGAATCGGGAAAATCCGTCATCTGCTGCCACTCCGTGCTGGCCACGGTAACCGGACGCCGCAGACCGAAAAAAAGACCCGCACCGACCGCCGCCATCAAGAACAGTGCGAGCGAAACATAAGCCCATAACTTCTTCGACTGGCTCGCCGGCCGCGCCATCGCCGCCGACTCCCCGAGCCGGGGAGCCGAAGCATGTCCCGACTCTGAATCCCGTTTCAGCCGTTTGAGGTCAGTTCTTATCTCTGCTGCCGACTGATACCGCAAGTCGCGGTCCTTCTCCAGCGCTTTCGCGACAATCCGATCCAGCTCCGGAGAGACATTCGCATTCGACTTGGTCACCGGCTCAGGCACCCGATTCAGCAGCGCGTCGAAAATAATTGCCGACGTGTTTCCCCGAAACGGCGCCAGTCCTGTCGCCATCTCATACAGCACTGCTCCGAACGAGAACAGATCCGTACGCGCATCGAGAGTCTCTCCGCGCGCCTGCTCCGGCGACATATACGCCACCGTTCCCAATGCCACCCCGGCGCTGGTCGGATGCTCAGGCATGCTTTCCGTTGGCGCGGACGAATCAACCGAGGCCGAACTCGCCGTCACTTTCGCCAGGCCGAAATCGAGCACCTTGGCATCGCCGCGCGTCGTCACAAATATGTTTCCCGGCTTGATGTCCCGATGCACAATGCCTTTCGCATGCGCCGCGCTGAGCGCATCGGCCACGTCGATGGCAATGTCAAGCAACGTCGCCATCGGCAATGGACGCCCGATGATCATCCGATTGAGGGATTTTCCCTCCAGCAGCTCCATGGCGATGAAGTATTTGCCCTGGAACTCATCGACCTCGTAAATCGTGCAAATATGTGGATGATTCAGCGACGAGGCTGCCCGCGCCTCGCGCTGAAAGCGCTCCAGCGCCTGTGGATCGTTCTCCGTCTCTTCGGGAAGAAGTTTGATTGCGACCTTGCGCCCAAGGCGAATATCTTCCGCCTCGTAGACGACTCCCATTCCGCCGCCGCCAAGCCGGCCAAGCACTCGATAATGTGAAATCTCACTGAGCGACATCCGCGACGCCCCACGAATATCCGACGATGTTAGAACTTGGCTCAGGGGAGGTCAACGAGGGAGCCGGTTCTTTTCCTCGTGGGGAACGCGATGGTCTTGAGGACAACTGCTGCGCAGTCTAAGCGCTGGCTCGAGTCTGAAATCGCCCGAGATCAACCCGCTAGATTTGATAACGAGGAATCGGCAGAGAACCCTTCATATTGCCTGTGGAGAACGTTGGCGTTCCTGATGCGGCAATCCCTCACATCTCCCAGCCATCCGACATCGCGCGCTTGCGGCAGCAAACGCCATCGTCTCTCGCCAGATATCCGATCAGGCGGTCGTCAAATGCTCGCGCCAAACCGACTCGATCTCAACCACTTCCAGCGGAGGAGCCGGGCTTTTCCGCGGCGCGATCGCAAACAGCGTCACGTAGATTGCGCCGACGAGCAAGCAGCCGGCAAAGATGATCGGCGTGAATTGGAACAGGAAGAACTCCTCGGCCGCGCGCGAAAGGTAGAGAACCGAGACCAGCGCGAGAACGGCGCGGCCAAGGCCGGTTTCCATCAGTTCTGCGCCTCGCAGAAGAGAGGCGTAGGCGAAAAAGAGGATGAACAGCGCTCCGCCGGCGTTGAGCGCTTCCAGAAGCGCGCGAACGGGCGGCGCGAGATGCATGAGAGAGTGAATCTGATAGCCCAGGAAAACATGGAAGATACAGAAGAGCGTGTTGAGAATTCCGCCAGCAATCAGCAGGATTTTCGTCATGGCTTCGCTCCTTCGCGGGCACGCCGTGCTCGTTGTGGTTGAGTATTGACGCGAAATGTAGGAGTCCAGCTAATTTCAGCTTAGGATAGAAAGGCCCGCGCGCAAGGACCGCGGTCACAGGGGCGGGTGACAAACAATCAGATCCCCGCATACCAGGCATATCCAGCTTCTGGAGAGGACGAGCCCAGGCCCTTGCCGAACGACTTCAAGTTATCCGTGAGAGTGATCTGCTTGAGGTATTTGATGTTTTTATATCCGAGCTGTCGTGCCACGCGCAAACGCAGAGGCCCACCGAAAGGCACGGGAAGGTCCGCTCCATTCATGCCCGTTGCAACCAGCGTTTGCGGATGCAGCGCATCCGACATATCGATGCTTTCCCACCAAGCTTTTTGGTACGAGCGGTAAACCACATAGCGAACCTGCGGCAGCGCGCCCACGCGATCGAGGATGTAGGAGAGCGGCACACCTGACCATTCCGCGATGTAGGTCCAACCCTCCTCGCAACCGATCATGGTGACCTGCGAACTCTTAGGAAAGCTCTTGATCTCGGAGTATGAGAACGTCGTTGGCCGCGCCGCCATGCCATCAACCGTCAAACGCCAATCTGCGAAACCGCCATCCTGCAGATGCTTGAATTCGTCGCCCAACGGATCGACTTCGTTGGCGAAGGGTTTCTCTGAAATCTGGCTGCGCGAGAATTCGCGCGCCATGGCATGGCTGCCCAGCACTCTCTGCGCGGCGTAGGTGAGCGCTTCGCCAGCGCCAAAGCGCGTGGCTGCGTCGGGTGGAATCAGTCCGTGGCTCTGGGCAAGCTTCGCAGCCAGGCCGATGCCCGAAACGCCAGCCGCAGCCGCGAGTCCGGTCGTGATCAGCTTCCGTCGAGAGATTTCGCTCATAGGTTCGTTCCGCCTTCAGTCACTAAAAAACCCAAAGGGTTCAACCCTGGAAGAGCGTCCCTTCAGGGCCGCGTGATTCCGCTTGTTCAGGGCTTTAGCCCCTGAGGTTACGAACGCAGCCCCAATCAATCCTTCGCGACCACTCGTCCCGTGATCATGGCTCTCATGCGAGCCACGAATCCTGCAAAGACAATCATGAATACGTGCACCAGCAGAAACAGCACCAGCAAGATCGTCACGATGAAGTGCAGCGAACGCGCGGTCTGATGGCCGCCGAGTAAGTTGGCCGTTGCCGGAAACGCCGCATCGAATGCGAACGACATCGCAAGTCCAGTCCAGATCATCAGCGGGAAGAGCACGAAGATGACGACGAGGTAGGTCACGCGCTGCAGCACGTTGTACGACCACGCTTCTTCCGCGCCCGGCCGCTCGAAGCGGCAATGGCTCAGCAACGAGCTGCCGATCTTCTTGATCGAGAGATCGGCCGTAGCAGGGAAGACGTTCCGCCGAAAGTGTCCGTGGAAAACTCCCCAAATCACGTAGAGCAAACCAGTCGCAACCAAAATCCACGCCGCTTCGAAATGGAGATAGCGGCTCCAGCCGTTCGCGTCGGGCAGCACGTAGTTGTAGCCGGTCGGAACCGTGTCGCGCGACGAGGGCAGATGCAGATTCAGCCACGGACGCATGTTGACGTTGCCGGTTTCTCCCCAATAAAAGCGCGGATGCGAGAGGGTGATTTCGCC